>JAUYFI010000178.1 GCA_030691075.1 Sulfurisoma sp. | reverse complement strand
AGACACGCCGCGACGACAGGTCGAGGCCAATGTGCGCGAACGCAACGCCAAGGCAGTTCCCGTCAAATGGCGATTCACCACCCAAAATGCCCGGCGTAAGCTTGCTCGCATGCATCCTCGCGTTTCAACGTGACCGACTAGTAGAATCAACAGCCGCCTTCTGAACCCATTCCGCCGTCTCCGTGCTCAAGAAAATCAACGCCAAGGACCTGCAACTGGGGATGCACTTGCACGAGCTTTGCGGCTCGTGGATGGAGCACCCGTTCTGGCGTTCCAGGTTCTCGCTGAAGGACCCGGAAGATGTTCGCCGCATTCTGGAAAGCGGCATTACCGAAGTCTGGATCGATGTCTCCAAGGGCATCGACGTTCCGGGCGAGACCCAGGTAGAGGCCGAGCGTGAAGTCACCAAGACGCTGCTTGAAGTGGCGGAGCAGGCTGTCGCCCCGCCCAGGCAGGTGTCGATGGTCGACGAGGTCAAGCGCGCCGCCAGGATCTGCGCCAAGGGCAAGGACGCAGTGGTGTCCATGTTCCAGGAAGTACGCATGGGCAAGGCCATCAGTTCGGAGGCGGCTGGTGAACTGGTTGAGGAGATTGCCGCGTCGGTGCTGCGCAACCCGGGTGCGCTGATCAGCCTGGCGCGGCTCAAGACGGCCGACGATTACACCTATATGCATTCCGTCGCGGTCTGCGCCCTGATGGTGGCGCTGGCGCGGCAGCTCGGGCTGAGCGAGGCGGACACGCGCGAGGCTGGCATGGCCGGCCTGCTGCATGACCTGGGCAAGGCTCTGATGCCGATGGAGGTGCTCAACAAGCCGGGCAAGCTTACCGATGACGAGTTCACCATCATCAAGAGCCACCCGGTCGAGGGCCACCGCCTGCTGGTCGAAGGCAAATCCGCCAGCGCGACGGTGCTCGACGTCTGTCTCCACCACCACGAGAAGGTCGATGGCAGCGGCTACCCCGATCGGCTGGCGGGCGACAGGATCAGCCTCCATGCCAGGATGGGCGCGGTCTGCGACGTCTACGACGCCATTACTTCCAACCGCCCCTACAAGACTGGCTGGGACCCGGCCGAATCGATCCGCAAGATGACCGAATGGTGCAAGGGACACTTCGACGAGCGCGTCTTCCAGGCCTTCGTCAAGAGCATCGGCATCTATCCCACCGGCTCGCTGCTCAAGCTATCGTCCGGGCGGCTCGCCGTGGTGGTCGAACAGTCCGAGAAGTCACTGCTGGCCCCGCGCGTCAAAGTGTTTTTCTCGACCAAATCGCAGGTCTATATCCCGCCTGAGCTTATCGACCTCTCCCGCCCCGGCACCGCCGAGAAAATCGTCGGCCGCGAGGACGCGGCAAAGTGGGGGATCAAGAACCTGGACGCGCTGTGGGCGACGTAGTTTCCTCCAGCATGGCGAGGAAGACGAGCGCCGCCGCACGGTTCTCCCCGCACATTTCCGGAGAAGGTTGAAGGCCCACGCAGCACGCCGGCCGCTCGGGTCGTCCGAAGGTTGTGCAACGAAGGTCGGTGTCAAGGTAATGGCATGGCACACCGGCCGGCTTGGCCAAGGTGCTGATCGACGGCGCGATGCAGCAGGCACCGCAGGTGGGGCGGCAATCCATCAGTCTTCGCCCATTCCGGCGAAGAGGGGTTGCAGCGATTCCAGCGACTCATCCACCGAATAAGGCACGGCCTTGGCAAACATGTCGAGCAGTACAACGGCATTGACCGCCGCGTCCTGTTCGCAGGCTTCGCGCAGCCGCTGCGCCATTGCCACATTGACGGTATGGAGAGCTTGATAACCGGCTGTGAGACCGTCGAGCGTCCAGTCGGGCATCTTGCCGGCGCGGCTGCGCAAGTACTGGCCCAGCAAGTAGCTCGATGCCGCGCGAAACAGCGTTTCCTCTTCGTCGGCCAGCGGTAGATGAAACCACGCCATGGGACGCAGAAATGCAGTGCGCGGACAGCCGGAGACGGCGGCGATGAGACCGATCAGCGAGCGCGCCGCCGTTTGCACCGGCACGCGGCCGTGAATGCGGCGGGTACCGCTTTCTATCTCGACATCCACCGTCTCGAAGGACAGCATCTCTCCGACATGACGCACCACGGCTGCAAGCCGCGCCGCGAAGGGGCAGAGGGGAGTGACAACCGGATCGAGCGGGCAGTTGGGGCACTGGTGATTTGCCAGTTGGGCCCAGGAATGGGTCTCCGCCGCCGGTTCGAGGCAGTCCAGGGTCGCTGGGTCGATGGCGACGGTGATTTCCTGGCCGGCCTGTCCCGGCGGGCCGATACGATAATGAAAACGTCGGGTGGCTGCCATCAGGTCTTGCGGTAGATCTCCGCACCTTGCGCGACGAATTCGACGGATTTTTTCGCCATGCCCTTCTCGGCAAATTCCCGCACGTCCTGGGTGATTTTCATGGAGCAGAAGTTCGGCCCGCACATCGAGCAGAAATGGGCGAGCTTGGCGCCGGCTTGCGGCAGGGTTTCGTCGTGGAATTCGCGCGCCTTGTCGGGGTCGAGGCCGAGGTTGAAC
>JAUYFI010000132.1 GCA_030691075.1 Sulfurisoma sp. | reverse complement strand
CGCGGCATCGCTCGCCGCTGACGCTGATCCCGCTCCGTCCGGAGCGCCCCGTCGTGGCCGATACCGCGCCCATCGAGCTCATCGATGATCGACAGCCCGGACTGCGCATCCGCCTGCTCGACCTGCTGGAATCCCGATGCTGATCGGCGCCGGGGTGCCGGTTTACGTCGCGGCCGAGGCCATCGACATGAGAAAGTCCATTGACGGCTTGGCGACCTGGGTACAGAACAGCCTGCCGGTCTCGCCCCTGTCCGGCAGTCTCTTCGTATTCTTCAATCGCGGCCGAGACAAGGTCAAGCTCCTGTGGTGGGATCGCCACGGCTTCTGGCTCGCCTACAAGCGACTGGAGCGGGGACGCTTCCGGATACCCGCCGCCCATCAACTGACGCTCACCGATCTCACCCTGGTCCTCGAAGGCATCGACCTGGGAGTAGCTCGTTTCAAGGCGGTATCCGTCCGGCGCGTCGCCTGAAACAGGCAGGCGGGAAGCGGGTCTACGCCCTTTGGGTAGGGGGGCAGCCGACCTCGATGCCCTGCTGCCGCATCTCTGGCAGCCTCGCTGATTCTGCTCATCTTCGCGTCGTGTTGGTAGGTGCTGTCGGCCGGACGGGTACCTTGCTCGCATGCATCCTCGCGTTTCAACGTGACCGACTAGTAGAATGCCTCCATGAAATCGCCAAGTCCGTCGCCAACACAGGCTTCACCTCCATCCAACCAAAAAACGGTCGTACCGATTCGACCACTGAATTTTATTCAGATCCCTGTTGACCTTGACGGCCACCAAGGCGAAAACCGAGCGGACAAGGCTCGATTGCAAATCCAAGCCAACACAGATTTTGAAGCGATCCGGTGCTTTCTTGGTGAGTACGACCGATCACCAGGTACGCTACGAATTTACCAGCGCGAAACAGAGCGTCTTCTGTTGTGGGCTTTGGTTGAATGCGGGAAACCCTTGTCAAGCCTGAACCGCCAAGACTTCGAGGGTTATCTGAACTTCCTGGCCGATCCACAGCCATCACAGCTATGGTGTGGCCCAAAGATTGACCGGACATCAGATACTTGGCATCCTTTTGTTGGCCCATTGAGCGAGAGCGCCGTCCTTACGGCCATGGCCGCAATCAATTCCTTGATGCGCTACCTTACCGACGCAGGTTATATTGCAGGCAACCCTCTGGGCCTGATTCGGCAACGTCGGCGCAAGATGGCCATGGAAAATTCCGGCTCACCTTTGGCCGTTTCGACAACGGATGAAACCGAGAAGGTCGAACGCTTCCTTGATGGGGAAATGTGGGCCGCAGTAACCCAGGCGATCGAAAACATGCCCCAGACCAACGATCAGGAATGCGCCGAATACGAGCGGGCCCGCTTCATCGCCGCGGTGCTGTACATGCTGGCACCTCGTGCCGGAGAACTCGAGTCTCACCGCATGAACAGTTTTCGCGAGGAACGTGGTCGGTGGTGGTGGCATGTTGTCGGCAAGGGGGGTAAGAAAGCCAAGGTTCCGGTTGCCGACGATATGTTGCAGGCACTGATGCGATACCGGAAGTTCCTCGGCTTATCATCTGTTCCGAAACGAACAGAAAACACGCCGATTCTGGTGTCGCTCAAGGACCGCAGTCCAATTACGGCACGTCGACTGAACCAGATCCTGAAGCGTATTTTCTTCGCCGCCGCTGAACTCTTGCCGCCGGAATCCGATTACAAGAAGGAAAAACTTCGTGCAGCATCAGCCCACTGGGGTCGCCATACCGGCATTACGGCCAAGATCGATAGCGGCATCACCGAACGATACGTCCAGAAAGATGCTCGGCACAGCGACGCCCGGACGACTCAGCGATATATCCACGAGGAAGAGGAACGTTGGCATGACGAAGCGCAGAAGCAACACTTGCCCTGGGAAAAAAGGATCCAGGCAATAAAGTGCAACTAGAAATTTAATCGCAATCAATTGTCCCACATGGGACAGCGGTGGGTGTCATGGGCGAAGTGATGCGGGGCGTTTTCTGGCAGTGCCCCACCACCAGTGTCCCGTGAAAGTTTTAAGGGCAGAAACAAAAATGGCCTTCCGTCTGGAAAGCCGCTCTGCGTCTAGTGGTGCCCGGAGCCGGAATCGAACCGGCACGGCTTGCGCCGAGGGATTTTAAGTCCCTTGTGTCTACCAATTTCACCATCCGGGCTCAGGCATCAGTTTGCCGGAAAGGCGGCGGCGCATGCAGGGGAAAATCTGGAGGCGCGACCCGGAATCGAACCGAGGTACGCGGCTTTGCAGGCCGCTGCATAACCACTCTGCCATCGCGCCGCTGCCCGCTGAAGGGACTTTGAAACTAAAAGGGGGAAAGCAAAGCTTTCCCCCAGAATTCTGGAGCGGGAGAAGAGTCTCGAACTCTCGACCTATACCTTGGCAAGGTATCGCTCTACCAACTGAGCTACTCCCGCAGAACTGGCGCGAATTATATCGGCCTTTCGCGTTGAGTCAACGCGATGCGCAACTTTTTCGCGGATTACTCGCCGCCGCCGTTCCCGCCCGTGCGCGCGAGGATCTCCGGCCATGCCATCCGCATGTAGTAGACCATGGACCAGAGCGTGAGCACGGCGGCGACATAAATCAGCCAGGTACCGGCGAGTTGCGGATCGAATGCCCCGAGCGGATCATGGAACAGCAGCAGCGGGATCGCGATCATCTGCGCGGTGGTCTTGAGCTTGCCGAGGAGGGAGACAGCCACGCTCTTCGAGGCGCCGATGCTGGCCATCCATTCGCGCAGCGCCGAGATGGTGATTTCGCGACCGATGATGATGAAGGCGATGACGGCGTCGACCCGCCCCAGCTTCAGTAGTACCACCAGCGCGGCGGCGACCATGAGCTTGTCGGCGACGGGATCGAGGAAGGCGCCAAAGGCGGTCATCTGCCCCAGCTTGCGCGCGACCCAGCCGTCGAACCAGTCGGTCACGGCCGCGATGACGAAGAAGATCGTGGCCAGCTGGTTCTGCCGCAGCGGCGTGAGCCAGTCCGCCGGCAGGTAGAAGACGCAAACGAACGCCGGAATCAGCAGGATGCGCGCCCAGGTCAGCAGGTTCGGTATGTTGAGCGGCATCGTCAGTTGCTATGAAGTTGCTGGTGTATCTCTTCGGCCAGTTTGCGGCTGATGCCATCGACGCGGCACAGGTCCTCGATAGTGGCGGCCACCACGCCATCGAGCCCGCCGAACTGCGCCAGCAGCTTGCGCCGCCGTGCCGGGCCGATGCCGGCGACATCCTCCAGCTTCGAGCGCCCTCGCGCCTTGGCGCGCCGCGCGCGATGGCCGGCGATGGCGAAACGGTGAGCCTCGTCGCGGATCTCCTGGAGCAGATGGAAGCCGGGGTGGTCCGGGGCTAATTGTAGCGGCTCGTCGGGGCTGCTGTCGCGGAACAGCGTTTCCGCGCCGGGCTTGCGTTCCACGCCCTTGGCGATGCCGACGCTATGCAGAAAGGCCAGACCCAGTTCCGCCAGTACCTCGCGGGCAACACCGTGTTGTCCCTTGCCGCCGTCGATGAGGATCAGGTCGGGCGCGGCGGCATCAAAGGTGGCGACCTTCTCGTAGCGGCGAGTCAATGCCTGGCGCATCGCGGCATAGTCGTCGCCCGGTTGGATCCCGGCGATGTTGAAGCGGCGGTAGTCGGATTTCTTCATCGCGCCATCGACGCAAACCACGCAGGATGCCACGGTGCCCTCCCCCATGGTGTGGCTGATGTCGAAGCACTCGATGCGCGCCGGCGGTTCGGCCAGCTCCAGCGCCTCGGCCAGCGCATCCAGCCTGGCGCCGGCGCGGCTGCGGCTGCGCCGGCGAGTTTCGATGGCCAGTCGCGCGTTGTTCTCGGCCATGCCCAGCCAGGCGCGCTCCATTTCATTGCGCGCGGCGGTAGCAGCGAGTTCGCGGCCCTCCACTTCCCACGCCCCCTCCTCCGCGATCCCATCCAGGCTCTCGGCGCCGACGATCAGCCGCGCCGGCGGCGGGTGCTCGACATAGTGCTGACCAATGAAGGCGGCCAGCGCCTCGGCCGGCGTGGCGGCGGCCGAGGCCCGTGGAAAGAAGGCGCGGTCGCCCAGGTGCAGACCGCCGCGCACCATGGCGAGATTGACGCAGAGCTCCCCTGGCGCGGTGGCCACCGCGAGTACGTCGACGTCTTCGCCGTGCGTCGAACTCACGTATTGGCGATGCAGCACGGCCTGCAGCGCACGAACCTGATCGCGCAGCGCGGCAGCCTGCTCGAAGTGCAGGTCGGCGGCGGCGGCGGCCATCGTCGCCGTCAGCTTGTCGATGACCTCGCCATGGCGACCGCGCAGGAAGAGTTCGGCCATGCGGGCATCGGTCGCGTAGTCCTGCGCCGAGATCATCCCGACGCAGGGTGCCTTGCAGCGGTGGATCTGGTGCATCAGGCAGGGCCGCGAGCGATGAGCAAACACGGCATTCTCGCAGGTGCGCAGGAGGAAGGTCTTCTGCAGCAGCTGGATGCTCTCGCGCACGGCATGGCCATTGGGGAAGGGACCGAAGTAGCGCGATTTCCTGTCGAAGGCCCCGCGATGAAAACCCAGCCGCGGAAACTCGTCGCCGGACAGCATGATATAGGGATAGGACTTGTCGTCGCGAAAGAGGATGTTGTACTTCGGTGCGAGCTTCTTGATCAGCGTGTTCTCGAGGATCAGCGCCTCGGCCTCGGAGCGCGTCGCCGTGGTCTCGACCTGCGCCACCTGCTGCAGCATCAGCGCGATGCGCGGGCTGTGGCCGGTTTTTTGAAAACGAAGTTTCAGTGAAGGCTCATGCCCGCTTGCGGGCGTTATGCCGGAACTAAAGTAGGACGAGACGCGCTTCTTCAGGTTCTTGGCCTTGCCGACGTAGAGCACCCGCCCGCCCGCGTCGAGCATGCGATAGACACCCGGCGCGTCGGTCAGCGTCGCCAGAAACTCCTTCGCATCAAACGCTTCAGTCGAGTTCGGCGCGGATGGCTCGGAAGACATCATGAAACCCGGCGCTGGTGAGACGGCGCGTCTGCGTGTTGTAGCGGCTGCAATGATAGGAGTCGATCAATACCTTGCCGTCCGGCAGGCCATGGCGTACGCCATGGCCGAAGGCCAGCGCGCTCTGTTTCAGCCCCGCCGCCATCAGCACTGCCTTGTGCGCCACCAGTCCCAGCGCCAGGATCACCCGCACTTCGGGCGAGGCCGCCAGCTCGGCGGCGAGGAATCGGTTGCAGGCGCGGATTTCCGCCGGCTCCGGCTTGTTCGCCGGCGGCAGGCATTTCACGGCATTGGTGATGCGGCAGTCGCTGAGCACGAGATCGTCGTCGGCCGACTCCGACACCGGCTTCGAGCCGAAGCCGAAGCGGTGCAGCGCTTCGTAGAGCAGTATACCGGCATGGTCGCCGGTAAATGGCCGGCCCGTGCGGTTGGCGCCGTGCATGCCGGGCGCCAGGCCGACGATCAGCAGGCGCGCGCGCGGGTCGCCGAAGGCGGGGACGGGTCGGGCGAAATAGTCGGGATGGGCGCCGCGGACTTCGGTCAGAAAGCCGGCCAAGCGCGGGCAAACGGTGCATTCTTCGAGCATTCGGCTAGTAGTCAGTCATCGAAGAATTGATGGGGAAAGCCGATGCGTTCCGGTGAATGGTGATGGATGGCAAGCCATGCGCTGGAGCCTTTCGTGGCGGGAGGCTGACATGAAGATCAAGTACCGGGTTGATTTGACGGATGCGGAGCGCGAGCACCTGCTGGGGCTGATTGGCAAGGGCAAGCATGGTG
>JAUYFI010000170.1 GCA_030691075.1 Sulfurisoma sp. | reverse complement strand
TGGGCGAATCCCGTTTCGTGGGCGCCCAGGAAACGTTCCGGGACGACGATCTGGTGCATGTTGCGCCCCATGATCTCCCCGGCGGGGTAGCCGAAGAGCTTTTCCGCGGCGGCGTTCCAGAAAAGGATGTTTCCCGCGTCGCCGATCAGGATAATGGCATCACGGGCCGCGCCGGTGATGGTGGAGAGCAGGTTCTTGCTCTCTTGCAAGGCTTCTTCCGCCTGTTTGCGTTCGGAGATGTCGCCATGGGTGCCGGACATGCGCAAGGGTCGCCCCTGATCATCGCGCAGGGTCACCTTGCCCCGGGAAAGTATCCACTTCCAACTGCCATCCCGGCAACGAAACCGCTGCTCGGCGATGCATTGTTCGACGCGACCGTGCAGGCAGGCTTCCAGTTCCGCCTCTGCCTTGCCGGCATCCCGCGGATCGACCAGCCGCCGCAGCAGCGCCGCGCGGACGTGGCCGAGTTCGTTGTCGTCGTAGCCCAGCATCGCCGCGAAACTGTGCGAATAGCGTAGCTCGTCCGACGGGATGTCCCAGTCCCATATCGCATCGCCCGAGCCTTCGATGGCCAGCCGCCAGCGCTCTTCGGTCAGCCGCAGAATCTCCCGCTCTCTCTCGCCCTGGTGCTGTCCCTCCTTGAATGTTTCGTAGTTCTCGAAGATGACGACCAGTGCCAGCAGGTAGATGCAAGTGGTCAGGATATCGACATGGGAATAAGCCGTCCGCAGAGGCGCGAGCAAGTGAGCGGCGACAATGCTCGCGACGATGACGGCGAGCCAGACGCGGCCAGCTCGTCTGCCCTTGAGGAAGAAGGCCGAAGCGGCGAGGAGGAAAAACAGGGACAGCCGAACGGTGTTGTAAGGAGCCAGCAGATAGATGGCGAAGAACAGGATGAAGCTGAGGATCAGGGCGACCGTGGCGATCGTCGCCACCTGGTCCCTGTGGCGATTGAGCCAGGCGAGCAGGGCAAAATTGAGGCCCGCGAACACGAAGTCGATCGTGCCCATGATCGCGCTGGTCTCCCAGCGAACGAAACCCATGCCGAAGGCCACCACCCCGGCGAGCAGGAACACGCTATTGAGGAAGGTAACCTGGATGTCCGTTTTCCGCGCCGGTCCGGGACGCCCGGTGTCGAATGGGGATAACCCGTTTCGCGTCATTCGAGTGGCCCTTTCATCCTCTCGACCACCGCATTCCTCCACCCCTGCCCGGAGTCGGTTTTGGATGAATCAGTGCGGAATGCGCAAGACGGCGACGAGCACGCCCACGGCGACGGCGAAAAACGCGCCGAGCTTGACGACGAGGCGCAATTCCATCGCCTGCATGTCCTTGCCCATGCCGTCAATCCGATTTTCCA
>JAUYFI010000163.1 GCA_030691075.1 Sulfurisoma sp. | reverse complement strand
CAACTCCTGCAACCTAAGAAGGCAGAGACAAAAAAGTCTTAAGATATATATGCATAATGGTAAAAAATAACAAACTCAATTTTTGACTCCACCAGAGTCATTCACGGAGTTTTGACTCCTTATAAATACAGAGTTTTTTGTAAAAATATTGTAAAAATTATACAGAGTTTTTCAAAAACTCTGTATCAGAAAATTCTTTAGCAATAAAGAGTTGGAGTTGAAAATCCTCAAAACTCCATGATTTTATACTTGCACTTAATTGGAAAAATTATACAGAGTTTTTCAAAAAAATCTTTATAAAAAAATTCTGTAGCAATACAGAGTTGGAATTGAAAATTTCCAAAACTTTTATACAGAGTTTAGCCTGATACTTAATGTGTGAAATTAAAACTTAATATGGAACACTACTTTTTGTTTATTGTTGAAAATTGAGTTGCGGCAAAGTAAAAACGAGGTTTAACTGTCTTAATATGGAACACTACTTTTTGTTTATTGTTGAAAATTGAGTTGCGGCAAAGTAAAAACGGGGTTTAACTGTCTTAATTATTTTTCAGGTAGCAAATACGACTTCCATATACTTGTCAAAAATCTTGCAAAAAGAGAGTTGAAAAGCCTTTATATTCTACCTTACAACATGGAGAATTTTCGCATGGTTAAATTTAATTCTTTTATGCTTGTAGATAGTTTAGCATTTCTACAGAATTCTTTATCGCAATTGGCTGATGAGCTTAAGGAATCTAATCACGACTACCCAATACTAAGACAGTCGGAAATTGTTAAAACAAATGGCAAATTTGACAATATGAAATTTGAAATGATACTGCAAAAGGGTTTTTTTCCATACGATTTTTGGTATGTATTATAATTTTTAAAAGTACCCTAATATTTTTTATTAATATAATAAATTAACTTACTCATCATCATCATCAGCCTCAATGGCGTTGTTCAGGTCATAGATTCTCACAAGAGGCTGATCCATAGGTAGGAGGACTAGTGTCGCAATCTTGTCGCCGGTCATTATCGGTAAGTCATGTTGGCCGTAGTTTGTAAGAAGGACTATGACATGTCCGAAGTAGAATGGGAAGAAGGTTGTGTTGCTCACCTCAACATTGATCGCAAGAAGACTTGCCCTGTTGTTTATTACCTCATAAGTGCCCTCAGGGATTCTTATGGAT
>JAUYFI010000151.1 GCA_030691075.1 Sulfurisoma sp. | reverse complement strand
GCCGCATGGTCCCAACTCGTGTTGTCGTCAAACCGGATCGCCTCGACCCCGTACGGGTTAAAGCTGCCCTCGTAGGAGAAGTAGTTCTGCACCGCCAATTGATCCGGCGTGCCGTTGATCTTCAGAATCAGGTTGTCACCCTGCCGGCTCACTACTACATCAGCGGGCGTCACACCTGCCTTGAACTGGATCACGTCCTGCTTGGTCTGGGTTGCCTCATAGCTCGTGATCGTGTCCTGACCATCACCAACGCCAAACCGATAGACGTCGTTGCCAACGCCGCCGTCGAGCGAATCGTTGCCGGCGCCGCCATCCAGTGCGTCGTTGCCGCCGCCGGCAGCGATGTAGTCATTGCCGCCAAGGCCCTCAATTACGTTGTCGCCTTCACTGCCGAATAAAGCATCGTCGTTCGCGGTGGCGGGAGCCACCACCACGCGATTGGCAAGCTCGGCCGCAGTCCACACGGTGCCGCCCCCAAAGCTCACCCGTTCGATCTTGTACGCATCGCCATAGAACCAGTTCTGCAATGTCAGCCGGTCAGCGCCGCCGTTCAAGCTCAGATACAAGTGATATGCGTCCCGCGTCACCGTCACGTCGGCCGGCGCGACCCCTTCCGCCATTTGAACGGTATCGATGTTGCCTGTCGGCCACTCGTAGTCGTTGATGACATCCTGCCCGTAACCATTGCCGAAGACATAAATGTCGTTGCCGGTACCGCCTTGCAAGCTGTCATTTCCGGCACCACCATCCAAGGTGTCGTTGCCGTCCTGTCCATTCAGAGTGTCGTTACCCGTACCTCCGGTCAGGACATCAACACCGGCACGCCCCTCAATGTGGTCGTCGCCGCCCAATCCGCCCAGGGCATCGTCACCGCCACCACCTATAAGCCAGTCGTTGCCTGCCGTCGCCTCCAGCGACTTGGCCTTGATCGCGGCATAGTCCCAACTCGTGTTGTCGGCAAAACGGATCGCCTCGACACCATAGGCCATGAAAGCGCCTTCGTTCGAGAAGTAGTTCTGCACCGTCAATTGATCGGGCGTGCCCGTGATCTTCAGCATGAGATGGTCACCCTGCCGGCTCACCACGACATCCGTCGGCGCTACACCCTCCTTGAACCGGATAGCGTCCTGCTTGTTCTGGTTCCCGTCATAGCTCGATATCGTGTCCTGGCCGTCGCCTCTACCAAACAGATAGGTGTCGTTGCCCGCCCCGCCGTCGAGCGTATCGTTGCCGGCGCCGCCGTCCAGGGTGTCGTTGCCGCCACCGGCAGCGATGTAGTCATTGCCGCCAAGGCCCTCGATTACGTTGTCGCCTTCACTGCCGAATAAAGCATCGTCGCTTTGGGTGGCAGGCGCCACCACAACGCGATTGGCAAGATCTGCCGCAGTCCAGACGGTGTGGTCGGCAAACTCCACCCGTTCGATCTTGTAATCATCTCCATAGAACCAGTTCTGCAATGTCAGCCGGTCGGCGCCATTGTTCAGGCTCAGATAGAGGTGATACTGGTCCCGCGTTACGGTCACTTCGCCGGGCGCGACACCATCGGCCATGCGCAGCGTGTCGCTTCCGCCCGCCGTCGAGCCGTAGTCGGACACGACATCCTGACCATAGCCTTTGCCAAAAATGTAGATGTCGTTGCCCTGCCCACCATACAAAGCATCATTTCCGACACCACCCTCCAGGATGTCGTCACCGGTGCCGCCCTCCAGGACATCGTCGCCACTACTGCCCACGGCTACTGTTTCAATAGTCGCCGTCGAGGCCTGATCCAGCACCGTCTGAAACAGCGTCTTAAAGGCTGAATCCGTCAGCCCTTGCCGCAGCGCCGCCGCATCCAGCGCCATGCCGTCACCCCTCAGCCGCATCACAACATTGGCCGTAAAGGCCGCCTCCGTGCTCTGGGTGATGGTGTTGAACCGGTCGAGCAGGCTCGCGGCTACCCGCGCGCCATCGGTTGTGATAAAGCGATCCTGGTTCAACGAGTAGCTGGCTCCTTTGAGCCAGTCGTGGGTTGCAATCTGCACCGCAAAACTCACTGCTTCGCGTTGCACGAAGCTTTGCCATTGACTATCGATATAAGTCAGATCCCAGCCCTGTCGGGCGGCAAAGCTTGCCGTACCGAAGTTGGCGGCTTCGATGGCGCTCTTCCTTACGTCCTGCCCGATGAGGCTTTCCAGCATCCAGACTTTGTCTTCTGCGGTGAGGTTGGTACGGGTGACGCCCCTGGCCTGATGCGCTGCGTCGAGTCCGGTCCATTTCGCCATGAAGCTGTCGAAGTGGGTGAGGATGCTCTGCCATCCCGAATTCACGAGGTCGCTCGCGGCTTGGCGCAATGCCGGGCTTTGCTGATAGGCGATGGGCAGGCTCTTGACGACGCCGTAGCCCCTGAGCCAGGGCAGGTCGAAGACCTCGCTGTCCAGCGTGGGCGGCAGGCCGAGCGGCCGATTGGGGTTGGCATTGGTTTGCGCCGGGTCGTAGGCGAATTCGATGTCGACCACGGTTTGCCGTACGCCATCACGGGTGAACCCGGCGGTGGCGATGATGCGGTTGCCGTGGGCGGTGGTTTGCGATACCGCCACTGCTGTGGCGTCGATGGCGGTGATGCCGAGCTGGGCAAGGGTGTGGAGTTCACCGGCCTGGCTGATGCCGTCCTGGTTGCTGTCCTGCCAGACCCGCAGCGCCCCGAACAGCGGGTCGTCGGCGTTGATGGTTCCGTCCTGGTTGGCATCGACCAGTTCCCGCATGCGGTCGAAGGCGGTGTGCTGGGGATCGGTGCCAAACAGTTCGTTGCGGTTGTCGATAATGCCGTTGCCGTTCATGTCCAGGCCCAGCAGGCCATCGGTGGCGGCGAGCCAGCCGGTTTTTTCTGCGATGCCGTCGTTGGTGAGGTCGAAATAGACCGGCGAGTTCGTCAGGGCGATGTCGTCGATGAGGCCGTTGCCATTCAGATCCAGCGCCAGCGGGCTGCTGGCGAAGAAGCGTACGGCGCTGTTGGGGTTGTAGGCGGGCAGCTTGGCCGGATCTTCCGGGTCTTCTTCTTCATCAAGATAGATGCCCAGTTCGCCGTTGTCGAAACCTTCGATGGTGAGCGGGTCGCCGACTTGGAGGGTGGTGCCGGTCAGGGTGAATTTGAGGCCGGAGCTGGTGTCCGTATAGTCCGTCTCGCCGGTTTTGCGGGTGGCGAAGGTGAGCCGCTTGCCGTTGAAATAGACGATCCCTTTGCCATCGCTGTCGCGGATGGTGTCACCTTCGTCACCGTAGTAGGTGTCGGTGCCGGCGCCGCCGTCGAGAATGTCACCGCCGGCGTTGTCGCGGCCGTCGAGGGTGTCGTTGCCGTCACCGCCGTAAAGCTGGTCGGTACCGGTACCCCCGTAGAGCTGGTCGTTGTCATCACCGCCGTAAAGATAGTCGTTTCCGGCCCCGGCGACAATGACATCGTCGCCGGCACCGCCTTTGAGGATGATGTTGAAACCCTTGTCGCCGACGATGAGATTGCGGGCTTTGCGCTCGCTGCCGTCGGCGTTGTATTCGGTGGCGTCGAGGAGGTTGGCGGCGGGGAGTTGGTCGGGTGCGCCAGTGTCGATCAGAAGGTCGACGGGCGAAAAGCTGGCAGCGGTGAAGCCGGTTAGTTCGGCGGCGTGGCGGGTGGCGAGGTCGGGGAAGAGGACTTGGTAGGCACTGTCCAAGGCAACGTCCAACCTAGGGACGGCGGAACCGATATAGCTATTGTTGGTGATCTGGATAGCGTGTGCCGCATCGGCACTGAGCATTTCTGCCCGGTGTGCTGTAAACATTCGGTAGATGCTTCTTGCCTCCTCGGGGGATGTGGTTCCGGAACTGTAAGGGAGTAGGTAATTACTGAACTACCAGTTATAATGTTTTCATACCGCATAAACGGAGGCGATGCGCATGAAGACAACGACACTGGCACGCAATGGCGTGTCCGCGGAAATGGTGGAGTTAATCTCGCGTTTGGTTGAT
>JAUYFI010000141.1 GCA_030691075.1 Sulfurisoma sp. | reverse complement strand
TCAGAGACGGGAACAAACGCACGTCCCGGGCGATATGCAACGTTCCACTGCTCAATGCCCATCTGCCGCCAATCTCCTTCGTCGATTTCGGCAAGCGCGATTACATCGTGTCCTTGCTGGCCTTCCACGAGCTGGGTGACGCGCGGCTGGCGGAACAATGCTTTGCGGAAGCGTATGTGAAATCCGCCCGCCGGCTCGGGCTGGATGTCGGGAACATCGAATCTGGCGGACGCGCCCCGCGTCAGGGCGGAATGGCCCGATGACTCGCGCCCCATGAGCGAGGAAAACGTGGGTGTCCCCGGTTTTTCGGTTTTCGGTTTTGAATTTGCTTGAATTGCTGGAATCATTTAGTCTCGACCTTTCACTCGAAAGGAAACATCATGGGCATTACCTACGCCGATTTGCGCTTGGCCAATGATGCACGCGAGGATTTGGAAGAAATCGATGCAAGCGCGGTCGTGGACACGGGTGCGCTACACTTGTGCATTCCAGAACACGTTGCGATGCAATTGCAGCTTAGGGCAAGATCGCAACGCGAGGTACAAACCGCCGATGGCAAATCGCACTTGGTGGACTATGTTTCTCCCGTCCGAATTTCAATGCTGGGACGTGAGTGCGTAACGGGTGCGCTGGTGATTGGCAATCAGGTTTTGCTCGGCGCCATTCCCATGGAAGACATGGATTTGATTGTTGAACCGGCAAGGCTGCGCGTCAGTGTGAATCCGTTAAGTCCAAACATTCCGCTGTCGCTGGCCAAGAACATCACGTAACAATCTCCGTGTTACGTTGCAATACGACAAGGCGGCGACCATGAAGCTTCTGTCTGCAGTGCCCCCCCCCCCCCCGCCTAGCGCGAACGGCCGCCGCCAGCCCGCCATGGAAGCCCGGGACGACATGAAACTCCCTTACGCCCTCGGCCTGCGCGGCCGCCTGCTCCTGCTGCTGCTGGCGGCGTTCGCCGCGCTGACCGCGCTGATCGTCTGGCACACGCTCGATCACCGCGACGAGCGGCTAGAGAATGCCACGGAACATCTCCTGATCGACGCGAAGCTGATCGCCGCCCGGCAGCAGTCCATTGTCGCGCGGGCCGAAGTCGTTCTGAACGGACTGCTGCTGCGCCCCGATTTGCACCCCGAGGCCGCCGCCGACTGCTCGCGGGTGCTGGCGGCAAGGCTGGGGCAGGAAGCGGCGTTTTCCCAGATAGGGATGGTGTCGCCCGACGGCGTGCTCGCCTGCGCCGCGATCCCTCCCCAAGGCCGCGTCAACCTGGCCGACCGCGACTATTTCCGGCAGGCTCTGCGCTCGCGCGAGATGGTGGTCAGCGACGTGCTGATCGGCCGTACCCTCGGCAAACCGGCCATCGCCTTCGCCAAGGCGCGGCACGACGAGGCCGGGCGCGTTACGGCCGTCTTTTATTTGGCGCTGGACATGGCATGGCTGCAGCGGGAGCTGGCCGAGATCCGGCTGCCGGAAGATGCCCGGCTGGTGGTGGTGGACGGCCGGGGGGTCGCCGTCGTGCGCCACCCCGACCCGGAAGGCTTTATCGGCAAGAGCATCGCGAATCAACCCGTGTTCCGGCACATCGTCGCCGTCGGCGGCGAAGGCACGGTGGAGGCGGTCGGTCTCGATGGGGTGCGCAAGCTATACGGCTTCACGCCGCTGCTGGACACCTTGTCCGGCCGCCTGACTCTGTGGCTGGCCCTGCCGAAGGCGACGGTGGTCGCCCCGGCGCAGCGCGAATTGTGGATCGGCCTCGCCCTCGCGTTGGCCGTGCTCGTCGCCACGCTGGGGCTCGCGGTCTGGGGCGGCAACCGGCTGCTGCTGCGACCGCTGCTGGCGCTGGCGCGCGCGGCGGAACGCCACAGCGCCGGCGACCTCGCCGCCCGCAGCGGGCTGCCGCACACCAACGACGAAGTCGGGCGGCTGGCGCGGATGCTGGATGAATCCGCCGCCGCCATCGAGGACCGGGAGCGCCGCCTCGCCCGCGCCAACCAGGCGCTACGCGTTCTTTCCGCCGGCAATCAGGCCCTGGTGCGCGCCGGGGACGAGCAGGAGCTGATGACGGAGATGTGCCGGGCCATCGTCGAGGCCGGCGGCTATCGCATGGCCTGGGTGGGG
>JAUYFI010000140.1 GCA_030691075.1 Sulfurisoma sp. | reverse complement strand
CGCAAGTCATCCCCATCGGCGGCGAGGTGAAGCAATACCGCGTCACCCCAGACCCGGCCAATCTCGACCGCTTGGGCATCACGCTGGAACAGATGGAAGCGACGCTGAAGAATTTCGCCGCCAACACCAGCGGCGGCTTTTTGGAATCGCAGGCACAGGAAAACCTGATCCGCAATATCGGGCGCACCACCAGGCTGGAAGACTTGCTGGACCTGGGGGTCGGCAACCGCGACGGGGCGGTCATCCTGCTCAAGCAAGTCGCCAAGGTGGACTTCGCCGCCCGCCTGAAACGCGGCGACGCGAGCTTCATGGGCAAACCGGCGGTGATCCTGTCGGTGCAGAAGCAGCCCGCTGCGGATACGGTCAAGCTGACGCGCGAAATCGAGGCGGCGCTCGCGGAGATGAACAAGGGCATGCCTGCCGGCATCGCCGTGAAAGACATCCTGTTCAAGCAGGCCAATTTTATCGAAAGCTCGGTGAGCAACGTGGAAGAGGCCCTGCGCGACGGCGCCATCATGGTGGCGGTGGTGCTGTTCCTGTTTCTGCTCAATTTCCGCACCACCTTCATCTCGCTCACCGCGATCCCCGTCTCCATCCTGATCACGGTGCTGGTATTCAAATATTTCGGGCTCTCCATCAACACCATGACGCTGGGGGGGCTGGCCATTGCCATCGGCGAGCTGGTCGACGATGCGGTGGTGGGGGTGGAGAACGTGTTCCGGCGGCTCAAGCAGAATCGGGCGGAGGGCGACAAAGCGCCGGTGCTGGAAGTGATTGCCGCCGCCACGCTGGAAGTGCGATCCGCCATCGTCTACGCCACCCTCATCATCGTGCTGGTGTTCGTGCCGCTGTTCGTCCTTTCCGGCATCGAGGGCAAGCTGTTCGCGCCGCTGGGCGTGGCCTACATCGTGTCCATCCTCGCCAGCATGCTGGTATCGGTGACGCTGACGCCGGTGCTGTGCTATTACCTGCTGCCGAAAATGAAGCGCCTGGAGCACGACGACAGCCCGGTCGTCAAAAAGCTCAAGCAATGGGATACGGGCCTGCTGCAATGGTCGTTCGACCACAGCAAGCTGGTGCTCGGCGGAGGCTTGCTCGCGGTGGCGCTCGCGGCGGCCGCGGTGCCGTTCTTCGCCCGTTCCTTCCTGCCTGCGTTTAACGAAGGCACGCTTACCATCACGGCCGTTATGAACCCGGGCACCTCCTTGACGGAAGCCAACCGCATCGGCACTTTGGCGGAGCAGCTGATCCTGCAAGTGCCGGAAGTGACCCAGGTGGGGCGGCGCACCGGCCGCGCCGAGCTGGACGAGCATGCGGAAGGCGTGCATTACAGCGAGATCGACGCGGATCTGAAAAAATCCGCCCGTTCCCGCGAGGCCGTTTTGCAGGACATCCGCGACCGCCTCGCACCACTTCCCGCCTCGGTCAACACCGGCCAGCCCATCTCGCACCGGCTCGACCACATGCTGTCCGGGGTGCGCGCGCAGATCGTGCTGAAAATCTTCGGCGATGACGTGGACACCCTGCGCGGCCTGGCGGCGGATCTGCAAACCCGGCTCGCCCACATCCCCGGCCTGGTGGA
>JAUYFI010000129.1 GCA_030691075.1 Sulfurisoma sp. | reverse complement strand
GTGGCATATGGCAAGGTCAATGACCGGCGGGTCATGGGCAAGGCCAAGATAATCGCGGTGGACCCGCGCATGTCGGAAACCGCCGGCCTGGCCGATCTGTGGCTGCCGATCAAGCCCTCGACCGACATGGCGCTGGCCCTGGCGATGATGACGCACATCATCGAGAAGGACCTGCACAACAAGGAGTTCATCGAGAAGAAGGTACTGGGCTTCGACAAGCTGAAGGCCTTCCTCGCCGAGAAAAAATACACCCCGGAATGGGCCGAGAAGGTGACCGGCATCCCGGCCGCGACCATCAAGGAGATTTCGGAAGAGTATGCCCGCACCGAGAAGGCGGTCATCATGGGGAATGCGGGCCTGAGCCACCACACCAACGGCCACATCACGCACCGCGCCTTCCACATGCTCGCCGCGATCACCGGCCATTACGGCAAGCCCTCGATGGGTTACGGTTGCGGCAATAACGGCGCGACGCCAATGGGCAGCATTTCGGTGCCGGACGACCGGGTGGTCAAACCCAAGCGGCAACGGCTGGGCAGATCGCCCATTGCCTGGGTCGAGGCGATGATCACCGGCAAGCCCTATCCGATCAAGGCCTTTATCTCCACCAGCAACCCGCTGGTGCAGTGGGGCGACATCGGGCGGGCCGAAACCGCCCTCGACAACCTGGATGTGTCGGTTTACTACAGCATGTTCCCCAGCGCCGAAACGCTGTATTTCGACTACATCCTGCCGGTATCGCCCTGGGCGGAGTCTGGCGGCGTGACACCTGTTTCCGACGAGCGTCGAAATATTTTCGTGCCGCAGATCATCAAGCCCATGCATCAGGCCTGGCCGGAGCGCTGGATTTTTATCGAGCTCGGCAAGAAGATGGGTTGGGGCGACATTTTCAAGGACGAATACAAGGACCCCATCGTTCTGCAGCGAGTCATGGCCAAGAAGACCGGTTTTTCGCCGGAGCGCTTCCTTGCCGCGAAGGATGCCGCGCTGAGGGGGCCACTGCCCAAACCGGACTCGCCCGAGGTGGGCACGCTGTACACCGAAAAGGACGGCGTACCCGGCAAGAAGGGACAATTCCCCCGGCCCTCGGGCAAGATCGAAATCTGGACCGAGGAACTGGAGAAGATGTATGCGGCCCAGGGCATCAGCCCGCTGCCCGAATTCTATGTAGACCCGGAAATCGGCATGAAAGACGGGCTGCCCTATCTGGAGTATCTGGATTCGGATGCGGATGTCGGCATCACTTCGCTGATGAAGGGGATCGTGGCGGTCGGCAACATGCGGGCGCGACGGGTCAGGATCAAGTATCCGGCGAAACCGGAACTGGCGGAATTCGATCTGTATCTGACCACCGGACGGCCCAGTGCCGCGCACTTCGGCGACGGCACCCACTGGATAGCCAGCCTCAACGAGCAGTCACCCGACCAGTTCTGCATGATCCATCCCGAGAAAGCCGCAAAAATCGGCGTGGCGACCGGCGACACGGTCAGAGTGGAGGGCGTCATGGGTTACGTCCTGGCCAAGGCCTGGGTCTATGAGGGCATACGCAAGGACACGGTGTTCGTGCCCAATACCTATTCGCACCACCAGCCGTTCAGTCCATGGAAGTCGATCAACTACATCGTCGACAAGAACAAGCGCTGCCCGGTCTCCGACCAGGTCAACTACAAGGCGCTGGTTTGCCGGATCGTCAAGGCCTAACGAACGCTCAATGTCAGCAACATCAGGATCTGGAAAGGAATTGAAATGAGCCAATATGCCATCATGGTGGATATCGAGCGTTGCATCGGATGTCGATCCTGCGAAACATCCTGCAAGATCGAGAACGGTGCCACGAAGACCCGCAACAAGGTTGTCCGCATCGACCCGAAAGCCGGCAGCCGACTGTCCTTCATGTCGATGCCTTGCATGCATTGCGAACAGCCGGCCTGCCGGCAGGCCTGCCCCACCGGCGCCATCTTCAAGCGCGCCGACGACGGTGTCGTGCTGATCGACCAAAGCAAGTGCATCGGCTGCCGCTTCTGCGCCTGGGCCTGCCCCTATGGCGCCATGGGCTTCGACGAGGAGCGACACGTCGCCGACAAGTGCACCTACTGCGCGCATCGGCTTGCCCGCGGCGAAGAGCCGGCGTGCGTGACGAAATGCCCCGGGCATGCGCTGAGCTTCGGCAAGGTGGAAGTCCTTGGTGCCCAGGCGCGGTCGCAGGGGCGCAGCATGCTCAATATCGATGCCGGCACCAAGCCATCGACGTTCTTCCTGGCGCGGACCCGGGCGTAAGCATCGGGCGGCGAATTCCGGAGCGTGAAGAGGATGGATATGTCCGACATCGGCAGCCAGCCGGCAAACCTCTTCTGGTCCGGGATCTACGCGCAGTTGAGCGAGTTCTTCAAGGAACCCTCGGCGGATTTCGCCGAGGACGTGGCTTCCGGCAGGCTGGCCGGGTTTTTCGACGAGCGCCTTCGGCTGCTGGGGCTCGATCCCGCCCCAAGCCGGGGCCTCGCTGCGTCGGGGGATGTGCGGGCGCAACTCGACAGCGAGTACCGGCGGCTTTTCCTCGGTCCGTTGCCGCCCTATATCGTGCCCGTTGAAAGCGTTTACAAGAAATGGTCGAACGACCCCGGCTGCCATTTGCCGATGGCGCAGGAGAAAGGCCTGCTGATGGGCGATCCAGCCGTGGACATGATGCGGCGGTATCAAGCCGAAGGCATCGAGATACCCGAGGCGCTAGGCTCGATGCCGGACCATGCCGCGCTTCTCTTCGAATACATGTCGCACTTGTCGCTCGGCGGCGACGAGCAAGCCTGCAAGGAATTCATGGCCAAGCACCTGGATTGGCTGGACGACCTGGCGCGCGATATCGAAGCTGCCGGTGCGGGCGACTTCTATGTCAGTGGCGCGCGGGTTGCCCGCGACATCTGTCGGTGTGCGTTGAATAACGACTTAGAGCGATAGTCGGGCGACATGACTTAGTCATGATTCAGTGCGTCTTGCCGTCGGCGCGGGGCTGCATGAGCCACGGGATATAGCGCCAGCCGAGCAGGCCGAAGCAGAGCAGCCAGCAGGTCGCCGTCAGATGGATCCACATGGCATAGGCGCCGGGGAACAGTTGCGGCGCGAGGACGCGGGTGGCCAGGCCCGCCAGCATCAGCCACAGCGCCGCCTTGTCGAGCGCGTCGAATGCCACCTTGCGGCCGGTGTGGCCCCTGGCGATGCGGACGATCATCGCCGGCACCACCAGGCCCATCGCGCCGAGGGTGAAGACGTGCGCGGAGACCGTGCCGACCCAGGCGTGGCCGCGCCAGCGACCGAGCACGTCGAGCGCCAGTTGCGCGACGATGGCGAGGTAGCCCAGGTACATGATGCCGATGTCGAGCCGGCGCAGCGCCACGTTCGGCCGCCACAGCAACCAGCGGACGAACAGCAGCAGGGCGAGCAGCAGCGCCGCGCCATCGGCCAGCCACCCGGCCAGCCAGGGCGCGAACGCCAGCGCCAGGGCGGCGCCCTTGATGGCGTGGTCGAGCGCCGCGATCCGCGGCAGCGCGAGCTGGAACGCCGCCTTCATGAACTGCGTCAGCGTGCGCTCGAGCATGAGCAGGAAGGCCAGGCGGAACAGCGCCAGCGTCATGTTCCAGCCGGCGGCGAAGTGATCGGGGGAAAGCAGCAGAAATTTTGCCGGCAGGAACAGCGGCAGCGCCAGCATGAAGTAGAGGTTGTCGCGGTAGCTGTCCTTCTCGCGCTGGCCGATCAGGGTGCCCAGCAGCAGCGCGACGATGGTCGCGAGAAAGAGAAAGTTCGACAGCCCGAACAGCGCGGGCGGCCAGGCGCCGCCGAAGATCATGCCGATGCGCTCGAACAGCCACGCGGCTGCGAGGAACACCAGCGTGCCGCCGTGGTAGCCGCGCACGCCGACCCAGTTCTTGGTCGAGGTCAGCAGGAAGCCGCCGAGCATCGCCCAGCCGAAGCCGAAGAACATCTCGTGGGCGTGCCATTGCAGTGCCGGCGCGGCAAAAGTTATGCGAAGCGGTATCCCCTGGGACGGCGCCGGCGACACGGCGCCGGTGAACATCAGCGCCCAGGCCAGCGGCAGCGTGGCGCCGGCGAGGCAGGCCAGCGCGAAGAAGGGGCGGAAGCCGACGAGCCAGAGCGGGTGGGTGGTGAATTTCATCGGGTCGATACCTTCAGATCGCCCGTCCTTCGCCAGCCTCTTCGTGCGTCTTGCCGTCGCGGATGTGGTAGATGCGCTTGAAGGTGGGGATGATCTTTTCGTCGTGGGTGACGACGATGATCGCGGTCTGGTACTGCACGGCCATTTCGTTGAGGATGCGTATCACGGTCAATGCCCGTTCGGAATCGAGCGGCGCGGTCGGCTCGTCGGCGAGAATGATCGGCGCGTGGTTGGCGAGCGAGCGGGCGATGGCGACGCGCTGCTGCTCGCCGCCCGAGAGTTGCGACACCTGCGCGCGGGCGCGGTGGGCGACGTCGAGCGCGGTCAGCAGTTCCAGCGCGCGGCGGCGGGCGGCGGCGTTGTCCTTGCCCGCCAGCATCGGCAGCAGCGCGACGTTGTCGGTGACGTCGAGGAAGGGAATCAGGTAGGGCGCCTGGAAGACGAAGCCGATGCGGTCGCGGCGCAGCGCGCGCAGGTCGGGAATCTTCCAGCCGTGGTCGTAGATGGTCTCGCCGGCCAGTTCCATGTGGCCGCCGGTCGGTTCGATCACCGCGCCGAGGCATTTGAGCAGCGTGGTCTTGCCCGAGCCGCTGGGGCCGACGAGGCCGACCACTTCGCCGGGCCAGATCGTCATGTCGACGCCCTTCAGCGCGTCGACGGCGGCATCGCCCGTGCCGTAGCGTTTTTTCAGGCCGGTGAGCCTGATCGCGGGAGTGTCGGGCCTATCCACCGATGGCCTCCGCGGGGTCGATGGCGAGCGCGGCGCGGATGGCGAAGAGACTCGCCAGCGCGCAGATCGCCATGACGATGACGAAGCCGGCGATGGCGTCGGCCGGCAGCAGCAGCACGTATTTCGGAAAGGCCGGCCCCCACAGCCCGGCGGAAACGCGGCCGACGAGGAAACCGATGAAGCCGAGCCCCAGTGCCTGCTGCAGGATCATGCCGGCGATGATGCGGTTCCTCGCGCCGATCAGCTTCAACACGGCGATCTCGCGCACCTTGGCCAGCGTCATGGTGTAGATGATGAAGGCGACGATGGCGGCGGTGACGATGGCGAGGATGACCAGGAACATGCCGATCTGCTTGGCCGAGGTGGCGATCAGCTTGGCGATGAGAATGTCCTCCATCTGCGCGCGGGTGTAGGCGGTGAGCCGCTTCCAGCGGCGGATTTCGCTGGCCACCGCCTCCGGGTCGGCGCCCGGTGTCAGGCGCACCAGCACGGTGTTCACGTTGCGGCTTTGCGTGGCGGCGCCCTGCGCGGCTTCGAGCAGGCCGGGCACGCCGGGGCGGTTGAAGGCCGGGTTGGCTGCGGTGCGCGCGCGCTCGTTCACCAGCGCGTCGTTGTCCCGGAGGAACTGGATTTCCTGCGCGTCCTTGAGCGGCACGAAAATCATCGGGTCGCCGGAGGACGACACCATGCGCCGCGCCAGGCCGACGACCGTGTAGTCGTGGCGGCGGATGCGCACGCGCTCGCCGAGCTTGAGCCCCGTCTTCTCGTCGGCGATGGCTTCGTAATGGCCCTGCAGGATCGGCCGGCCGGCGGCGAGATAGGGCGGCGCGCCGGGGCGATTGGGCCGGTCGACCTCGATGCCGACGATCATCACGCGCGTTTCGCGGCCGGCGTGCGCCATCTGGATCGTCAGATAGGCGGCGTTGCCGGTCTCCGCCACGCCGGGCATGCCACTGATGCCGCGCCAGACGTCGTCGCGGATGGAAGACGGCTCGGCATAGGGTCCCAGCGTGCCCTGCTGCACCACCCAGAGGTCGGCGCCGCTGTTGTCGATCAGCACCTGGCCGTCATCCACCATGCCGCGGAAAACCCCGGCCATGGTCAGCGTGGCGCCGATCAACAGCCCCAGCCCGACGCCGGTGAACAGAAACTTGCCCCAGCCGTGGAGAATGTCGCGACCGGCGAGGTTGATCATGGCTTTGTCAGCGCCTCGACGACCTTGATGCGCGCATCGGCGGCGAGCGCGCGGCCGCTATAAACGACTACCGCGTCGCCCGCCGCGAGGCCCTGCCGGATCTCGATCAAGCCGTCGCTCGAGGCGGCGCCGGCGACGACGGGCGCGAAGCGCGCGCGTCCTTCATGCGGACGCCAGACGCCTTCTTGCACGCCCTGGCGCGCGAGCGCGGCGGCGGGAATCGCCAGCGCCTTCTCGATCGGCGGCAGGCGCAGCGTGACCTCGGCCAGTTCGCCGATGGCGAGCCCCGCGGGCGGCGTCTCGAACACGACGTTGGCGATGCGCTCCTCGGTCACCGCGTCGCCGACCAGATCGACGCGCTCGACGCGGCCCTTGAGCTTCTTGCCGGGACGCGAGCGCAGCGCGATTTCGGCCGGCAGCCCCACGGCCAGCCCGCTCGAGCGGCCCTGATCGACGCGCAGGCGTAGCCACAGCGTGGCCGGGTCGATGACCTGCACGACGGCCTGGCCGGCGACCACGGTCGAGCCCGGCTCGGCCAGGCGCGCGGCTACGATGCCATCCACCGGGCTGACGAGGCGCAGGTGCTCTCGACTCTTGCCCAGCCCGGAAAGGTCGGAGCGGGTGCGGCGCGCTTCGTCCCCGGCGGCGGCGAGTGCCGCGGTCGCCGCATCCTGCGCGGCGCGCGCCGCGGCGGCTTCGTGCGCCTTGGCGTCGGCCGCTTCCTGACTGACGAAGTTCTTGCGCCGCAGGTCGGCGTAGCGTTCCGCGCTGTTCTGCGCGAGGCGGGCGCGGCTGTCGGTTTCGGCCAGCGTCGCCCGAGCCGAGGCCACGAGTTGTTCCGCGCGCGACGCGGTGGCGCTGCTGGCGGCCTGGCGCGCATCGAGATCGACCGGGTCCATCTCGGCCAGCAACTGGCCCGCCGTCACGGTATCGCCCTGATCGACGAGCACGCGGGCGACGCGGCCGGCCAGCGTCGGGCCGATGGCGTGGCTGCGCCGCGCCTCGACGGTGCCGATGCCGAACAGCGTGCGTTCGAGCTTCGCTTCGGCCGCCTGGGCCACGGTGACCTTGACGGGGGCCAGCGGGCCTTGCGTGGCCATGATCCAGCCGAAGGCGGCGAGAAAAACGAGCCCGATGGCGGCGAAGGCAAGGGTGCGCGATGACGGCTTCTTCATGGTCGGGCTTTCAGGGATTCCGCGGGACGAGAGACAAATGAGCGGGGAGATGGAGTGTCGCACGCAATCCGCCGCGCTCGCAATTGACCAGGGTGACCTCGCCATCGTGGCCGCGGGCGATCTGGCGGACGATGGCGAGTCCGAGACCGGCGCCGCCGGTTTCCCGGCTGCGCGAGGCCTCGAGACGATAGAACGGCTCGAACACTTTTTCGAGTTCGGTTTCGGGCAGGCCGGGGCCGGAGTCCTCGACCGAAACAAGCACGCCGTCGGGCGCGATCTTGATCTCGACTTGCGCCTGTCCGCCGTACTTGAGGGCATTGTCGATCAGATTGGCCAGCGCGCGCTTCAACGCCAGCGGCCGCCCGACGATGCGCAGGCTCTCGGGCCCGTGCAGCGTCACCTCGCCCTGGGTCGAGAAATCGTCGGCCAGGCTTTCGGCCAGCGCGACGAGGTCGATCGCCCGCAGCGGCTCGTCCACCGACTTGCCGCGCAGGAAGTCGAGCGTGCCGTCGAGCAACTGCTGCATGTCCTCGATGTCGTTGCGGAAGCGGTTGCGCAGGTCGGCGTCGGCGAGCATTTCGGTGCGCAGGCGCAGCCGCGTCACGGGGGTCTTGAGATCGTGCGACACCGCGGCGAGAAAGCGTTCGCGTTCCTCGATGCCGCCGCGGATCCGCGTCTGCATGACATTGAAGGCGTGCGCCGCCTCGCGGACTTCGGTGGGGCCGTCTTCCGGCAGGGGCGGACGCTTCAGGTCGTCGGCCAGGCCATGCGCGGCCCGCGCCAGCTCGGTCAGCGGGCGCACGGTGCTGCGGGCGGCGACGACGACCAGAACGACGACCGCGAGCAGCATCAGCGCCAGATTGAGCGCGAGGTGCCATGGCTGGGCGAAGATTTCCTCGGGCGCGCTGCCGCGCACCCGCAGCCATTCGCCGGAAGAAAGTCGCAGGTAGAGGTCGAAGGCGAAGGCGCCGAAGCGCGGCAGTTCGACCGGCCGGACCTCGACACCGTCGCCGAGCAATTCATGCAGGCGAGCGGGGAAATCGGCCAGCAGCTCCGAACGGGCCGTGCCTGGCGGGGCGGCGGTCTCGATGGCGAGCTGCTGGCGCGGCGCCGACAAGAGGACGGCAAGACGCCGCCGCTCTCCCGCGCCCTGGCTATCGATGGCGCGATAGACGGCGGCGAGCCGTTGCGCGAGTTCATGGCTGACGGTATGCCCCACCGTGCGGCTGCGCTCGGCGAGATGAATGACCGCCCCCGCCATTTGCGCGACGACCAGGCCGACGATCATCAGCAGCGCCAGGCGGCCGAAGAGGGAGCGCGGCAGCCAGCGCATCAGACCGCCTCCACGTTCGTTGCCAGCACGTAGCCTTCGCCGCGCACCGTCTTGATAAGCGTCGGTTCCTTGCCGTCGTCCTGCAGGCGCTTGCGCAGCCGGCCGACGGTGACGTCGATGCTGCGGTCGAAGAGGATCGCCTCGCGGCCATTGGCGAGTTCGAGCATCTGGTCGCGCGACAGCACGCGTTGCGGATGCTCCAGCAGCACCCGCAGCAGGCGGAATTCGGCGCCCGACAGCGGCACCACCAGGCCGTCGGGCGCGACGGCGTTGCGCGAGGACACGTCGAGCGTCCAGCCGGCGAAGCGGAAGGCCGTGACGTCCTCGGCTTCGAGATTCGGTGGCAGGGCTTTCGCCCGGCGCAGGATGCTGCGGATGCGCGCCAGCAGCTCGCGCGGATTGAAGGGCTTGGCCAGGTAATCGTCGGCGCCCATTTCGAGGCCGACGATGCGGTCGACTTCCGCGCCGCGCGCGGTGAGCATCAGCACCGGAATGTTGGAACGGCCGCGCAGCTCGCGGCACAGCATCAGGCCGTCCTCGCCGGGCAGCATCAGGTCGAGCACCACGAGGTCGATGCGGTTGCCCTCCAGCGCGCGCCGCATCGCCCGGCCGTCGCCCACGCTGGTGACGCGATAGCCGGCCTGGTCGAGATATTCGCCGAGCAGGCGGCGAATTTCCCTGTCGTCGTCGACGACCAGCAAGTGTTCCGGTGCGTTGCTCATGCCCTATTTTTTGCCGAAAGTCATCCGCGCGATCAGGCCGTCCTTGACGATGAGTTGATGGTACAGGGCGGCCAGCACGTGCAGGGCGACGAACGCCATGACGAGGCGCGAGACCAGGCCATGCACCTTGCGCGGAGTGAAGTCCTTGAAGTCCGCCGGCAGCGCGCCGCCGCCGAACAGCGCGTCGAAGACGCCGCTTTGCAGCGCGAGCACCATGCCGCTCGCCGCCATCAGCAGCACCGCCAGGTTCAGCGCCATGTGTCCGGCATGCGCGAGCTTGTCGCTTGGAGCCGCGGGCGCCGCCGGCAGGCGCCGGCGCAGCACGACGCGGACGATCACCAGGAAGCCGGCGAGGGCGCCGATGGCCATGTGGATGGCGAGGTTGCCGAGCTTGCCCGCGTCGTTCGGCAGATCGGCGAGGACGAAGGTGCCGGTGACCAGCAGAAAGACGACGGCCAGCGCGGCCAGCCAGTGGACGGCGACTTGCGGCACGGCGTAGCGAAAGGTTTGCATTTCAGATCTCCCGAAAGTTGAAGTGCGCGTATTTTCGGCGGTTGCGGCGGGTCGCGGGCGACGATTTGGTAACACAGCATGACAAGACCGCCGTTGTCATCGTGGCTCACCCGAAACCCCGCCATTGACATGCGCCGCTTACAGGTGGAGCGCAGGATTCGTCTTGCCATGTGGCACAACACTTACGCAGGAGATTCTCATGAAAACATCGATTCGCAATCTGATCCTTGCCGGCATCGCCGGCGTTTCCCTCGTCTCCGCTTCCGCGGTGCTGGCGGGCGGCCCCGGCTGCGGCGGCTTCGGTCCAGGCACCTCGGGCTACGGCCCCGGCATGATGGGCCATGGTCCCGGCTGGGGCGGTCCGCGCCAAGCTGCCTTCGCGCCGGAGGAGATGGCCGGCTACCAGCTCGATGGTCTCAAGGCGTCGCTTAAGCTGAAGCCCGAACAGGAAAAGTCCTGGAGCGCCTTTGTCGCCACGGCGCAGACCCAGGCCAAGCGCATGGGCGAAGCCCGTGACGAAATGTGGAGCGCGGCGCGCACGACGCCGGAACGCATGGACATGGCCAGCAAGTTCGCCAAGGAGCGCGAGCGCGGCTATGAGGAAGTCAGCAAGGCGGTGAAGGCGCTGTACGAGGTGCTGACACCCGAGCAGCGCAAGGTGCTCGACCGCCGCGGGCCGTGGGTTAACGGCTGATCTGGGGCCATGACGCCGAAAAGTCGGCGCTGGCGGCACGGCGATGGCCCTGCCGCCATGTCTCAATGACCGTGACGGTGGTGGGCATCCGGAAAATGCGAGTGTGCGTGCATCAGCGTTTCGTGGCGGTGGGGATGGCTGTGTCGCGTTCCCGGCGCGACGGGTGAGTCATGAGCGTGCCGGTGATGGGCATCGTGTTCGTGCGCGTGGCTGTGCTCCAGCGGCTCGTGCCCGTGCTCGTGTTCGTGGCGTTCGGTCAGGTGCAGTCAGACGCCCAGCGCCATCAGGCCACCGGCAAGCAGCAGTCGGCTGGTAAGCGGTTCGCCTAGCAGCGGCAGGGCGAGCAGTGCGCCGACAAAGGGCGCGACGGAAAAATAGGCGCCCGTGCGCGCGGAACCGAGATGCCGCAGGCCGATCACGAACAGGGCCAGGCTGAGGCCATAGGCAACCCAGCCGAGCGCGGCGGCGGCAAGCATCGGTTGCCAGGGCGACCTTGCGGGTGAGGTTGTTGTCCAGCGCCCAGGCGAAGCAGGCGCCGAGCACCGCCAGCGCGGGCCACGCCGTGCCGAAGCTGGCCTCGCCCGGCCAGGCCAGCAGCGTGGCCCCGGCGACGATGGCGACCATGCCCAGCGCAATGCGGCGGTCGAAGTTCTCGTGGAAGGCGAACCAGGCCAGCAACGCGGTGAACACGCCTTCCGCGTTCAGCAACAACGAGGCGCCCGAGGCCGGCATGTTGGCCAGGCCAAACATCAGCAGCACGGGGCCGACGATACCGCCCGCCACGATGGCCCCCGCCAGCCAGCCCCATTCCCCGCGCGCCAGACGGACCGGCGCCGAGCGTTGGAAAAATCGCATCAGCGACAGGCCCAGGCCGGCACCCAGGTAGAGCAACCCGGCCATCAGCCATGGGCTGACCGATCCGAGCAACAGTTTCGCGACCGGCGTGCCGGCGCCTGATCGCGGCTTTCGTTCTGACCTGGGCCTATGCCGCGGTGGAGGCCGTCGCCGGCTGGCGCTTCGGCTCGCTGGCCCTGCTGGCCGATGCCGGCCACATGGTCACCGACGGCGCCGCGCAGGGGCTCGCGTTGCTGGCTGCCTGGATCGCGGCCCGACCGCCCTCGCCCAGACATTCCTACGGGCTTGGGCGCGTCGAGCTCCTGGCCGCCGGCATCAACGCGCTGACGATGCTCGCCGTGGTCTTCGGCATCGGCTGGGAAGCCTGGGCGCGTTTCCAGACGCCGCGAGCGATCGATGGTGGCATGGTCGGCGCGGTGGCCGTCCTCGGACTGTTGGTCAACCTCGGCGTCGCCCGGATTCTTGTCGGCGGCCGCGACAACATGAACGTTCGCGGCGCCTACCTGCATGTGCTGGGCGACCTGGTGCTGGCGTCGAGCCTGCGCCTGCTGCGCGAGGCGCTCCACGGCCTGCTCGACGGCGTGCCCTTCTCCGTTTCGCTACCCGAGCTGGGACGCGAGCTGGCCAGCATTCCGGGCGTGCTCGAGGTGCATGATCTGCACGTCTGGGACCTGTCGGGAGAGCGCACTGCGGTGTCGGCGCATGTGCGAATGAATGGCCTGGCGGAGTGGCCCGCGGTGCTGGCGGAACTGCAAGCCAGGACACAAGCCCACGGCATCGAGCACGCCACGTTCCAGCCGGAACTTCCAACCTGGTCGCTGATCGAGCGCCGGGATTGATGTCGAACCAAGAAGCTGGCGGCAGCCCGCTCGTGATATGCAGGCATGCCGACAGCACAACGTTCTGGCGTGCCATCTGAAACACTGCGAGGCCGCGCCTATTTACCTCCCGCGCGCAGCACGTCGAGGGTGACCGGCAGTTGTCGCCGGAAGCCGGGAATCGGCGCCGTCGGTTCGCGGATCGCGCCGGACTTGAGAAAACAGTCCGGTACCGATGCGGGCCTTAACGAATCACCGATCAAGTGCCATAAAATGTGTCGCCATCCTAAATTAACCGCGCATTTTATCCATCAGTTGGATATAATGCACGCATGTACCGACGCCTCGCCCAGCGACAACTTGCCGATTTGCTCGCCGAATTTCCGGCAGTCGTGCTCATCGGCCCGCGCCAGGCGGGCAAGACCACGCTCGCCCTGGCCGAAGCGGAAGGTCGCCGCGACACGCTGTATCTGGACCTGGAGCTTCCCTCGGCCCAGCGCCAGTTGGACGATCCCGAGGCATTTCTCCTCGCCCACCGCAACCGACTAGTCGTCCTCGACGAAGTGCAGCGCATGCCCGAACTCTTCGCCGTGCTGCGCGGCGTTATCGACATCCGGCGCCGGGCGGGCGAAGCCGCCGGACAATTCCTGCTGCTCGGCTCGGCGTCCGGCGTGCTGTTGCAACAGGCGAGCGAAAGCCTCGCCGGGCGGGTTGCGCAACTGGAGCTGGCGCCCCTCCAGGCGCGGGAAGTGCTGCCGGCCGACGCCGCCGTCGCCGACCTCAACCCACTTTGGGTACGCGGCGGCTTCCCCCTCTCGTGGCTGGCGACGAACGATGCCGCCAGCCTGCGCTGGCGCGATGCGTTCATCGCGACCTACCTGGAGCGGGACATACCGGCTCTCGGCCCGCGCATCCCCGCCGCTACCTTGCGCCGCTTGTGGACCATGCTGGCTCATGGCCAGGGCGGCTTGCTCAACCAGTCGCAACTGGCGGCGTCGCTGGCCGTCAGCGGGCAAACCGTGGCGCGCTACATCGACCTTTTGTGCGACCTGATGCTGGTGCGTCGCCTGCCGGCCTGGCACGGCAATGTCGGCAAACGACTGGTGCGCGCGCCCAAGGTATATGTGCGCGACAGCGGCGTCGTTCATGCGCTGCTCGGCCTTGCAGATCTGCAAGCGGTGCTGGCCCATCCGGTGGCGGGATCAAGCTGGGAAGGCCTGGTGATCGAACAATTACTCGCCGCCACCGACACCGCCGAGGCCAGCTTTTACCGGACCTCGCACGGCGCGGAAGCCGACCTCGTGTTGAGCTTCCGCAACGGCGAGACCTGGGTAGTGGAAATCAAGCGCTCCTCCGCGCCCGCGGTTTCCAGGGGCTTCCACCTGGCCGCAACGGACGTGGGGGCGACGAAAAAACTGGTGGTCGCCCCGGTGGCCGCGCCCTACCCCATGCGCGACGGCATCGAGGTCATGAACCCGCTGGCGGCTGCCCGGCTGCTGGCGGCACGATGAGGATTGGATGACCGGCAAAATCCATCTCAACCCTGAATCCGTGTGCAATTCCCTGAAGTTTTCACAAGTTGATAATATGCGCGGATGCGTTCCATCGTCGTCTTCCTGCTTGCCCTGCTGATACCGTTCAATGCCGCCTTCGCGGCCGCCGCCGGTATTTGCGATGCACTGGAAGGGCAGGCGCGGTGTGTCGCGCATCCGGGTCACCACGCCCATGTTCATGACCACGATCATGATGGCGTCGATATCGCCGGCAATGTCGATCCGGGCGACGCCACCGACTCGTCGCGGCATGCGAACGATCATCGCCACCCGCATGTTCATCCGGTGTTCTCCTCGATGTTGTCCGCCCCGATCGGCCTGAACCCGCCGATCGCCACGAGCGCGCCGCCGCCGCCCTCGGCCGAAACCTTCGTCTCGGCCATCCCCTCCCAGCTCGAACGCCCGCCCAGAGCCACGTCCGTCGTCTGAGCCGACGGAACGTCTTTAGGCCATTGCTTGCTGCCTGC
>JAUYFI010000126.1 GCA_030691075.1 Sulfurisoma sp. | reverse complement strand
ATCGGCATCATGAACATCATGCTGGTTTCGGTCACCGAGCGCACCCGTGAAATCGGCATCCGCGTCGCCATTGGCGCGCGCCAGCGCGACATCCTGCTGCAGTTCCTGCTGGAAGCCATCATCATTTCCATCGTCGGCTGCTTGGTAGGGGTGGGCCTCGGCATCGGCGGCGCCGTGCTGGTGAACAAGATCACCGAAACCGCCGTGGTCATCACCCTGAGCTCGGTCGTCATGTCCTTCATGGTGGCGGCGGCGGTGGGGGTGTTCTTCGGTTTCTACCCGGCCAGGAAAGCTGCGCGACTGGAGCCGATTGAGGCGTTGAGGTATCAGTAGAGTCCCAAGGCCTCCACGCACAATGCCGCTACTCTGAACAGGCTGGCCAGGTATCCTTCCAGCCATTTTTTAAATGGCATGAAACGGCCGTGTAGCTGGATCGCATGCGGCTGGCATCAGGCAGATCACGACCCGAAGCGGAAGTTGCGGCTGGGCATCTGAACCGTCTCCTCCTCGGCCAAACCGGTCGCTCGCAGGTTATCTGATTCCGTTTGCTGCGAGCGTCTGCTTATTGAAATGCTAAACATTGACGTTGTCTTGCCATGCCTACGCCACCGCCCACTCAGCCGAAAGCAATTCCGCTTGTGCCAACACCATCTTGGTCGCTTCATCCTGCAAATCCGGCGGGTAGCCGTATTTTTTGAGGATGCGTTTCACCATCACTTTGATTCTGGCGCGCGCGCTTTCGCGGACGGCCCAGTCGATGGTCACGTTTTTGCGCACCTGGGTTACGAGTTCGGCAGCAATAACTTTCAGTTCATCGTTGCCCATCGCCAGCACCGCGCTTTCGTTGGCGGCAAGCGCATCGTAGAAAGCGATTTCATCTTCGTTCAAGCCGAGATTTTCGCCGCGCTTCGTTGCAGCATCCATCTCCTTCGCCAGCTTGATCAGTTCTTCGATCACTTCTTGCGTCGCGATGGCGCGGTTGTGGTACGCATTAAGCGTGCTCTTCAGCATCTCTGAAAATGCGCGACTCTGCACGAGATTGCGCATCGAGCGCTGCTTGATTTCATCCTTGAGCAATTTCGCCAACAACTCGGCTGCAACATTCTTGTGCTTCAACCCGCGCACTTCGGCAAGGAACTGGTCGGAAAGAATGCTGATGTCCGGCTTTTTCAATCCGGCAGCGGTGAAAACATCGATGATGCCTTCGTCGGCCATGATCGCCTTGGAGACAAGCTGGCGAACTGCGGCGTCAATTTCTTCCGGCGGACGTTGCGTGCCGGAAGTCTTCGCGAGCTGCGCCTTGATCGCCTGGAAGAACGCGATGTCATCACGCAACTCGATAGCCTCATCAGTCGCAGCACACAGTGCAAACACGCGTGAGAGGTCAGTCACCACCTGCACGAAACGCTGCTTGCCGTCTTCCTGCTGCAACACATGCTCCTGCCCGGCGGGAATCAAGCCGAGGCGTTCTGCGGGCGTGCCCGTCATCCACTTGTCCCAGTTAAAGCCGTGCAGGATGGCGCAGGCGACCTCGTGCTTTTCCTGCATCATCGCGATGGCTTGCGCGGTGTCGATGCTCGGGCTGCCTTGACCTCCGCTCTCGGTGTAAATGGAGAGCGCGTGTTTCAGTTGATCGGCAAGGCCAAGGTAATCCACCACCAAGCCGCCGGGTTTGTCGCGGAATACGCGGTTCACGCGGGCGATGGCCTGCATCAGGCCGTGGCCGCGCATCGGCTTGTCGGCATACATCGTGTGCAGGCACGGCGCATCGAAACCGGTCAACCACATATCGCGCACAATCACGATGCGGAACGGGTCTTTGCTGTCCTTGAAGCGCGTTGCCAATTCGCGGCGACGCAGTTTGTTGCGGATGTGCGGCTGCCAGTCCGGGCCATCGTCGGCGCTGCCCGTCATCACAATCTTTGCGACGCACTTCTGCTTCTTTTCGGTTTCAATATCGTCATCCTTGGCGCTCGCCCAATCGGGCCGCAGCTTGATGATGGCGTTGTAAAGATCGACGCAGATGCGGCGGCTCATGCACACCACCATCGCCTTGCCATCCATCGCTTCGAGGCGGCGCTCGTAGTGCTGCACCAGGTCTGCCGCCACCAGCGCGATGCGTTTCGGATCGCCGACCAGCGCCTCCAGTGCCGCCCATTTTGTTTTCAGCTTCTGTTTTTTGGCGTCTTCTTCGCCCTCGGTGATTTCGTCGAACTCCTCGTCAATAACCGGCAGCGCGGCCTGGTTCAGCGACAGCTTGGAAATGCGGCTCTCGTAATAAATCGGTACCGTTGCCTTGTCCGCCACGGCGCGCTGAATGTCGTAGATGCTGATGTAATCGCCGAAGATCGCCCGCGTATTGGCGTCGTTCTTCTCGATGGGTGTGCCGGTGAAACCGATGAACGACGCGTTCGGCAGCGCATCGCGCAGGTTGCGCGCGAGGCCGTCGATCAAATCATATTGGCTGCGGTGCGCTTCGTCGGCGATGACGACGATGTTGCGCCGTGGCGAAAGCTCCGGCATCTTCTCGCCCTTTTCGGGCATGAACTTTTGAATTGTCGTGAAGACTACGCCGCCACTCGCCACTTGCAGCAATTCGCGCAAGCGTTCACGGCTATCGGCCTGCACCGGCATCTGGCGCAGCAGCTCATGGCAGCGCTGAAACTGGCCGAAGAGCTGATCGTCCAGATCGTTGCGGTCGGTGAGCACCACCAGCGTCGGGTTCTGCATCGCCGGATGGCGCACCACGCGGGCGGCATAGAACAGCATGGAAAAGCTCTTGCCCGAACCCTGCGTGTGCCACACCACACCCGCGCGCCGGTCGCCCGGTTTGCCGCCGTGCATCCTGCCCGCCCAGTAATGGCCTTGATCCTGGCGCAGAAGATTTTCATCCATCATGCCGCTGGCGCGCACCGTTTCCTCCACGGCGGCATTCACCGCATGGAACTGGTGATAGCCCGCGATGATTTTGTTCAGCCGGTCACTGTCCGTGTCTTCTTCAAACACGATGAAATGCTGGAGCAGGTCGAGGAAGCGGCTCGGCTCGAACACGCCGCGCACCATCACCTCCAGCTCCAGCGCGGACTTTGGCGCATCGCCCTCGCCGCCTATCGTGCGCCACACCTTGAACCATTCCTGATTGGCCGTCAGCGAGCCGATGCGCGCATTCGTGCCATCGGACACCACCAGCACTTCGTTATAGTTGAACAGGCTGCCGATTTGCTGCTTGTAGGTTTGCAGTTGATTGAACGCCGACCAGATCGTCGCATTCTCATCCGCTGCGTTTTTCAGCTCGATCACCGCCAGCGGCAAGCCGTTGACGAACACCACGACATCAGGCCGCCGGTTGTTCTGCCCTTCGATCACCGTAAACTGGTTCACCGCCAGCCAGTCATTGTTCTTGGCGTTATCGTAATCCACCAGCCGCGCATGATCGCCCGCGATGCTGCCATCTGCACGCCGGTATTCCACCGGCACCCCATCGCGCAGCATGGCGTGAAAGCTCCGGTTGGTCTGCGTGGGCGATGGCGTGCCGACGCGCGACACCTTGCGCAATGCATCTTCACGCGCCTCTTCCGGCATGGATGGATTCAAGCGCCAGATCGCCTCGCGCAACCGACCAGCCAACACCACATCGCCGAACGAACCCCGCTCTGCTGCCGGTTCGCCGGGTGCCATGTGCGGCCCGTGGCCGATGGCATAGCCCAGCTCCCCGAACCAGGTCAGGGCGGCGTCTTCGACGATGGATTCGTTGAGACTCATGACTTCTTGCCCTCGATGCGTTTGATCTCCCGGTCGAAGTCCGAAATATATTCAGCATCCTGTCGCTGACGGTAATTTTCGTATTCCTGCTCGGCTTTGAGCTTGGCCTCCAAGGCGCTCACCTTGCCCTTGTCTTGAAGAATCGGGAAATTGGACAACTCCAAGAAGCTGTGGAGGAATTTGATCCAGTCCGCCATTTTCATCAAAATTCCGCGCTCGGCGCGGCTCTCCGCCAAATCCAGATAGGCCGAGACAATCCGGTTCAATTCCTTCACATGGTTTTCGTTCAGGTAATTCTTCGCCACCGCCACGTCGGATTTCAGAATCTTGCCGCCCGGCGCGTGTTTCCACGTGGTCAAGCCCATGTGGATTTTTGTCGCATCGGCGGAAGCGTAGATCAGTTCCGCCGCCGTCTGCCTGGTGATCGCCCAATGCAACTTGTTCTGCACCGTGGCGAAAACCTCCTTCGTCAGCGGCGCGTCGGCGCTGTAGTCCAACGAAAGGGCGTAGATGTCGGTGATCTTCTGGTAAAAGCGCCGCTCGCTGGCGCGGATTTCCCGGATGCGTTCCAGCAACTCGTCGAAGTAGTCCTTGCCGAAGACCCGCTTGCCCTGCTTCAGGCGCTCGTCGTCCATGACGAAGCCCTTGATGATAAATTCCTTCAGCGTCCTGGTCGCCCAGATGCGAAACTGCGTCGCCTGGAAACTGTTCACCCGGTAGCCAACGGCGATGATGGCATCCAGGTTGTAGTAGCGGGTCTGGTAGTTTTTCCCGTCGGCGGCAGTTGTTTCCAAAATGGAAACAACTGAAGCCTCCACCAACTCCCCGGATCCAAAAATGTTTTTCAAGTGCTTGTTGATCGCCGGAACCTTGACGGCGAAAAGCTCCGCCAATGCCTTTTGCGTCAACCACGCCGTCTCTTCCTTGAAGAAAACATCCACGTTCACTGCGCCGTCCGGCGCGGTGTAGAGCAGGAATTGGCTGGATTCGTTCATGGTTTCATCCACCCTCGTCTTGAACTATTAAGTGTCGCTTAATAGTTGCCTCCGCTACGCGCAACTCCCCGCTCAAGAGCTTCGACAGTAGCGTGTCGCGCAGGGTGGCGAGAGTGCGGGATTGGTGAAGATTGGCGGTGACTTGTTCGTAGAGTGGCGCAACTTTTTCGGTGAAGGCGACCATCAATTCTTTCGGTGGCAACACGATGAGAATCGGGCGGAAGTTTGTTTTGCTAATTTCGGCGAAGGTCGTGCCAGTGGCGCGGCTTTCAATTTCGGCCATATTTGTCTGACACCAATTCAGCATAAAGAAATTTGAAGCCCGTTCATTACACTTGATGGCGATGAAGCCCTGATTGATGGCGACAGGCATTGCGGCGATGGCGAGGTAACCAACTGGAGCGCGTGATGACAGTAAGAGCGTACCAGCGGGTAGCAGGCCGGAAGAAATCTTGGCGATACCCGCATCAGTAATTTTACGGTCGGTGTCGAGGAGAATGGGAGCTTGAAGCGAAGAAAAATCTTTGGGTGTAGTCCAGCGGTGTGTGCCACCTTCCCAGAACTTTGGTTCTACGGTGCTTGGTGTACCGCCGCCAACGCATTCGACAACTTCGCCAACTGGCTCAATCGTCCACCCCTGTGGGATATGGCCGAGGGGTGATTCTTGAAAGTGAGCGGGGAACAGCGCGGCGGTGGCGGCGTCGAGGCCGGCAGGTTTTCGACCATCGAGTTTGGCGCGGACGGGGTCGAAATCCACGAACCAGCTCTGAAACAGCGCCCGAGCCATCGCCTCCAGCGTCGCCGCCATCTTTCGGTTCACCTCAATCTTGTCATCCAGCGTGCCGAGGATGTGACTGATGGCCCGCTGTTCGGCCTTCTCACGCGGGGCTCGAAACGGAGCCGCAGTCATCGTCGTGGCGCTTGCGTTCGGCTGCGCTGATTTATCACCAAGAACACCGCGAATGAACGCCCAGAATTTGTCAGACTTTAGGTAGTAGGCAACAAAACGTGGGTCGAACTCGGGCGCCGTTTTCAAGCGCACCAAGTATGAAGCGAATACCGACGGTGGAGGGTCCTTCACGTAGGAACTGGTGCCTGTTGATGCACCGGTTCTTGCTAGGACGATATCGCCGTCGTGAAGTTTGTACTTCGCAGTTGTTTTGCCGTCGGCCACCACATGCGGGACTGTATCCCAGTCGATATGCCCGGGGACGATGTCGGTGATTCGGAGGAACTTCGGCCCATTCTCGTGATCGGCCGCAGAGGCGGTAAGCCCGTAATCAATCGAACAGCACACATCTGAAAGCTTACAATCGACCCACTCACCCGCCATACCCGAACTCCTGCAGGTTGGCAGCAATGGCAGCATCAAGCTTGGCGGCATCCGCCTGTTGTGCTCGCAATTCAGCCACCAACCGCATCATCTTCTGGGCGAAGGGCTCGCCGTCGTCCTCCTGCTCCTCTGCGCCGACATAGCGGCCGGGAGTGAGTACGTGGCCCTGCTTACGGATGCCGTCAATCTCTGCCGCCTTGCAAAAGCCGGGGATGTTTTCATAGACGGTCAGTCCGCCGACCGCCTCCGGCGGCACCTCTTTTTCGCCGCGCCAAAGGTGATACATCCCGGCGATGCGTGCGACCTCCTCGTTGGTCAGTTCGCGATGGGTGCGGTCTATCATGCGACCAAGCTTGCTGGCGTCGATGAACAGCACTTCGCCCCGCCGATCGCGAAATTTATGGTTCCTGCGGTCGCGGGCCAGGAACCACAGGCAGACGGGAATCTGTGTCGCATAGAAGAGCTGTCCGGGCATGGCAACCATGCAATCCACAAGGCCCGCCTCAACGAGCGCCTTACGGATTTCGCCCTCGCCCGACTGGTTAGACGACATGGAGCCGTTTGAGAGTACGAAGCCGGCAAAGCCGGTGGGGGCCAGGTGATGCACGATGTGCTGCACCCAGGCGAAGTTGGCGTTGCCTGCGGGCGGGGTGCCGAACTGCCAGCGCTTGTCGTCCTTCAGCCGTTCGCCGCCCCAATCGGAGATGTTGAAGGGCGGGTTGGCAAGGATGAAGTCGGCCTTCAGGTCCGGGTGGCGGTCATTGTGAAAGGTGTCGCCGTGCGCGATCTGGCCGTCGATGCCGCGGATCGCGAGGTTCATCTTGGCCAGCCGCCAGGTGGTGTAGTTCGACTCCTGGCCGTAGATCGAGATGTCGGGCCGGGCGCCCTTCGCCACCTTGCCGCCGTTGCCGCTGCCCCCGTTGCCATTGCCGGAGGCGTGCGCGCGGATGAACTCCACCGACTGCACGAACATGCCCGACGAGCCGCAGCACGGGTCGTACACCCGGCCGCGGTAGGGCTCGAGCATCTCGACCAGGAGCTTGACCACGCAGCGCGGCGTGTAGAACTCGCCGCCCTTCTTGCCCTCGGCGCTGGCGAACTGGGACAGGAAGTATTCATAGATGCGGCCGAGCACGTCCTTGGCACGGCTGGCCTCGTCGCCTACCTTTATGTTGCTGATCGTGTCGATGAGCTGCCCGAGGCGCGTCTTGTCCAGCGCCTGCCGGGCGTAGTCTTTGGGCAACACACTCTTGAGGGCCGGGTTATCACGCTCGATTCCGGTCATGGCGTCGTCCACAAGCTGGCCTATGGTGCTTTGCCTGGCCTGGGCTTTAAGGTGCTGCCAGCGGGCCTCGGGCGGCACCCAAAAGATGTTCTCCGCGCGGTATTCATCCGGGTCCTCGGGGTCGGCGCCTTGCGCTCGTTCGGCCTCAAGAACTGCGTGTTTTTCCTCGAAGGCGTCGGAAATGTACTTGAGAAAAATGAGGCCCAGGACGACGTGCTTATACTCGGCGGCGTCCATGCTGCCTCGCAGGGCGTCGGCCATCTGCCAGAGCTGAGCCTCGTAGCCGACATTGGCGGCGGTGTTTTGGGTCGAGGGCTCGTTGTCATTCTGCTTTTTGGGTCGTCCGCGTGGCATGTCGCCCTCCTTGAATGCCTTCT
>JAUYFI010000125.1 GCA_030691075.1 Sulfurisoma sp. | reverse complement strand
CCCCAGGTCACACCCCTTTCAGTCTGGTGCCCATAGCGAGGCGGAACCACCCCTTCCCTTCCCGAACAGGACCGTGAAACACCTCCGCGCCAATGATAGTCGGTTAACCTCCGGCGAAAGTAGGTCAGCACCAGACTACCCTACACAAGACAACGCCCCGGCTGCCATGCAGCCGGGGCGTTGTCGCTGAGCAGCCAAAGAATCAGAGCAGCACGAGGTTGTCGCGATGGATCAGTTCCGTGCCGTCGATGTAACCGAGCAGTGACTCGATGTCCTGCGTGGGATGGCCGGCGATACGGCGGGCCTCCGAACTCGAATAGTTGATCAGGCCACGCGCCACCTCGCGACCGTCCGAGGCGCAGCATCGGACTGCCGAGCCACGCTCGAAATCGCCTTCGACCGCCCGCACGCCAATTGGCAGCAAGCTGCGGCCGCCAAGCAAGGCCGTAATTGCACCATCATCCAGAGTCAGTCTGCCTGCAAGTTGCAGATGGTCCGCAAGCCACTGCTTGCGAGCTGTCAGCGGGGAGTCGACGGCATAAAGCAGGGTGCCAATATTGGCACCGCTGGCCGCAGCGATCAGCGAATCCTCGTCGCGCCCGCTCGCGATCACCGTATGTGCGCCACTGCGAGCGGCGCGTTGCGCGGCCCGGACCTTGGTAATCATGCCTCCTTTGCTTATGCCGCTGCCGGCACCGCCGGCCATGGCCTCGAAAGTTCGATCATCGGCGCGCCCCTCGGAAACGAGGGTTGCTTTGGGATCAAGGCGTGGATCAGCGCTGTAAAGTCCCTTCTGGTCCGTCAGAATGACCAGGGCATCGGCTTCGACCAGGTTTGCTACCAACGCACCCAAGGTGTCGTTATCGCCAAACTTGATCTCGTCGGTGACAACCGTGTCATTCTCGTTGATGACCGGAACCACACCCAGCGACAGCAGCGTTTGCAGCGTGGAGCGCGCATTGAGGTAGCGTGTGCGATCCGCCAGATCCTCGTGCGTGAGGAGAATCTGGGCGGCCTTGAGCCCGTGCTTCGCGAAAGTCGTGTCATAGGCTTGCGCTAGCCCCATTTGGCCGATGGCCGCAGCCGCTTGGAGGTCGTGCATTGCGTGTGGTCGGGTTTGCCACCCGAGTCGCTGCATGCCGGCGGCAATGGCGCCGGAGGACACCAGCAGGACCTGACGCCCGGAGAGGTGAAGCGTTGCGATCTGGCGGGCGCAGTCACCGATGAAATCGTACGCCAGCCCTTCGCCGTTGCGGGTAACCAGCGCGCTCCCTACCTTGACGACCAGGCGTTTAGCCTGCGCTATCCGAGATCTCATGATGGCGGCGTTGTTGTTCGATGTGATCCATGACGGCAAAGGTTACGTCGCGGCAACCTTCGCCACTTACGGCGGCGATGACGAAATGGCGTTGCGGCTTGTAGCTCTTGACCAGCGCCTTGACCCTTGCCTCGCGTTCCTCCACTGGAACCAAGTCAATCTTGTTGATCACCAGCCAGCGCGGCTTTTTAAAAAGATTCTCGTCATACTGGCGCAACTCCTTGAGTATCGCCTTGGCATCCTTCGCCGGATTACATGCCGGGTCGAAGGGGGCAATATCGACAAGGTGCAGAAGCAGGCCGGTTCGTTGCAGATGTTTCAGGAATCGGTGTCCCAACCCGGCACCTTCGGCGGCACCCTCGATCAGGCCTGGAATATCGGCGATGACGAAGCTGCGTTCGTGATTGACACGCACCACCCCAAGATTGGGGTGCAGGGTTGTAAATGGGTAGTCTGCGACTTTCGGTTTTGCCGAGGATACGGCGCGAATGAAGGTCGACTTTCCGGCATTCGGAAGGCCAAGCAGTCCGACGTCGGCGAGAACCTTGAGTTCGAGCTTGAGTTCGAGGTGATCGCCGGGCGTCCCCGGCGTGCACTTCCGCGGAGCGCGGTTGGTGCTCGACTTGAAGTGAAGATTACCCAGCCCGCCTTGACCGCCTTTGGCAATCAGTGTCCGCTTGCCATCATGATCGAGGTCGGCGATCAATTCACCCGTCGAATGGTCGCTGATGACCGTTCCAACGGGCATGCGCAGTTCCATGTCGCCGCCGCCCTTGCCATAACAGTCGGCGCCACGTCCGTTCTCCCCCTTTTCGGCGCGGAAGACACGGGTGTAACGGAAGTCGATCAGGGTATTCAGATTGCGATCGGCGATGGCCCAGATACTGCCACCGCGTCCGCCGTCACCGCCGTCCGGGCCACCGAAAGGAATGAACTTTTCCCGACGGAACGAGGCGGCACCATTCCCGCCGTCGCCGGCGATAACCTCAATTTTTGCTTCGTCGAAGAATTTCATGGCTGCAAAAATGCAAAAGCCCTATCTGCGCGATAGGGCTTTTGGCAGATGGCTGGACGTTCAGGCAGTGGCCGGAACGACGCGCACCATCTTCCGCTTTTCGGCGCCCTTGATCGAGAACTCGATCGTGCCGGTCACTTTCGCGAACAGTGTGTGATCCTTGCCCATGCCGACATTTTCGCCGGCGTGGAAGCGGGTACCGCGCTGCCGCACGATGATGCTGCCGGCCGGAACAAGTTGCCCGCCGTAGCGCTTGACGCCCAGTCGTTTGGCTTCCGAATCGCGACCGTTGCGTGAACTGCCGCCAGCTTTCTTGTGTGCCATGATGAAGACTCCTGATTAGGCCGAGATGCTACCGATCTCAAGCTCGGTATAGTTCTGGCGATGACCTTGATGCTTCTGGTAGTGCTTGCGCCTACGCATCTTGAAAATGCTTACCTTGGGATGCCGGCCGTGCGCTATCACCCGGGCCGTGATCTTGGCGCCAGCGACCATCGGTGCGCCAACCTTGACCGACTCGCCTTCGCCGATCATCAGTATCTGATCGAGGGTGATTTCAGCGCCCACTTCTGCCGGTATCTGTTCTACTTTGATTTTTTCGCCGGCAACAACGCGATATTGCTTGCCGCCGGTTTTTATGACCGCATACATGATGGACTCCGCTAGACTTGTTTCGGAAAACCACGCATTATATTCGTTTAAGCATGTCTGTCAAAGAGCTTTATCGTGACCCTGCCGGCTCGCTCTCGCCTGTCCATTCGTCGCTTGACGGATGCCCGCGCAGCCAATAGCATGCGCCGCTTTTTCCGGGCCAGGCCGTGACCCCCACCCCCAGCTATTCCCTGATCGTCGACGATATGAAAGCTGTCGATGCGGTCATTCGTTCGCGTTTGCATTCCGAGGTGGTTCTGGTTCGCCAGGTGGCCGAGTACATCATCGCCGCCGGAGGCAAGCGACTGCGCCCCGCCCTGCTGTTGCTGGCGGCAGGGGCCGTCGGCTATCGGGGCACCCATCACCACGAACTGGCCGCGGTGGTCGAGTTCATCCACACCGCCACCCTATTGCACGACGATGTCGTCGATGAGTCCGACCTGCGGCGCGGCCGCGATACAGCCAACGCGCTCTTTGGCAATGCCGCTAGCGTGCTGGTTGGCGATTTTCTCTACTCGCGAGCCTTCCAGATGATGGTGTCGGTGGGCAGCATGCGAGTGATGGAAATCCTCGCCGACGCCACCAACATCATCGCCGAGGGCGAGGTGCTGCAGTTGATGAACTGCCATAACGCCGATATCGACATTCCGAGCTACCTGCAAGTGATTCGCTTCAAGACCGCAAAACTCTTTGAGGCAGCGACCCGTCTCGGCGGTGTGCTTGGCGGCGCCGATGGCGAGGTCGAAGAGGGCTTGGCGCGATACGGCATGCATCTGGGCACCGCGTTTCAGCTGATCGACGATGTGCTGGATTATTCCGGTGACGAAGCCGAGACGGGCAAGCATCTGGGGGACGACCTGGCCGAAGGCAAGGCGACTCTTCCGCTGATCCACGTCATGCGCAGTGGCACGACCGAGCAGGGTGCTTGCGTCAGGCGCGCCATCGAATCCGGTGGCCGCGATGATTTTCCGAAGGTGCTTGCTGCCGTCAGAACGAGCGGAGCTCTCGACGCCGCCCGTGCTAACGCTCGGTCGGAAGTTCAACTGGCGACCGATGCCCTCTTGTCGCTACAGCCTTCAATTTTCAAAGACAGTCTGCTAGAATTAGCGAACTTTGCGGTTGCGCGACGGTTCTGAGCTCCGCCTTCGCGAGAATTTCAGCAATCTGCATCAGGTCTCAAGCGCCAAGGCATCGTCGCGACAAGGCAATCGGGGTGTAGCTCAGCCTGGTAGAGTACTGCGTTCGGGACGCAGGAGTCGGAGGTTCGAATCCTCTCACCCCGACCAATTTCTGATCACTGTTGTTCGCGGGTTCCCCGCCGAACCGGCGGCGCGGTAAGCTTCGCCCTCTCAGCGACTTCCGCAGCCGTGAGCAAGATCATTTTTCTCCTCTTGGTGATTATTGGACTTTACGTTCTTGTACGAGCGAAAAGGGGTCGAGGCTCGTCTGCGCCTGACGCACACGGGCGCACCAAGTTGCCCGAGGCCTTCGTCGCTTGCGCTTATTGCGGGGTGCACGTGCCAAACAGCGAGGCCGTAAAGGCCGAGGGGCGAAGCTACTGCTGCGAGGAGCACAGACAGCTTGGCTAGCCTGATTCGATCACTGCGTGATTCCGCGAGGGGTGACGCCGAAGTGGCGATCGATACCTACTGGCGCCCAGTCCAGTATTTCGCCTTCTACAGACTTCTAGTCGCGACGTTCTTCCTGACGGCCATAACACTGGGTGGAGGCGCCCTGAACATCGGCGTGCAGAATCCCCGTCTTTTCCAGTGGGTAAGCATTGCTTATCTTGTCGCTGCCGGCTTGTTCTGGCTGGCCGCGCTGCGTTTCAGGCGGGCTTTCAATACGCAGCTCTCGGTGCAGGTGGCCGCCGACGTCGTGGCATTGACCCTCATGATGCATGCGAGTGGCGGCAGTCAGAGCGGCGTTTCGGTGATGATCTTTGTTGTTCTGGCCGGCGCCGGTCTGGTCGGCCAAGGGCGCATGACATTGTTCCATGCGTCGCTTGCCACGGTGGCCGTGCTCTTCGAGCAAGCGTACCGGGTATTGAGCCTCGATGGCGATGCCAGCGCCTTCTTTCGCGTTGGCCTGACCAGCATAGGATTTTTTGCCACGGCAATTTCCGCGCGCCTGCTGGGGCGAGGGATCATCGCCCAAGAGGCCTTGGCCAAGCAGCGTGGGGTCGAACTGGCGAATCAACTACGCATCAGCGAGGCGGTGATCCGCGACATGCAGGACGGCGTGCTGGTGGTGGATGCCGCTGGCAAAATCCGCCAACACAACCCGCAAGCGGTTGCGTTGCTCGATGCCGGTGACGGGAAAGACCGCTATCTGGCGACGTTGTCACCGCAGTTGGCCGAGTACTTTGGCGCCTGGCGCGCCGGTTCTCGCAGGCCCGAAACCAATCTGCGTTCGCCGCAGAGCGGCCGCTTGGTTCGGGCCCGTTGTCGAGCTTCTGGCGCCGGTGGATTCACCCTGATTTATCTGGAGGACATGGGGCGGGTCGAGGCGCGGGCTCGCCAGTTGAAACTTGCTGCTCTCGGACGCCTGACGGCGAACATGGCGCACGAGATCCGCAATCCCCTCTCCTCGATCAGTCATGCCGCCGAACTGCTGGCGGAGGATACCCAGAACGATACCGAGCGACGCCTGGCGCGGATCATCGGCGACAATACGCAGCGCCTCAATCGCATGGTGGCGGAGGTTATGGAACTCGGGCGTCGCGACCGCGCCCAGCCCGAGCACTTCTCATTGGATGATTTCCTGTCCGCCTTCATCGACGAACATGCCGTATCCGATCTGGCGGCCAGGCGCCGCATCGCCTTGTCGACTCCCGGGGCCGTCGAAATATGTTTCGATCGAGCCCATCTACACCGTGTACTCTGGAACCTGCTGATCAATGCCATGCGTCATGCCTCGCCGGCTGACGGCGCGATTCGCCTTGAAATCCCATCGAGAGATACCGCAAAGCCCGTCGAATTGCATATCATTGACGACGGCCCCGGCATAGCGGCTGAACATAGAGGGCAGGTATTCGAACCCTTCTTCACGACCCATGGCAGCGGTACGGGGCTGGGTTTGTATATCGCCCGCGAATTGTGCGAGGCAAACGGCGCCCAGCTGGATCTGCTCGACGATCATCCGGGGGCTCATTTTCGAATCACATTCAGTACAGAGGCATGTCGAACCCACGCAGAGCACGCGGCGAGCTGATTCGGGCCCTTGTTGTCGACGACGAGGCCGACATCCGCGAATTGCTTGATATGACCCTGGCGCGAATGGGATTGGCGGCCGACTGTGCCGCAACCGTCGCCGAAGCCAAACGCTTGCTGGCTGAAGGCAGCTACCAGGTGTGCCTGACGGACATGCGTCTGCCCGACGGCGACGGCCTCGAACTCGTCAGATATGTCGGCGAGCAGTGCCCGGAACTGCCGGTGGCAGTCATTACGGCGCACGGCAGCATGGAAAATGCCGTGGCAGCGCTCAAGGCAGGTGCCTTCGACTACCTTTCGAAGCCGGTATCGCTCGAACAACTGCGCGCTCTGATCCGCTCGGCGCTGGATTTGCCGAACGGCGCGGCACCGACCGTTGCCGGCGAGATGCATCAGCTGCTTGGCGTGTCGCCCGCGGTTGCGCAGGTTCGGGGCTTGATCGAACGCGTGGCCCGTAGTCAGGCGCCGGTCTACATCTCGGGCGAATCCGGTAGCGGCAAGGAGTTGGCGGCACGTCTGATTCACGAACGTAGCTCGCGAGCCGACCAGCCATTTGTGCCCGTTAATTGTGGCGCGATTCCCGAGAATCTGGTCGAAAGCGAATTCTTCGGTTACCGCAAGGGGGCGTTTACCGGCGCCGAAGCGGATAGGTCCGGATTCTTCCAGGCCGCCGATAGTGGCACCCTGTTCCTTGACGAGGTGGCGGATCTGCCGCTGATCATGCAGGTCAAGCTGCTGCGCGCCATCCAGGAAAAACGCGTTCGCAAAGTGGGGGCAACTACCGAGGAGGCGGTCGATGTGCGCATCATCTGCGCCACTCACCAGAACCTCAAGGTCCTCGTCGAGCAAGGCAGATTCCGCCAGGATTTGTTCTATCGGCTCAACGTCATCGAGATCCGCATGCCGCCCTTGCGCGAGTGCCGCGAGGATATTCCGCTCATGACCGACCACATCCTCGGGCGGCTGGCGAGAGCGGTCGGCCTGAAACCGCCGACCGTGACCGCGGCCGCCCGAAGGGCGCTGGAATCCTATCCCTTTCCTGGCAATGTCCGCGAACTCGAAAATACTCTCGAACGGGCAATGGCCTTGCTGGTCGATGATCGCATCGATGCTGCCGATCTTGGTCTCGTTACCGAACCCACTCGTGTCGCCGAGCCCCCGCAACCGGGACAGGCATCACTGCAGGACTATCTCGACGGAGTGGAAAAGCAGGCCATCCTCGATGTGCTCGAAAAGACTCGCTTCAATCGCACCGCGGCGGCACGCCTGCTGGGCGTCACATTCCGTTCCCTGCGCTATCGCATGCAGCGCCTGGGACTGAATGACTAATCCTGTCTTCGACGCCGACGCCGGAGACGGGGACGGGCGCGCGGGCGCGCGTCGGGTGGTCTCGCCCAACCAGGACGAACGTCCGCCCGGCGAGGCTGTTCGCCTGATTGTCGTCCACTCGATAAGCTTGCCCCCGGGGCAGTTCGGTGGCGAGGCAATCGAGCAGCTCTTCACCAACCGCCTCGACCCGGCGGGGCATCCCTACTTTCGCGAAGCGCACGCCTTGCGCGTCTCCGCGCATTTTCTGGTCCGCCGTGATGGCGAACTGGTTCAGTTCGTCGCAACGTCGAAGCGGGCGTGGCACGCCGGCGTTTCCTGCTGGCGTGGCCGCGAGTATTGCAACGACTTCACGATCGGCATCGAACTCGAGGGGGATGACGACCAAGCCTTCACCGACGTTCAGTACGAGCGTCTCGGCAAGCTGGTGCGCGTACTGCGCGGCTACTATCCGATCGAAGCCGTGGTCGGCCATGCTGACATCGCGCCCGGCCGCAAGACCGATCCGGGGCCTTGTTTCGATTGGCGTCGTTTCGCCGTGTTGGCCGACGATTGAATCACCGTCAGCGTGGCATTCATGCAACGCGAATGAAGAGGCGCATCGATTATGTTCAAAAAAATCTTGCAGCCGAAAAATGCCACCACTACAATTAGTCGAAATTCACGGGTCACCTACTATATCTAGTAGGTCGACGCAAAATCGAAGCACTGGCAGCACACGAATCCGTCATGAAAAGGAACAGGAAACGTTGATGCAGATCGATGGCGAGCACAGCTTGCAGTCCTTACCTCCGATCCTTCGCGCGCATCGCCCGTTCCTTCGCTTCCCCGCTTTACCGTCTCCCCTCTCTTCGCTCCAGAATCTTCGGCTTCCCCGGCATGTCGTGATCGCGCGTGCGGTGTGGGGTGGCTTGTCCATGCACATCAGCAGTATGTCGGGGCAGCACTGGGGCCCGGCAACTCGGCCAGCGTTTTTCCGGGGCAATATAGGCGGAGAAACGCAAGGAATTCATCGCTTTCAATTGCTTGAAGGCATTGAATAATCCGTGCTAGCCCAGACGGGTTGCAGTAACTGGTGGTTCTTTCCTGTTAATTTGTGAAGGAGGTTCAACATGGCTGAAGAGAAGAAAGCCAAGAAGCCGGCTGCGAAGAAGGCTGCCCCGGCGAAGAAGACGGCTGCGAAAAAGGCTGCCCCGGCGAAGAAGCCGGCGGTGAAGAAGGCTGTCGCGAAGCCCGCGGCGAAGAAGGCGGCTCCGGCGAAGAAGGCGGCTGCCAAGAAGCCGGCGGTGAAGAAGGCTGTCGCGAAGCCGGCGGCGAAGAAGGCTGCCCCGGCGAAGAAGCCCGCTGCCAAGCCGGCCGCCAAGAAGGCGGTTCCGGCGAAGAAGCCTGCCGCGAAAAAAGCTGCCGCGAAACCTGCTGCTGCTCCTTCGCCGGCTCCTTCGACTGCCGCCGCTCCCGGTCTCAAGTCATCGCTCAATCCGGCGGCGGCTTGGCCTTTCCCTACGGGTTCCCGGCCGTCCTGATCGACAGTACTCGGTCATTCAGGATGGTGGCTGTTACCGACAGTCACCATCCTTTTCTTTTTGGTGCCGCCGGACTACCCCATAGCCCGAGGCCACGTTGAGGCGCGAAATACATATCCCTCCTGTGTGGGAGGTGGGGCCGCGAACGCAGTGAGCGTGGGGGGCTGATTGGGTATCGGGGGAGAATATCGATGCTGAGGCAAGTGCTGGCAGTGTTGTTCCTGTGCCTCGCCAGCATGGCCGCCAAGGCGGCGGACGATCCGGTCGTGACGGTCGTCAAGGGGCGCTTCGATGAGGTCCGCGAATCTCTGGTCGCCGCGATCGAGGGCCAGGGACTGGTCATCAACTACACTGGCCATATCGGCGCCATGCTCGATCGCACCGGCAAGGATATCGGCGCTTCGAAGCGTGTCTTCGATCAGGCTGAGTCGCTCGAGTTCTGCAGCGCCCGCGTGTCGCGCCAGATGATGGAGGCCAATGCCGCCAATATCGTCTTCTGTCCCTTCGTCATCGCTATCTATACCCTGCCCGGCAAGCCGGGAGTCGTCCATCTGGCCTATCGTCGGCCACCGCCGACGCTGAACGCCGTCGAGGAATTTCTCAAGGGCATCGTCGCCGACGCTAAGCCTTGAAGTGGCGCTCCATGCGCGCCAGGCCCTCGGCCAGTTTGTCGGTAGCGACGGTGTAAGCAAAACGCATGTGGCGTTCGGGCGCATTGGCGCCAAAGTCCAGGCCGGGTGTAGCGGCCACTCCCGCCTCTTCGATGAGTCGTCCCGCCAGCGCGAAGCTGTCCGTTCCCAGATTGCCGATGCCGGCATAGACATAAAAGGCGCCCCGCGGCTCGGCGCCGATGCGGAAGCCGAGCGCGCGCAATCCTGGCAGTAGTAGGTCGCGACGGGCGCGAAATTCGTCGCGGCGGGACTCAAGGATCGCCAGTGTTTCGGGCTGAAAAGCCGCCAGCGCCGCGTGTTGCGCCGGAGCGGACGGCGAGATGAAAAGATTCTGCGCCAGCTTTTCGATGTCGCGCACCCTGCTCGGCGGCACCACCAGCCAGCCGAGCCGCCAGCCGGTCATGCCAAAGTATTTCGAGAAGCTGTTGATGACGATGATGTCGTCGGAAATCTCCAGCGCTGTTCGGGCCTCGGTGCCGTAGGTCAGGCCGTGGTAGATCTCGTCGACGATCAGCGTGCCGCCGCGCGTATTGACTGTCCGCCAGAGTTCGGCCAAATGTGCCGGGTCGATCAGTGTGCCGGTCGGGTTGCTGGGCGAGGCGACCAGCAACCCTTTCGTTCTCGCCGTCCAGCCAGCGCCGACTTTTTCCGCCGTGGGCTGGAAATCCGTGGTCGCGTCGACGGGGATCGCACGCGGTACGCCCTCCAGCAGGCGCACGAAGTGGCGGTTGCAAGGGTAGCCAGGATCGGTCAGCAGCCACTCGTCGCCGGGGCTGACCAGTGCGCCCAGCGTCAGCAGCAGCGCACCGGAGGCGCCGGCGGTGACGACAATGCGCCCCGCATCGACCGTCACGCCGTAGCGCGTCGCGTAGAAATCGGCGATGGCCTCGCGCAGTTGCGGCAGGCCCAGCGCATGCGTGTAGAACACCTGCCCACTGGCGATGAAGCGCTGCGCCGCCTCGATCACCGGCTGCGGCGTCGGAAAGTCGGGTTCGCCGACTTCCATGTGGATGACGCTGCGCCCCCGTGCTTCCAGCGCCTTCGCCTTCGCCATCAGTTCCATGACGTGGAAGGGGGCGATATCCCCCATCCGCGTGGCGATCCTCATGCCTACGCCGTCCCGCCAGCGCCGACTTTTCAGTCTATGAACGCCAGTTCGAACAGTTCCCGCTTCAGGGCGAGTTGCTTTGGCAATTTCTCGCCCATCTTGTCGAACCACTCCTTGTGCAGCGCCAGTTCCTGCTTCCAGGCGGCGGCATCGAATTGGGTCAGCAGATCGAACTCCGCCTGGGTGATCGGCAGACCGCTCCAGTCGATGTCCTCGAAGCGCGGCATCCAGCCCAGCACGGTCTCGCGCGCCGGCACCCGGCCGCGCACGCGATCGACGATCCACTTCAGCACGCGCATGTTTTCGCCGAAGCCCGGCCACATGAACTCACCCTGCTCGTTCATGCGGAACCAGTTGACGCAGAAAATCTTCGGCGTGTGTTCGACGGCATGACCCATCTTCAGCCAGTGGTTGAAGTAGTCGCCCATGTGGTAGCCGCAGAAGGGCAGCATGGCGAAAGGGTCGCGGCGGACCACGCCCTGTTGGCCGAAAGCCGCAGCGGTAGTCTCGGAGCCGAGTGTCGAGGCCATGTACACGCCGAAGTTCCAGTTGAAGGCTTCATAGACCAGCGGCACCGTGGTGGCGCGGCGGCCGCCGAAGATGAAAGCCGAGATCGGCACGCCCTGCGGGCTTTCCCAGTTCGGGTCGACCGACGGGCACTGGCTGGCGGGCGCGGTAAAGCGTGAATTCGCGTGCGCCGCCTTGCGGCCGGCCTTGCCGTCGGCCGGCGTCCAGTCCTTGCCCTGCCAGTCTATGCAGTGCGCGGGGGCTTCCTTCGACATGCCCTCCCACCAGACATCGCCGTCGTCGGTCAGCGCGACGTTGGTGTAGATGATGTTGGCCTTCAACGTCGCCATCGCGTTGAAGTTGGTCTTCTCGGACGTGCCCGGCGCGACGCCAAAAAAGCCGGCCTCGGGGTTGATGGCGTAGAACTGGCCGTCGGGACCCGGCTTGATCCAGGCGATGTCGTCGCCGACGGTGGAGATCTTCCAGCCGTTGAAGGATTCCGGCGGGATCAGCATGGCGAAGTTGGTCTTGCCGCAGGCCGAGGGGAAGGCTGCGGCGACGTAGGTCTTTTCGCCGGCGGGCGATTCGACGCCGAGAATCAGCATGTGCTCGGCCAGCCAGCCCTCGTCGCGCGCCATGGTCGAGGCGATGCGCAGCGCCAGACATTTCTTGCCCAGCAGCGCGTTGCCGCCGTAGCCCGAGCCGTAAGACCATATCTCGCGCGTCTCGGGGAAATGCACGATGTACTTGGTGGTCGGGTTGCACGGCCACTTGACGTCCTGCTGGCCATCCGCCAGCGGCGCGCCGATCGAGTGCAGGCAGGGGATGAAGAAGCCGTCGCTGCCGAGCACGTCATACACGGCCTTGCCCATGCGCGTCATGGTGCGCATGTTGACCACGACGTAGGCGCTGTCGGAAATCTCGATGCCGATCTGGGCAATCGGCGAGCCCAGCGGCCCCATGCTGAAGGGAATCACATAAAGAGTCCGGCCTTTCATGCAGCCCTTGAACAGCCCCTTGAGCATCTCCTTCATTTTCGCCGGGTCTTCCCAGTTGTTGGTCGGGCCGGCATCTTCCTGCTTCGCCGAGCAGATGTAGGTGCGGTCCTCGACGCGGGCGACGTCCGACGGATCGGAACAGGCCAGGTAGGAGTTCGGCCGCTTTTCCTGATTCAGCTTGACGAAGGTGCCGGCCGCGACCATCTCGGCGCAAAGCCGGTCATATTCCTCCTGCGAACCGTCGCACCAGACGATGCGATCGGGTTCGGTCAATGCCGCGACTTCGGCGACCCAGGCTTTCAGTTTGGCGTGCTTGACGCAATCGGGCGCGCTGGCGCCGGGGACAGGCTGGCTCATCAACATCTCCAAAGGGATGCGCAGGCTCGAATCGAAAGACCCGGGCCCAAATTGTGCCACAATCGACCATGGTTCCCGAGACAGGAATATCGTTATGGACGAGAGAATTCGCGCCGCTGCGCTCGAATACCACCGCCTGCCCAAGCCGGGCAAGATTTCCGTCACGCCGACCAAGGCGCTGACCAACCAGTCGGACCTCTCCCTGGCCTATTCGCCGGGCGTGGCCGCGGCCTGCGAGGAGATCGAGCGCGACCCGGCCACGGCGGCGCTCTACACCTCGCGCGCCAATCTGGTCGCGGTGATTTCCAACGGCACCGCCGTGCTCGGCCTGGGCGACATCGGGCCGCTGGCCGGCAAGCCGGTGATGGAGGGCAAGGGCGTCCTGTTCAAGAAGTTCGCCGGCATCGACGTCTTCGACATCGAGATCGACGAGCACGACCCGGACAAGCTGGTCGAGATCATCGCTTCGCTCGAGCCGACTTTCGGCGGCATCAACCTCGAGGACATCAAGGCGCCGGAGTGCTTCTACGTCGAAGGCAAGCTGCGCGAACGCATGAAGATCCCGGTCTTCCACGACGACCAGCACGGCACGGCCATCATCACGGCGGCGGCGGTGACGAATGGCCTGCGCGTGGTCGGCAAGAGCATCGAGAACGTGAGGCTGGTCTGCTCCGGGGCGGGCGCCGCGGCCATCGCCTGCCTCGACCTGCTGGTGAGCCTGGGGCTCGACCGCAAAAATGTCACTGCCTGCGACTCCAAGGGCGTGATCCACACGGGCCGCGACAAGCTCGATCCGTCCAAGGCCCGCTACGCCCAGGAAACCTCCGCGCGCACGCTGGCCGAGGCGATGCCCGGCGCCGACATCTTCCTCGGCCTGTCGGCCAAGGGCGTGCTCAAGCCCGAGATGGTCAAGGCCATGGCCAAGGATCCGCTGATATTCGCCATGGCCAACCCCGACCCCGAGATCCTGCCCGAGGACGCCAAGGCCGTGCGGCCGGACTGCATCGTCGGCACCGGCCGTTCGGACTATCCGAACCAGGTCAACAACGTGCTCTGCTTCCCCTTCATGTTCCGCGGTGCGCTCGACGTCGGCGCCACCACCATCAACGAGGCGATGAAAATCGCCGCGGTGAAGGCGATCGCCGAACTGGCCCACGCCGAGCAGTCCGAGGTGGTCACCGCCGCCTACGGTACCGAGGAACTGGCGTTCGGCCCCGAGTACCTGATCCCCAAGCCCTTCGATCCGCGCCTGATCCTCAAGGTGGCACCGGCGGTGGCGCAGGCGGCGATGGACTCGGGCGTGGCGACACGCCCCATCGCCGACATGGACGCCTACCGTCAGCGGTTGTCGGAGTTTGTTTACCACTCCGGCTTCGTCATGAAACCGGTGTTCGCCGCGGCCAAGAACACGCCGGCGCGCATCGTCTTCTGCGAAGGCGAGGACGAGCGCATGCTGCGCGCGGTGCAGACCGTGGTCGATGAGGGGCTGGCCAGGCCTCTCCTGATCGGCCGCCCCGAGGTCGTGGACAAGCAGATCGCCCGCCATGGCCTGCGCCTGCGCGCCGGCGAGCATTTCGAACTGGTCAATCCTGATTCTGACCCGCGCTACAAGGAGCTGTGGCAGGACTACTACACCCTGATGTGCCGCAAGGGCATCGGGGTTGAGTATGCGAAAAGGGAAATGCGCCGCCGCACCACCCTGATCGGCGCCATGCTGGTGCGCCACGATTACGCCGACGGCATGCTCTGCGGCACCTTCGGCACCCATTCGCTGCACCTGCGCTACATCGCCGACGTGATTGGCAAGAAGCCCGGCGTCGAGCATTTCTACGCCATGAACATGCTGATCCTGCCCAAGCGCACGGTGTTCATCGGCGACACCTATGTCAATTACGATCCGACCGCCGGGCAGCTGGCCGAGATGACCATGCTGGCGGCGGAAGAGGTGCGGCGTTTCGGCATGACGCCCAAGGTGGCGCTGCTCTCGCATTCGAGCTTCGGCACCCACGAAACGCCGACCGCCGTGAAAATGCGCGAGGCGCTGGCCATCCTGCGCGAGCGGGCACCCGCCATCGAGGTCGACGGCGAGATGCACGGCGACGCCGCGCTCGATCCCGATATTCGCCGCCAGGTTTTCCCCAACGCCAATTTTTCCGGCCAGGCCAACCTGCTGGTGATGCCGACGCTCGACGCCGCCAACATCTCCTTCAACCTGCTGAAGACCGCCGCCGGCGACGGCCTCACCGTCGGCCCGCTGCTGCTGGGCGCGGCGCGGCCGGTGCATATCCTGACGCCGACGGCGACTGTACGCCGCATCGTCAACATGACCGCGCTGCTTTCGGTCGAGGCGCAGCAGGCGCGCTGATGACGTCCCGCCAACCCAGAACCGCGCTGATCCTCGGTGGCGGGGGCGCACGCGCCGCCTACCAGGTCGGCGTGCTCAAGGCCGTGCGCGAGTTGGTGCCCGATCCCGCGCGCAATCCCTTTCCGATTCTGTGCGGCACTTCCGCCGGTTCCCTCAACGCCGCCGTGCTGGCGGTGCGCGCGCGGGACTTCGCCGCCGGCGTCGACACCCTCGAGGATCTTTGGTCCAACATCCACGCCGGCGATGTTTACCGTGCCGACGCCTTGAGCATGGTGGCGGCCGGCGCCCGCTGGTTGCTCCGGCGCAATTCGCGATCCCTGCTCGACAATGCGCCGTTGCGCCGCCTGCTCGAACGGGCCGTGGATTTCGAGCAACTCGAGCCGGCGGTCGCCGGCCACGCGCTGCTGGCGCTGTCAGTGACCTGCTCGGGCTACGCCTCGGGCCAGAGCGTCAGTTTCTTCCAGGGCCGTGCCGACCTCGAACCGTGGAACAGCGGCCAGCGCGTCGGCGCCCACGTCATTCTCGGCATCGACCACCTGATGGCATCGAATGCCATCCCGTTCCTCTTTCCCGCGGTCAGAATGAATCGCGAGTATTTCGGCGATGGCGCCATGCGGCAACTCTCGCCCATGTCGCCGGCCATTCGCCTCGGCGCGGAAAAGCTCATGGTGATCGGCGAAGGGCGCATGTCCGACGAGGGCGAGGAGCGTGAGCCGGGCGAGGACACTCCCTCGCTGGCGCGAATTGCCGGCCATGCGTTGTCCGGCATCTACGTCGACCCCCTGTCGGCCGACCTTGAGCGCGCGCGGCACATCAACCAGACCCTGCAACTGATTCCGGCGGAAACGCGCGCCAGCGCCACCACACCACGCCAGCTCGACGTGCTGGCGCTCTCACCCTCGCGACGGCTCGATCACCTGGCGGCCGATCATGTCGGCGCGCTGCCCCTGCCGGTACGCGCGCTGATTGAAGGCATCGGCGCCACGCGGCGGGAGGGCGGGGCGCTGGCGAGCTACCTGCTGTTCGAGCCGCCCTACACCCGGGCCCTGATCGAACTCGGCCATCGCGACACACTGGCGCGAGGCGACGAAATCCGCCGTTTCCTCGACATCACATGAAATTCAAGCGGCAAGTCGTTTATTTTTAACGGATACTGCCGTTATCCCCACTTGTAAAGCATTTTTGGGGTGATACACTCGGGTCGTTGTCCGGGACAGGTCAAATGAGTCAACTCATGAGAAAAGCGATCATTGCGCTGTTCGCCGCTGCCGGCATTGCCTCGCTGGCTGCCGGTCCGACCGCTGTCGAAGCCGCGACCAGGAAAAAAGTCACCATCGCCAAGAAGCACGTCGGCAACATGCCCGCCGGCAAAGTCAGATTGGCCGCCAGGGCGCGTGCCTACCGGAGTGCCTCGCTCGAAGACGCCAAGAATCTGTCCGTGCAATCCGCCTCCGCGCTGGTTCTCGACCAGGCCACGGGCGCCGTGCTCTACGAAAAGAATGCCCAGGCCGTGCTGCCCATCGCCTCCATCACCAAGCTGATGACGGCCATGGTCGCGCTCGATGCCATGCCCGATCTCAACGAGACCCTTACCATCGGCGACGACGACGTCGACGTGCTCAAGGGCACGCGCTCGCGCCTCAAGGTCGGTATCCGGCTCTCGCGCGAGGAAATGCTCCGGCTGGCGCTGATGTCCTCGGAGAACCGCGCCGCTTCCGCGCTGTCGCGCCATTACCCGGGCGGCCGCGAGGCCTTCGTCGCCGCCATGAACCAGAAGGCACAAGCGCTGGGCATGGGCGAGTCGCGTTTCGAGGATCCGACCGGGCTCACCGCCGCCAACGTCGCCAGCGCGCGCGACCTGGTGAAAATGGTGGACGCCGCGCATCGCTACCCGCTGATCCGCGAGTTTTCCACGTCCGCCGGCGACCAGCTGGTGATCGACGGACGCACGCAGCAGTTCAACAACACCAACAGCCTGGTCAAGAGCCCGACCTGGGACATCGGCCTGTCGAAGACCGGCTACATCAACGAGGCCGGCAAGTGCCTGGTGATGCAGGCCTGGCTCAACAACAAGCCCACGATCATCGTGCTGCTCGACTCCTGGGGCAAGATGACCCGCATCGGCGACGCCAACCGCATCAAGCGCTGGATCGAAAGCGCCGCGCTGCCGACCCGCGCGATCTCCGGCTAAACCCTTATTCGGGCCGTAGCGAAGCCAAGGCCCGCGGAAATGGCATCCGCGGCTGCTCGAATCAGCGGTACCCAGGCCGGGTCGTAGCGCTCGGCCGGCGCCGACACCGAGAGCCCCGCCACCAGTTCCCCGCTGTCGTCGCGAACCGGCGCGGCGACGCAGCGCAGCCCCGTTTCGATTTCCTCGTTGTCGTAGGCGACGCCCTCGCGGCGCACGCGGGCGAGTTCCTGTTCCAGTGCCGGCAGGGTGGTCAGCGAGGTCGCGGTGAAGCCAGGCAGCCCCGTGCGCCGCGCATAGTCCCGCACCTCGGCCGTCGTGTCCCGCGCCAGATAGAGCTTGCCGACAGCCGTGACGTGCAGCGGCGCCTGGGCGCCGACCAGGTGCACCACGCGCACCGAGGACCGGCCGCTCGATGTTCGCTCGACATAGACGATTTCGTCGCCCTGGCGCACACCCAGATTCACGCTCTCGCCGATCCGTGCATGCAGTTCGCGCATCGGCGGCAGCGCTGTTTCGCGCACGCCGATGCGCTCCTTCACCAGGTTGCCCAATTCGAGCAGGCGCATGCCGAGGCGATAGCTGCCGGGCTCGCCACGCTCGACGAGCCCGCTGGCCGCCATGGCCGCGAGAATGCGGTGTGCCGTCGAGGGATGCAGGCCGCTGTCGAGCGCGAGTTGCTTGAGACTGACCGGATCGGGATGGTGCGACAATACGTCGAGCAGCGTCATCATGCGTTCGATGACCTGGATCGGGCCTTTGGCGGGTTCGGCGGTTGCGGAAGCGTTGTCCTCCAAGGGGCTCTGCACTTCCTTCGGTCGGACTTCCTTCGGGGCGTAAGGGCGCGGCAAGATGATGGTTTCACAATGTGGAATCCGCGCAACTATAGCGTGAAATGACAAGCGAAATGCCGGTTTGGAGGAGGGAAGTGTTATGCGTGTAGCCTTGTTCGTGACCTGTCTGGTCGACCTGATGCGCCCGCGCATCGGTTTCGCCGCCATCCGCCTGCTCGAAGCCGCCGGTTGCGAGGTTATCGTGCCCGAAAGCCAGACCTGCTGCGGCCAGCCCGCCTTCAACTCGGGCGACCGCGCCGCGGCCGCGATGCTGGCGAAGAAGGTTGTCGCCGAGTTCGAGGCCCACGAATATGTCGTCGCTCCCTCCGGCTCCTGCGCCGACCAGATTCGCAACGAATACCCCGGCCTGCTCGCTGACGACCCTGACTGGCACGACCGCGCCGTGGCGCTGGCGAGCCGCGTGTTTGAGCTCACCGATTTCCTCGTCAATGTCGCCAGGATCGACAAGCTTCCATCCGATTTCACCGGCACGCTGACCTATCACGACTCCTGCACCGGCCTGCGCAGCCTCGGCATCAAGAGCCAGCCGCGCCAGCTGCTCGACAGGCTGCCCGGCGTCACGGTCAGGGAGATGAGCGGCGCCGAGGAATGCTGCGGCTTCGGCGGCACCTTCTCGGTCAAGTTCGGCGAGATTTCCGCCGCCATCGCCGAGCGCAAATGCGACAACATCCGCAGTGTCGGCGCCGATGCCGTCGTCGGTGGCGACCTCGGCTGCCTGCTCAACATCGAAGGCAAGCTGCGCCGCATGGGCGACGAGACGCCGGTGCTGCATATCGCCGAAGTGCTGGCCGGTAGCCGTTGATGGAAATCAAGTCCATGCACTTCAAGGCCCGCGCGGCGGCGCAGCTCGCCAATGCCGGGTTGCAGGCCAACCTGAAGAAGGTCAAGGGCAAGTTCGTCGACAAGCGCCGTGACGCCATCGCCGACTTTTGCGCCCAGGGCGGCGACTTCGAGGCGCTGCGCGAAGCCGGCGAGGATCTGCGCGACCGCGTCCTCGCCGACCTCGATCTGTGGCTGGAAAAATTTGAAGCCAACGCGACGGCGCGCGGCGCGACCGTGTTGTGGGCGAAGGACGGCGCCGAGGCCTGCCGCCTGATCGTCGACATCGCCAAACAGCATGACGTGAAGAAGGCGACCAAGTCCAAGTCCATGCTGTCCGAGGAGGCCGGGCTCAACCAGGCGCTCGAAGCCGCCGGCATCCAGCCGGTCGAGACCGATCTGGGCGAATACATCCTGCAGATCAACGACAACGAGGCGCCCTCGCACATCATCGCGCCGGTGGTGCACAAGTCGAAGGAGGAGATCGCCGACCTCTTCGCCCGTGTGCACAAGAAACCGCGCCTCACCGACATCGGCGAAATGACGCGCGAGGCGCGCGAGGTGCTGCGCAGCCACTTTCTCTCGGCCGACATGGGCATCTCGGGGGGCAACTTCCTCGTCGCCGAGACCGGCTCGGTGGCGCTGGTCACCAACGAAGGCAACGGCCGCATGGTCACCACCGTGCCCAAGGTGCATGTGGTGATCACCGGCATCGAGAAAGTGATCCCGACGCTGGAAGACCTCTCGCTGATGTTGCGCCTCTTGATCCGCTCGGCCACCGGCCAGCCGATCTCCAACTACGTCTCGCTGCTCACCGGCACGAAAGGCGAGGGCGATTTCGATGGCCCCGAGCATCTCTATTACGTGCTGGTCGACAATGGCCGCTCCAACCTGCTGGCCGGCGAATTCAACGCCATGCTGCGCTGCATCCGCTGCGGCGCCTGCATGAACCACTGCCCCGTCTATCAGGCCGTCGGCGGCCACGCCTACGGCTGGGTCTATCCCGGGCCGATGGGCTCGGTGCTGACGCCGCTCTTTACCGGCATGAAAAACGCACTCGACCTGCCGCACGCGGCCACACTCTGCAACCAGTGCGGCGTGGTCTGCCCGGTCAAGATTCCGCTGCCCGAACTGTTGCGCAAACTGCGCGAGAAACAGGTCGAGAAAAATCTGCGGCCACTGGGCGAGCGCCTCGCGCTGAAAGCCTGGGCCTGGGTGGCGGCGCGGCCTGCGCTCTATCATCTCGGCACGCGCTTCGCCGTGCGCTATCTGAAATGGCTCGCCGGCGGCAAGCAGAGCATCCCGGTGCTCGGCGTCGCGCCCGAATGGACGGTGGGCCGCGATTTTCCCGCGCCCCAGGGCAAGACCTTCCGCGAGCTGTACGCCCAGGCGAAAAAATCATGAGCCGCGGAAGACAGGGGGATCGCGGGGAGGAGGGCAGGGGAATGGATTTTCTCCGCGCCGTGCAACCGGGTAGCCTGAATACGCCATGAACGATTCGCGCGAACTCATCCTCGGCCGCATCCGCGAGCGGCTGGGCCGCTCCGAAGCCAATGCGCCGGCGGCCGGCGCCGTCATCGACGCCACGCTCGCGGCCCGCGCACCGGGGCCGCGCCCTCCTGCCGAGGTCGCCCCCCAATCCCTGCTCGCCGCCTTCCGCGCCCGCTCCGAAGCGCTGGCCAGCACGGTCGATGAAGTCGCCACCCTGGCCGACGTGCCGCGCGCCATCGCCGCCTATCTCGCCGAACGCCAACTGGCCCCGCGCGCCGTTTGCGTGCCCGATCTCGCCGGCCTCGACTGGCGCGGCGCCGGCATCGAGGTCGAGGCGCGCGCCGCCGTCGATCGCGATCTGGTCGGCATCACCGGCTGTTTTCGCGCCATCGCCGAGACCGGAACGCTCATGCTCTGCTCGGGCCCGGCCTCGCCGGCCACGGTCAGCCTGCTGCCCGAAACTCACATCGCCGTGGCGACGGCGCCGACTATAATCGCCGGGATGGAAGAGGCTTGGGCGGCGGCGCGCGCGGTGTTCGGCCAACTGCCCCGTTCCGTCAATTTCATCTCCGGCCCCTCGCGCACCGGGGATATCGAACAAACGATAGTCCTCGGCGCCCACGGCCCCTATCGCGTGCATATCGTGATCGTGCGGGGCTGAGCGCGGCCACCGCGGCGCCGACCAGGACAAGGGCATGGACAGAAACCAGGAAATTCTCGAAATCAGCAAACTCGTCTTCGATCTGACGATGGTCGGCTCGGCGGGGTCCGATCTCGACGACCTGCTGGCGCGGCTCTTCGATTTGCTCGATGGCATACCGGCAATACGGGCGCTGTCCAAGGGGGCCATCCTCCTTTTCAACCCGCGCAAGGCGCTGGTGCAGGTGGCGCAACACGGGGACATTCCCGCCGCCAACGTGTCGACGGCGGTGGCTGCGGTTCTCGATGGCGTGGCCCCGGATTTTCGAAGCGCCGCCTACGTCACGCGCTTGAGCGCGGAGCGCGCCTTGTATCAGGGCGAGGCCGACGAGCGCTTCGTGGTGCTGCCCCTCGTCGACGACGAGGGGCGGGTCGGTCAGGTGCTGATTTTCATCGAGCCGGACTGGGAGCTTAATCCCGTCGAACTCGAGTTCATGACGGATCTGGGGCGCGCGCTGTCGGGGCTGGTGATGCGCTGCCTGATCAACGAGATGCTGCGCGTGCGCGAGCTCGAGCTGGAGGATGCCCGCACCGATGCCATCCGCCGCCTTGGCGCGGCCTCCGAATACCGCGACAACGAGACCGGCATGCACGTCATGCGCATGACCCATTTCGCCGTGGCCATCGCCAAGGCTCTCGGCCTGCCCGCCGAACAGCGCGAGCTGCTGGCGATCACCGCGCCGATGCACGATGTCGGCAAGATCGGCATCGCCGACGCGATCCTGCTCAAGCCCGAACGCCTGACGCCCGGCGAGTACGACGTGATGAAGACGCACACCCATATCGGCGGCCGCATTCTCCAGGGCGACGACCCGCTGATCGCCGCCGCGCGCGACATCGCGCTGATGCATCACGAGCAGTGGGACGGTTCGGGCTATCCGGCCGGGCTCAAGGGCGAGGAGATTCCGATACTCGCCCGGGTCTGCGCGCTCGCCGACGTTTTCGACGCGCTCACCTCGCACCGTCCCTACAAGGAGCCGTGGCCGCTGCCGAAGGCGATCGAACATATTCGTTCCGAAGAGGGCAAGCAGTTCGATCCCGAAGTCGTCGGAGCGTTCCTGCGGGCCATGCCCGAAATCCAGCGCATCCGCGAACTCTATCGCGACGACATCATCGATCCGAATCAGATCGTCGAACTGCCGGAGGTGAAGGCCGTGCCCGGGCGCTGGGTCGCCTGGGGCGATTCCCTGCGCATCGGCATCGACGTGATCGACGCGCACCACCGCTTCCTGGTCGACCTGGTCAACGACCTCCACGACGTCGTCATCAGCAAGCGCGGCGCGCGCGAGGTCGGGCGCGTGCTGAAGGCGCTGGAAACATACGCCAAGGTCCATTTTCGCGCCGAGGAGCGCATGATGGCTCATTACGGTTTCGGCGGTCTCGAGCGGCAGCAGCATCAACACCACCACTTCGAGAAGAGTCTCCGGCAGTTCCACCGGGAACTCCACGCCAACCCGCTGACCGCGCCGCGGGACATGCTGACCTTCCTGCGCGACTGGCTGGTTCAGCACATCCGTCACGAGGATGCCGGCCTGCGCGCGCTCGTCGCCGCCCCCGCGGCGGGGTAGTCGGGCTACTTCGCGTTTTCTGTCGTCCCCTTGTAGAACTCGCGCATGCTGGCGTAGCGGGCCTCGCGCACCAGGCGCACGCGCTCGATGGCGCGTTCCATCGGCACGCCGAGCTGGGTCAGGGTTTCGGCGGCGATCATCAGGCTGCCCTCCAGCACTTCGGGGATGACCTCGGTGGCGCCGGCGCGCTTGAGCCTGTCGACGTCGGTGTCGTCGGGCGCGCGCACGATCACCGGGATGTCGGCGCGATGCTGGCGCACGACGCGCAGCACCCGCTCGGCGGACTGCGTGTCGGGATAGGCGATCACCACGGCCTGTGCCCGCATGAGCCCCGCCGCCTTGAGCACCTCGATGCGATCGGCGCCGCCGAACACCACCTTGCCGCCCTCGGGAATCGCCCGCTTGACGGCCTGCGGGTCGATGTCCAGCGCCAGGAAGGGAATCTTCTCGGCGGCGAGGAACTTGCCGATCTGCTCGCCGGTGCGGCCGTAGCCGCAGAGGATCACGTGATTCTCCATGGCGAAGGCATTGGTGGCCACCTCGTAGATGGCCTTGGCCTTGTGCGCCCAGTCGCCGCGCGCCATTTCGCCGCCGAGCCGCGCCGCCCGCTCGATCAGGAAGGGGGCGAGGAACATCGAAATCAGCATCGCCGCCAGCGTGACCTGGAACACGTCCTCGCGGATCAGCTTCTGGACGAAGGCAAGCTGAATCAGCACCAGGCCGAATTCGCCACCCTGCGCCAGTTGCGCCGAGGTGCGCAGCGCCGTGTCGAGCGAAGCGCGGGCGGCGAGCGTGATCAGCAGCACCACGATGCCCTTGCCGACGACCAGCAGCACGACGGCCAGCAGCAGGCGCCAGAAATGGTCGAGCACGAAACCGACATCGAGCAGCATGCCGACGGTGACGAAGAACAGGCCCAGCAGCACGTCGCGGAAGGGGCGGATGTCGGCCTCGACCTGGTGGCGATAGACGGTCTCGGAAATCAGCATGCCGCCGACGAAGGCGCCCAGCGCCAGCGACAACCCGGCCTGGCCGGTGGCCCAGGCGAGGCCGACGACGATCCACAGCGTCGCCAGCACGAACAGTTCCTCGGAACGGTGGTGGGCGACGGCGTCGAACAGCCGCTTCATCAGCCGCTGACCGACCCAGATCAGAATGACCAGCAACACGGCGGCCTGCAGCGAGGCCAGTCCGAGCTGGCGCAGCATGTCGCCCTCGGGCCGGGCCAGTGCCGGGATCAGGATCAGGCAGGGCACCACGGCGATGTCCTGGAACAGCAGCACGCCCATGGTCATGCGCCCCGAGCGCGAATGCAGCTCGAAGCGCTCCGACAGCATCTTGGCGACGATGGCGGTCGAGGACATCGCCACCGCCAGCCCCACGGCCAGCCCCGCCTTCCAGCCCTGGCCGTAGCCGAACCAGGTGACCAGCAGGGTGCCCAGCGTGGTGAGCGCGAGCTGCGCCGAGCCGTAGCCGAACACCAGCGAGCGCATGGCCTTGAGTCGCTGCAGGCTGAATTCGAGGCCGATGGAGAACATCAGGAACACCACCCCGAACTCGGCGAAGGTCTCGACCTGGCTGCTTTCGTCGAGGAAGGCCGCGCCGTGCGGGCCCAGCACCATGCCGATGGCGAGGTAGGCGAGCATCGACGGCAGCCGGAAGCGGCGCGCGACCGCCACCGCGCCGACGGCGGCGGTGAGCAGCAGCAGCAGGGCAAGGAGCTGGTGGTGCATCAGGCGCTACGCATCACTCGGCGCGGATCGGCCGGCCCTGGGTGGTGAATACGACGGAACGCGCGCCCTCGATGTTGGCATGCACGGCCTCGATCAGCGGCGCGTTGATGGCGGCGTCGGCGTCCCAGACGATGACGAAGTTGGCGCCCGAGCCGCCGGACTCGTCGTGGCGTTCGACGAACAACTCCAGCGTGCCCATCGGCGGCACCGTCACCGGCCGCGTCACGAATTCGCGCAGCGGCTTGCCCTCGGTGTTGTAGTAGCGCGCCGAGGCGACGCGGAAGGGCCGCTTCGGATCGGTGCCGCGGATGCTGATCAGCGCCGAGAGCAGCACCTTGTCCGGTTTGCCCTTGCGGTCGTAGTTGCCGTGAATGAGGTGCGAATACACGGGCAGATAGACGGTCTGGCCCTTCGACAGCGGCAGTTCTTCCTGCGCGGCGGCGGGCTGGGCGAAAAACAGGAAAAGCGGCAACAGACCCGCGACAAAGATTCGTGACGACATGACGGACTCCCTGATCTTGCTCAAGCCAACTATACCGCGAGCCTCCCTATAATGGCCGCGCTTTCCATTGCGGAGTCCTCCACCATGCGCCAGCTTCTCCTGTTCCTGTTCGCCGTCACCCTTGCCGCAAAAGTCGGCGCTGGCGGCACGCCGATTACACCGAAGGCCCCGGATCCGGCCGCCATCATGGTGGCGGTCAAGGAGGTCGGGATCGTCAACGGCATCGCGCTGGCCTGCGGCCACAGGGACGCGGTGGCCCGCGCCAAGGCGCTGATGATCATGCGCGTACCGAAAACGCGCGAATACGGCGAGATATTCGAGCAGGCCGCCAACGACAGTTTCCTTGCCCAGTCGGTGAAGAAGGGCGACCGGGGGGCCTGCCCCGGCCGCGCCACGCTCGCGGTGCAGATCGAAACCGCCGCGCGGTCGCTGCCGGCGGCGCCCAGCCATAAGTCGATCACCGAAACCGCCGCGCCCGACATCGGCGTCAATCCGCGCTACCTGCTGCAGGGCACCAACGGTCGCGCCTTCATGGACAGCGACTTCCGCGGCCGCTTCCAGTTGATTTCCTTCGGCTACACCTTCTGCCCCGACATCTGCCCGACCACGCTGATCGAGATGGCCGAGGTGCTCAAACTGCTCGGCGACGATGCCGCGCGCCTCCAACCCATATTCGTCTCGGTCGATCCCGAGCGCGATACGCTCGATGTCCTGCGCGAGTACACCGCCTTCTTCGACAAGCGCATTCTCGGCGCCACCGCGTCGCCGGAGCTGATTCGCCGCGCCGCCGACAACTTCAAGGTGCGCTACGAGAAGGTCATGGAGCCCGGTGCCGCGCCGCTGCAGTACTCGGTTGACCACTCCGCCGGCATGTACCTGCTCGGCCCGGGTGGCGAGTTCATCATGAAGTTTGCCTACGCCACGCCGGTGGCCGACGTGGTCGCGCGTCTCCGCGAGATATTCGCGGCAAAGCCGGCCGCGCCGGCGGGGCCGGGAGGCCCGACGCGCTAGTAGTGCGTTTCGGCAACGCGCTTCCAATAAAACCGTTCGCCCTGAGCCTGTCGAAGGGAGCCTGTCGAAGGGAGCCTGGGAGCGATGATCGTGGTTCGACCGTTCGACAAGCTCACGGCTCACCACGAACGGTAATCGGTTTGTTGGAACGCTCTACCAGTCGCTTATTTGACCAGCGTGACCGGCAGCTCGCCGAGCCGGATCACCTCGTGCGTCACCGAGCCCACCAGCAACTCATGGATGGCGGATTCGCCGCGGGTGCCCATGACGATGCTGTCGCAATCCTGTTCGCGCGCGTGGGCGACGAGGGTTTCCGCCACCGCGCCCAGCAGCACGACCGGGGTGTAGGCGACACCGGCGGCGTCAAGCTTCTGTCGCGCGGCGGCGAGCGCGTCGCCGCCCCTGGATTCCTGCATGGCCTGGACTTCGCTCTCGGGCAGGAAGCGCTTGACCTCCCACGCGTCGACCGGCGGCTGCACATTCACCAGCCGTAGTTCGAGCTTGTCGCCGCAGCCCTGGGCCAGCTTGATCACATGGTCGACCGCGCGCAGGCTGGCGGGCGAGCCGTCGACGGGTATCAGGACTTTGATCATGGCGTTTTTCCTTGCCGGAACGGGATGCCCGGAATTATCGCTAAAATCGGGCATCGTGTTGTGGAGATCGTCATGCGCACCTCTTGTCGCGGCGCCCTTGTCCTGTTGCTGACCTTTCTTGCGCCGCTGGCCCATGCCGCCGATGGCCCCGCCGTGTCTGGCATTCCGGTGGACTTCATCCTGTTTGCCGCCACGCTCCTCGGCGTCGCCCTGTTCCACCACCACACCCTCAAGGTGGCGCTGACCGGCCTGGCGACCATCACCGTCTACAAGCTGCTATTCACCGGCTTCAAGACCGGCGCCGGACTCAGTGGCCTCGGCGCGCATCTGGCGCACGAGTGGGTGATCCTGACCAACCTGCTCTGCCTGCTGCTCGGCTTCGCCCTGCTGGCGCGCCACTTCGAGGACAGCCGCGTGCCCGAGGTGCTGCCGCGTTTCCTGCCGGCGGGGTGGAAGGGCGCTTTCGTGCTGCTGCTCATGATTTTCGTGCTCTCCAGCTTCCTCGACAACATCGCGGCGGCGCTGATCGGCGGCACCATCGCCGCCAGCGTGTTCCAGCGCAAGGTGCATATCGGCTATCTCGCCGCCATCGTCGCGGCCTCCAACGCCGGCGGTTCGGGCAGCGTGGTCGGCGACACCACCACCACCATGATGTGGATCGACGGCGTCAGTCCCGCCGACGTGTTCCACGCCTACGTCGCCGCCGTGGTGGCGATGGTGGTGTTCGGCATTCCGGCGGCGATGCAGCAGGACAAGTACCAGCCGATCGCGCGCAATCTCCATGCCGAGGGCCATATCGACTGGACGCGCATCGGCATCGTCGGCTTCATCCTGGTCGCCGCCATCGCCACCAACGTCATCATCAACGTCAAGTTCAACCACCTCTCCGACAGCTTCCCCTTCATCGGCGTCGCCGTGGTGCTGGCCATCCTGGTGTCGACGCCCTTGCGCCGACCCGAGTGGAGCCTGCTGCCCGATGCCTTCAAGGGTTCGGTCTTCCTGCTCTCGCTGGTGATGTCCGCCTCGATGATGCCGGTCGAGAAATTGCCCGCCGCCTCGTGGCAGACGGCGCTGGGGCTGGGCTTCGTCTCTGCCGTGTTCGACAACATTCCGCTGACCGCGCTGGCGTTGAAGCAGGGCGGCTACGACTGGGGTTTCCTCGCCTATGCCGTCGGCTTCGGCGGCTCGATGATCTGGTTCGGCTCCTCGGCCGGCGTGGCCTTGTCCAACCTCTTCCCCGAGGCCAGATCGGCGGTGCAATGGCTGCGCCACGGTTGGCATGTCGCCATCGCTTATGTCATCGGCTTCTTCGTCATGCTGGTCGTGATGGACTGGCAGCCGCACGAGAAGCACAAGCAAGGCGAGGTGGCCGCGCCTGCCGTCATCGCCGTACCCCATGCGGGGCATTTCATCCCGCCAGCGCCGACTTTTTCCGTGAAATGAAAGCCAAGATGAAACTGCTGCCCTTGCTGTTCGCACTGCTGCTGCCTGCACTGGCCGTGGCGCAGAAAGCCCACGTCGCCATCGTCGAAGGCGACGACATGGCGCGACAGATCGTCGTGCAGTCGACGCACGAGGATGTCGCGGCCAACGATGCCCGCGTGGCCAGGGTGCGCGGCTGGCTGGCCAAGACGGTCAAAGCCAGCGGCGAGAACGAGCGGGCGGTCGCCGCCGCCTGCGAGCGCTCCGCGCGCTATTTCTTCGACCTGACCAAGACCCGCGCCACGGCGCAGGAACTGCTGGAAGCGTTGGCCGCGCACGGCCGCTCTGGCAAGCCGATGCAGGAAACCCTGGCCGATTACATCAAGGCGCGCCGCCAGGCCGCCGGCATGAGCCATGCCGCCGCGCTGGCCGCGATGGCGGGCGGCCGCTAAGACACGATGAACCGCCGGGCGCGGCCATGGCTGGCCGGCGCGCTGGCGCTGGGTTTCGCGCTGCCCGCGGCCGCCGCGGGCTCGGGCGCGGTGGGCGAGAACCTGCTCTGGCTCGCCATCATCCTGATGAGCGCGCGGTTGTTCGCGCCGCTGGCCGCGCGCTTCGGCTTTCCCGCCGTGCTCGGCGAACTGCTGCTCGGCGTGGTCTTGGGCAACCTCTCGCTGCTCGGCCTGCACTTCTTCGACTCGATCGCGAAGGACCCCATCGTCGCCTTCCTCGCCGAGCTCGGTGTGATCGTGCTGCTGCTGCAGATCGGGCTGGAGACGCGGCTCGCCGATCTGGTCAAGGTCGGCGGGCGCGCCTTCGCCGTGGGCAGCGTTGGCATCGTCGTGCCCTTCGTGCTCGGCGCCTTTCTCGTCGGTCCCTGGCTCTTGCCGGGGCAGTCGCAGAACACCTATCTCTTCCTTGGCGCCACGCTGGCGGCCACTTCGGTCGGCATCACCGGTCGCGTCTTCCGCGACCTCGGCAGGCTCGGCACGCCCGCCGCGCGCATCGTGCTCGGCGCGGCGGTGATCGACGATGTGCTCGGTCTGGTGATCCTCGCCGTGGTGTCGAGCCTGGTGCAGGCCGGCAGCGTCAGCGTCGGCCAGGTGTCGTGGATCATTGCCCAGGCGGTGCTGTTCCTCGCCGGCAGCATCTGGCTCGGCCGGCTCATCGCGCCGCATTCGTCGCGCTGGCTGGCACGGCTCGACGCGGGCCCGTCGATGCTGTTCGCCCAGGTGCTGGCCACGGGTCTGGCGCTGGCCTGGCTGGCGCACGCCATCGGCCTCGCCCCGATCATCGGGGCGTTTGCCGCCGGGCTGCTGTTCGAGCCGCTGTTCCTCAAGGATTTCGAGCGGCCGGCCATCGTGCGCGAAATCGAGCCCCTGCTGCCGGCCGGCGAACCCGGCCTGGCCGAGCGGCTGCGGCCGATCCTGCTCAAGCACGCCGGCCACCAGCATGAGCACATGATCGAGCCCATCGGCTATTTCTTCGTGCCGGTGTTCTTCGTCCTCACCGGCATGCAGGTCGATCTCCGGACGCTCGCCGATCCGGCCATCGTCGCCGTGGCGCTGGGCGTGACGGCAGCGGCCGTCGTCGGCAAGCTCGCAGCCGGCTTCTTCGCCGGCCCGGCGGGGAAATGGATCGTCGGCTGGGGCATGGTGCCGCGCGGCGAGGTCGGCCTGATTTTCGCCATGGTCGGCAAGCAACTCGGCGTGATGAACGAGGCGATTTTCTCGGTCATCGTGATCATGGTGATCCTCACCACGCTGGTCACGCCGCCGGTGCTGATGCTGCTGCTGCGCCGCGCGCCGTAGAAAAGTCGGCACCCCAAGGGTACTTCCTGCGGGGCGCGCTGGCGGGACGGCAAATTTGCTTCTGGCTTTTTCCGTGGGCATAATTGCCCACATGCAAGCCGAACTGATTGTCGATTTCAAGGACATAACCCCGGAAGGCGACATTATTCAGATGCGTGTCTGGCGACTGCCGCAATCCATGCCGCCGAGCGAACACAACTTCGAATACAGCCTGTATTTCGGCGGGAACGGGCAGCGCATCATCGCCTTCGACAACGAACGCGGCAAGGGCGACCACTGCCACATTGATGGTGTCGAGCGCCCGTATCGGTTCGGGAGCATCGAGCAACTCATCGAAGATTTCATCGTCGCGGTGGATAAACGGAGAAAGACATGAGGCAGCTGACCATCACATTGCAACCTGACTGGAGGGGCGCGCTGCGTCGGGCGGGCGCGCGTGCCGGCCGTGGAGTTGCCGAAGGGCGGTACCAGGGCGAATTCCTCAATTTTGAAGCGCCCGCGCAATTCTTCGGCCAACTCACCGAGCGGCGCTGGAATCTCATGCGGGAAATGCAGGGAGCCAGCGCGATGAGTGTTCGCGAGCTTGCCCGACGGGTCGCGCGCGACCCGAAACGCGTGCTGGACGACGTGCGCGCATTGATCGAGTTGGGTTTGATCGAAAAGACCGAAAACGACCGGATCGTTTGCCCGTTCGCCGACATCCATGTCGACATGCACTTGGCGGCGGCAGCCTGAAAACGACCTTCACCCCCGAGCACAAGCGCCGCCGCCTGTCGATGCTGGCGGTGGTGGTGGCGGCCTACGCGCTGTCCTTCTTTCAGCGCTTCGCCCCGGCCGGCATCGCGCAGGATCTCGCCGCCGCCTTCCAGACCTCGGCGGCCTCGCTCGGCGTGCTGGCGGCAACCTATTTCTACGTCTATACGATCATGCAGGTGCCGACCGGCATCCTGGTCGACACCCTGGGGCCGCGCCGCATCCTGGCGCTGGGCGGGCTGGTGGCGGGCGGCGGCAGCCTGCTGTTCGGCATGGCGGAAACGCTCGACGGCGCGCTCGTCGGGCGCACGCTGATCGGGCTCGGCGTCTCGGTGGTGTTCATCGCCATGCTCAAGATCATCGCGGTGTGGTTCGAGGAGCATCGCTTCGCCACCGTCGTCGGGATGTCGATGCTGGTCGGCAATCTTGGTTCGGTGCTGGCCGGCGCGCCGCTGTCGGCGCTGGCGCAGGCGACCGGCTGGCGCGGCGTGTTCGTCGGCGTCGGTGTCGTGTCGGTGGCGCTCGGCGCGCTGGCCTGGCTGCTGGTGCGCGACCGGCCCGGTTCTTCCGCCGCCGCCGTCTCGCCAGCGCCGACTTTTCCGCCGACGCCGGCATTCGACCGCACCGTGATCCTCACCGGCCTGTTGCGCGTGGTGAAGAACCGCGCCACCTGGCCGGCGGCGGCAGTGAACTTCGGCATTTCCGGCAGCTTCTTCGCCTTCGGCGGGCTGTGGGCCACGCCATTCCTGATACAGGGCATGGGCATGAGCCGGGCGACGGCGACGGCGCATCTGTCGCTCTATTTCGCCGGCTTCGCCATCGGCTGCCTCGTCGTCGGCTCGCTCTCCGACCGGCTGCGGCGGCGCAAGCCGGTGGTCATCGTCAGCTCGCATCTGCTGGGCCTGATCTGGCTGGTGTGGCTGTCGGGCATCGCGCTGCCGCCGGCGGCGACTTACGGGCTGTTCGCGCTGATGGGCTTGGCGACGGCGAGCTTCACGCTGACCTGGGCCTGCGCCAAGGAAGTGAATCCGCCGGCGCTGTCCGGCATGTCGACCTCGGTCACCAACATGGGCGGCTTCCTCGCCGGCGCCTTGCTGCAGCCGGCGGTCGGCTGGATCATGGACCGGCGCTGGTCGGGGACGATGACCGAGGGCATGCGGCTCTATGCGCCGGAGGACTACCGCTGGGGTCTGCTGCTGCTGGCGGCGGCGGCCTGGTTCGGCGCCGCGGCAGCCTGGCGCATCCGCGAGACGCACTGCCGCAACATCTGGAATCCGGACTGTTAACCCGCCGCACCGCATCCTGCGTAACGAGGCCGATCTCGATGCCTGGGTGGCCGAGGTGCGCACGGCGGTCATCAAGAAACTACCGGATGGTCAAGTTCAGTTGTGATATAAAGGTCAAACTATACCGGTTAATAGCTATTTACCCATATAACAGGCATATAGTTACCGTTTATTAAAATTCATGGGAACGCTCTCTTTCTCGGCCCCGAACGAACTTCAGGAACTCCTGGGAGAGCGCCTGAAGCGCTTGCGTCTAAGTCGCAACTTGGGCCAGCGCACGACGGCGGAAAAAGCCGGTATCTCGGAAAAAGCCCTGCGCAATCTCGAAGGCGGGCGAGGTTCGACCGTGGAAACCTTGTTGCGGGTCTTGAAAGCACTGGACTACCTGCAAGGGATCGATCTCCTTGCCCCGGAGGCCAGCGTCAATCCGCTCGACCTGCTCCGACAGGCCAAACAGCCGCGGCGCGCACGACGCCCGCGCAAGCAGGATTCGGCAGGCTAGCGCCCCATGGACACCCCCGTCATCGAAGTTCGTCTCTGGGGCCGGCGCGTCGGCGCGGTGGCGCCCGACCCACGTCTGGGCTGCTACGTCTTCGCCTATGACCCGGCCTGGCGGCGCACCGGCATCGAGCTTGCCCCGCTGACCATGCCGCTCGACGACCCGCGCCCAAGCTTCGCTTTCCCCGAGTTGGCCGAGCCGAGCTACAAACGCCTGCCCGGTCTTCTGGCCGATGCCCTGCCCGACGACTTCGGCAATGCCCTGATCGACGCCTGGATGGCTGCCCGTGGCGTCGAAAAGCGCGCCATTTCCACGCTCGACCGCCTGGCCTACATGGGCAAGCGTGGCATGGGCGCGCTGGAATTCAAGCCCGCGCGCGGCGCCCATCGCGAGAGCGTCGAACCCCTGGAAATGAAAAACCTTGTCGAAGCCGCGCGCAAGGTGGTGCATGGCGACCTGTCCGGCGATGTTCAGGCACAGGCGGCATTGGCCAACATCGTCCGCGTCGGCGCCAGCGCCGGCGGCGCGCGCGCCAAGGCCGTCGTCGCCTGGAACCCGCAGACCGACCAGATACGCAGCGGCCAGTTCGATGCCGCGCCTGGCTTCGAGCACTGGCTGCTCAAGTTCGACGGCGTCGGCAAGGACGCCGAACTGGGTGGGAACGCCGATTACGGCCGCATCGAATACGCCTACCATCTGATGGCCAAGGCCGCCGGCATTCGCATGTCCCCCTGTCGGCTGCTCGAAGAAAGCGGACGCGCCCATTTCATGACCCGCCGCTTCGATCGCGACATCGCCGAAGGTCAGACGATCAAGCACCACGTTCAGACGCTCTGCGCCATGAGCCACCTCGACTACAAGCAGCGCGCCACCCACGCCTATGCCCAACTCTTCATGGCCATCGCGCAACTCAAATTGGGCGACGAGGCCATCGGCCAGGCCTTCCGCCGCATGGCCTTCAACGTCATGGCCAAGAATTGCGACGATCACAGCAAGAACTTCGCCTTCCGCCTGAAGCAGGGCGGCACCTGGGAACTGGCGCCGGCCTACGACGTGACCCATGCCTACAACCCAAAGGGGGAATGGACGTATCAACACCTCATGTGCGTCAATGGCAAATTCAGCGGCATCACCCGCGCCGATCTGTTGGCCGAGGCCGACCGCTTCGGCGTCCGCCGCCCTCGGGATGCGCTCGAGGATGTCCGCGCCGCCATCGACCACTGGCCAGAATTTTCCCGGCAAGCCGGGCTGAGCGAGAAAACCCTTGTCGACATTCGTGCCGATTTTGAATTGGAGGGATGAACATGGCGATACCCCGCATCTATGTTGAAACATCCGTCATCAGCTACCTGACCTCCCGACCCAGTCGTGATCTGGTGATTGCCGCGCGACAGGAAACGACGCGCGAATGGTGGGAATTGCGCAACCAGGCATTTCAACCCTTGATTTCAAATCTGGTCCTTCAGGAGCTTGCCGCGGGCGACCCGGACGCGGCGCTGGCAAGGGTAAGAATCTGCCGTACAGTCGATCGACTCGCCATCGAGCCGGCGGCGAAGCAACTTGCCGCAAAGTTGATCGAAACGCACGCAGTACCGGCCACTGAAGAGGAAGATGCTTTGCACATTGCACTGGCAACGATTGCCCAAGTCGAATACATCGCCACCTGGAACTTTGCCCACATGGTTTCGCCAGCGGCGAAATACCGCTTGCAGAAGCACATCGAGCAACTCGGCTTTGCATCCCCATTGCTGGCCACCCCCGAAGAACTGTTGGAGACATTGCCATGAAACCTCAACCCGAAACCCTATCCGGCGCCACGCCGAAACGTACTCGCCTGGGCCGCGAAGACCCGATCCTGCAAGAGTTGTGGGCGGTGAAGGCCGCTCTTAATGCCGAAGCGGGCTACAGCATCGAAAAACTGGTCGAGCGGGCGAATAACTTTGACCTGGAAGCCACCATCGCTCGTCTGCGAAAACAGGTGGGCACATAGCTCTTTCCCCCCCCCCGTGGATCGAGACCTAATAAGGTGCAAAACATCCGGAAGGAACCCGCATGAAAGGCATCATCCTGTTCGGTCACGGCGCTCGCAATCCCGACTGGGCGCAGCCCTTTCATCGCATTCGCGCCTCGATGGAGCGGCAGCAGCCGGGCGCTCTGATCGAACTCGGTTTTCTCGAACTGATGCGGCCGACTCTCGACGAGGCGATCGACAGCCTTGCCGCCCGAGGCGTGACCGAGATCTCCATCGTGCCGATCTTCATGGCGGCCGGCAGCCATGTCAGGAAGGATCTTCCGCTGCTGGTCGGCGCCGCCCTGGACCGGCACCCGAACCTGGCGGTGGATATTGTTGCGCCCGTCGGCGAGGCCGATTATGTTATTGATGCAATGGCTAAATATGCCTTGGATTGAGTATTTCTGTGCGGGTTACGGCTTGATATTCTTGAGTATAAGCATATACTGATACACCATGAAACTAACGCTCCCTCAATTCCTGTTGCGTCGCAGTATCGTCCACGTGCTGCTGGCGAGCGCTTGGCTGCCGGCAGCCGCCGCATTGGCACAAGCGACGGCAACCGCGCCGGCGGCCCCTGCCGCCGCCCCGACGACCGAAACCGTGCAACTGCGCGACGTCGAACTGACCTATCCGGCCGAGGCCGTGGTCGAGGCCGTGCGCCAGGCCACCGTGGCGGCGCAGGTGGCGGGGCGGGTGGTGGAGGTGCGCGTCGATGCCGGCGCCCGCGTCAGGCAGGGCGAGACGCTGATGCGCATCGACGCGCGCGAGGCAGCCGAGGGGGTCGCCGGCGCCCAGGCGCAACTGGCGCAGGCCAAGGCCAATTTTGAGCGCACCAGGAATCTGGTCGAACGGAAATTCATGAGCCCCTCCGCGCTTGACCAGGCCGAGGCCGCCTACAAGGCCGCCCAGGCCAGCGCCGGCGCCAGCGGCGCCACGCTGTCGCATGCGCTGGTGACGGCGCCGCTGTCCGGCATCGTCAGCCAGCGCCACACCGAACTCGGCGAGCTCGCCGCGCCGGGCAAGCCGCTGGTGACGGTGTTCGATCCGAAAGGCATGCGCGTCGTCGCCAGCGTGCCGCAGTACAAGCTGGCCGAGGTGCGCAAGATCGCCCGCGCCAGGGTCGAATTTCCCGAGACCGGCCTGTGGGTGGACGCTACTCGCGTCGAGATACTGCCGGCCGCCGACCCGCGCTCGCACACGGTCACCGCCCGGCTCACCCTGCCGGACAACCTCGAAGGCGTTATCCCCGGCATGGCCGCGCGCGCTCATTTCGTCACCGGCCAGGGCGCCAAGCTCACCGTGCCGGCGGCGGCGATCCTGCGTCGCGGCGAAGTCACGGCGGTTTATGTGCTCGACGACAAGAGCCAGCCGCGCCTGCGTCAGGTGAGACCGGGCGAGGCCGTCGCCGGCGGCCGGCTGGAAATTCTGGCCGGCATCAGGCCCGGCGACAAGGTCGCGCTCGATCCCGTGAAAGCCGGTATCGGCCTCAAGCAGCAAGCCCCGGCCAAGCCGTAGCCATGGGCATTTCCGGACGCATCGCCGCGCTGTTCCTGCGCAATTCGATGACGCCGCTCTTGGCGATCATCGCCATGCTGCTCGGCCTCTTCGCCACGCTGGTGACCCCGCGCGAGGAGGAGCCGCAGATCAACGTCACCATGGCCAACGTCTTCGTGCCCTTTCCGGGCGCCTCGGCGAGCGACGTCGAGAACCTCGTGGCGCGGGGCGCCGAGCAAGTGCTGTCGCGCATCTCCGGCATCGAGCATGTCTATTCCGTGTCGCGCCCCGGCATGGCGATCATCACCGTGCAGTACCAGGTGGGCGAGGATCCGATCCAGGCGCTGGTGCGGCTCTACGACACCATCCAGGCCAACCGCGATTGGGCCTCGCCCGAGCTGGGCGTGCAGGAGCCCGTCATCAAGCCCAAGGGCATCGATGACGTGCCCATCGTCACGCTGACCTTCCACGGCGATGATGCGACGACATCCGGCTTCGACTTGCAGCAGGTGGCGCGCGCCGTCGAGATCGACTTGAAGCGCATCTCCGGCACGCGCGACGTCACGACCATCGGCGGCCCGGGCCATGCGATCCGCGTCGCCATGGATTCCGATCGCATGAGCGCGCACGGCGTCACCGCCCAGGACCTCAAGGCGGCGCTGCAACTGTCGAACGCCTCGCAGCAGGCCGGCAGTCTGGTCTCGGGCAACCGCGAAATCCTGGTGCAGACGGGCACCTACATCGAATCGGCCGCCGAGGTGAAGCGGCTGGTGGTCGGCGTGCATGCCGGCCGGCCCGTGTTCATGGCCGACGTGGCGACGATCGAGGATGGCCCCGACCAGCCGCTGCGCTACGTCTGGCACGGCCAGCCCGGCAAGTCCGAGTCGCCGGCGGTCACGTTGTCGATTTCCAAGAAGCCCGGCGTCAATGCCGCCGACGTGGCCTCCCAGGTCATCGCCCGCGCCAATGCCCTCAAGGGCGTCGTGATTCCGGATGGCGTCGAATTCAGCGTGACGCGCAACTACGGCGAGACGGCCACCGAGAAGGCGCAGAAGCTGATCGGCAAGCTGGTCGTCGCCACTGCCTTCGTCGTGCTGCTGGTGCTGTTCGCGCTGGGCAAGCGCGAGGCCGTCATCGTCGGCACGGCGGTGACGTTGACCCTGGCGGCGACGCTGTTCGCCTCCTGGGCCTGGGGTTTCACGCTGAACCGGGTGTCGCTGTTCGCCCTCATTTTTTCCATCGGCATCCTGGTCGACGACGCCATCGTGGTGGTCGAGAACATCCACCGCTGGCACATGCTGTATCCGGAAAAAACGCTGGCCGACATCATCCCCGGCGCGGTGGACGAGGTCGGCGGCCCGACGATACTGGCCACCTTCACCGTCATCGCCGCGTTGCTGCCGATGGCCTTCGTCTCGGGCCTGATGGGGCCCTACATGAGCCCGATCCCCATCAATGCCTCGATGGGCATGTTCATCTCGCTCGCCATCGCCTTCGTCGTCACGCCCTGGCTGGCGCTGAAGCTGATGAAGCCGGCGCACCATGCCGTCGAAGACAAGACGACGGCCAGGCTGATGACGCTGTTCCACCGTATCCTGCCGCGCTTTCTCGCCGAGCGCACGGGCCGCGCCGCGCGGCGCAAGCTGTGGATCGGCATCGTGCTGGCGATCTTCGCCTCGGTGTCGCTGGGCTTGTTCAAGCTGGTCGTGCTGAAGATGCTGCCCTCCGACAACAAGAGCGAATTCCAGGTGGTGCTCGACATGCCGGTGGGCACCCCGCTCGAGGAAACCGCCCGCGTGCTGCGCGACATGTCGGCCTATCTCGCCACCGTTCCCGAAGTGCGCGACTACCAGGCCTATGCCGGCGCGGCCAGCCCCATCAACTTCAACGGACTGGTGCGGCAGTACTACCTGCGCGCCAGCCCCGAGATGGGCGACATCCAGGTGAACCTGGTGGACAAGAAGCAGCGCGATCGCCAGAGCCACGAAGTCGCGGTCGGCGTGCGCGGGACCCTCGGCGAGATCGCCCGCCGTTCGGGCGGCAATGCCAAGGTGGTCGAAGTGCCGCCGGGGCCGCCGGTGATGTCGCCCATCGTCGCCGAGATCTACGGACCGGACCATGCCGGCCAGATCGAGGTGGCGAAAATGGTGCGCGCGGCGTTCGAAAGCACCCCCGACATTTTCGACATCGACGACTCGGTGGACGAGCCGGCCGAGAAGCGGGTGCTGCGCGTCAACCAGGCCAAGGCGGCGCAGCTCGGCGTGTCGCAGGCGGACATCGTCGCCACCGTGCGCCTGGGCCTGACCGGCGAGGACGTGACGCCGGTGCATGGCGGCGACGCCAAGTACGAAATCCCCGTGCGCCTCACCCTGCCGGCCGAGCGCCAGGATTCGCTCGACCAGTTGCTCAAACTCAGGGTGAAGAGCCGCGATGGCCAGCTCGTGCCGGTCTCCGAACTGGTCGAGGTAAGGAAAACCTTGCGCGAGCAGGTGATCCACCACAAGGACCTGCTGCCGGTCGTGTATGTCTACGGCGACATGGGCGGCAAGCTGGATTCGCCGCTGTATGGCATGTTCGACATCCGTTCGAAACTCAAGGACGCGCCGCTGCCGCAGGGCGGAACCCTGGGCGAGTATTTCATCTCCCAGCCGAAGGATCCCTATGCCGGCTATTCGCTGAAGTGGGACGGCGAATCGCAGGTCACCTACGAGACCTTCCGCGACATGGGCATCGCCTATGCCGTCGGCCTGGTGCTGATCTACCTGCTGGTGGTCGCCCAGTTCAAGTCCTACCTCGTGCCGCTGATCATCATGGCGCCGATTCCGCTCACCATTATCGGCGTCATGCCCGGCCACGCCCTGCTCGGCGCGCAATTCACCGCCACCTCCATGATCGGCATGATCGCGCTGGCCGGCATCATCGTGCGCAACTCCATACTGCTGGTCGACTTCATCAACGAGCAGGTCGCCGGCGGCATGGACTTCGCCGAGGCGGTGATCGAGTCGGCGGCGATCCGCGCCAAGCCCATCGCGCTGACCGGCCTGGCCGCGATGCTCGGCGCGCTGTTCATCCTCGACGACCCGATCTTCTCCGGGCTCGCCATCAGCCTGATCTTCGGCATCCTCGTCTCCACCGTGCTGACGCTGGTGGTGATTCCCGTGTTGTATTACGCGGCCATGAAGAACCGCATCCATTCCAATCGTCCCCAAGGAGAACTCGCATGACCGTCAACCGCATCGTCCGCATCATCGCCGGCACTTTCATCATGTTGTCGCTGGTCTTCGCCCATGCCATGGGTCAGGTCGATCTGGCGAAAATGAGTTTCCTCTGGTTCACCCTGTTCGTCGGCGCCAACCTGTTCCAGAGCGGCTTCACCCGCTTCTGCCCGCTCGACACCATCCTCGAAAAGCTCGGCGTGCCGGTGCAGGCCGCCGACTGCTCGACGGGCCGCTGCGGCTGACCGGGCCGGCCCACCTTGTACTAAAGCTATAATCTGGCGCCATGAGCAATCAGGCCGTGGCGCCGGAAACTCCCCTCAAGGTGCTGGTGGTGGACGATGCCGCCGCCAACCGCCGGATCGTCAGCGTCTTCCTCAAGAAGATGGGGCACGAGGTCGTGCTGGCCGAGAACGGCGCCCAGGCCGTCGACACGTTCCAGGCCGAGCAGCCCGACCTGGTCCTGATGGACGTGATGATGCCGGTCATGGACGGCTTTGATGCCACGCGCCGGATCAAGGCGCTGTGCGGCGACCGCTGGGTGCCGGTGGTTTTCCTCTCCGCCCTCGACAAGGACGAGAACCTCGTCGTCGGCCTCGATGCCGGTGGCGACGACTACCTTTCGAAGCCGGTCAACTTCGTTGTGCTCCAGGCCAAGTTGCGTTCGCTGGGGCGAGCCATCGAGGGACAGCGGCGGCTGGTCGAGGCCCATCTCGGGCGCAAGGAGGACGAGCGTCGCCTCAAGGACGCCTTCGCGCGCCTGCAGGCCTACCACGACCACCAGGAGGTCGAGAATGCGCTGGCCGCCGACATCCTCTCGCGGCAGCTGACGCGAAAGGGCCTCGCCGATCCGGTGCTGGCATCCTGGGTGGCCCCGGCGGCCAAGGTGTCCGGCGACGTGATCGCCGCGGCCCGCGCGCCAGACGGCGAACTGTTCGTGATGCTGGCCGACGCCACCGGCCACGGCCTGGCCGCCTCGATCAGCACCCTGCCGCTGCTGACGTTGTTTTACGAGATGGTCGACTGGGGCATGGCCCTGTCGGCCATCGTCGCGCGCATCAACGACCAGCTGTGCCAGGCGCTGCCGCCCTCGCGCTTCGTCGCCGCCGCCTTCCTTGCAATCAACGAGCAGCGCCATCGCGCGGAGGTCTGGGTCGGCGGCTTGCCGCCGGTGCTGCTGCTGGATCCCGACGGGACGGTGACGCGCGTGCTCGACTCCAATCGTGTGCCGCTCGGCATCGTCGACTCCGACGGCGAGATGTCGGTGGTCGAAAGCGTCGACCTGGCGCCGGGCAGCCAGTTCGCGCTGTTCTCGGACGGACTGATCGAGGCCGCCAACGCCGCCGGCGAGCCCTTTGGCATGGAGCGGCTCCTGACCACCCTGATCGATGCGCCGGCCGAGCGGCGCATCGCCGCCGTGCAGACCGCCTTGGGGCTGCACCTTGGCGAGGCCGAGCCGCACGATGATGTCGCCCTGCTGCTGGTCGCCTGTCGCCCAAGTTGAGCGGCAGCGGATCGCGGGCGCCGCTACAATCCCGGCAACAGGAGAAATCGCAATGAACCCGACCGACCGTTTCAGGCGCGCCATCGAACTCTTCGATGCCGCCAACGCCGAAGACCCCAACCGCGACGAGGGTCAGCCGAAGGAATTGCTCTATGCCCGGCGCATGACCGAGATGCTCGGCCGCTTCGCCCCCGATGCCACCGAGGCCGTGCAGCTCGCCGTGCGCGCCCAGCATATCCGGCGCTGGACCGTGCCGCGCGGCAACTACCCGATGACCAAGGAAGGCTACCATGCCTGGCGCACGGGCCTCTACACGTTCCATGGCGAGACCGCCGGCGAGCTGCTGCGGCAGGCCGGCCACGACGAGGTGATGATCGAGCGCGTCAAGACCGCCGTGGGCAAGAAGGGCATCAAGGTCAATCCCGAAACGCAACTGCTCGAGGACGTGACCGATCTCGTTTTCATCGAGTATTACATGCTCGGTTTCGCCGGCCAGCACGCCGATTATTCCGAGGAAAAGTGGATCGAGATCATTCGCAAGACCTGGAAGAAGATGTCGGACAACGCCCATGCCTTCGCCCTGTCCGGCAAGCTCAAGCTGCCCGAGCCGCTGGTACCGCTGATCACCCGGGCCGTGACGGATTAAACCCTCCCCTTCCGGCTTCCCCCGGTGCTTCATCGGGTGAGCAGAACTCAGGATTGCCTTTTTGGCGCTTTTGTATTACCGTTAATACAGGTTTAGCCCGGAGCGTCGCCATGTCCACCACAGTTCGTCTTCCTCCCCGCGTCGAGCAGGCGCTGGTGAGCTACTGCGTCGAAACGCGCAAGACCAAGTCCGAGGTCATCATCGAACTGCTCGAAGATCGGCTTGTCAGGCCGGTCGAGGGCAAAACGCCCTTTGATCTCGCCGTCGAGGCGGGATTCATCGGTTGTTACGAGGGCACGGGCGAAAGCGGCAACTACAAGGAGCGGGTGAAGACGGCCATCCGCGCCAAGCACAAGCGGTGAGACTGCTTGTCGACACCGGCCCCCTGGTGGCGCTGGCCGACCGGCGCGACGCCCACCACGCGGCCTGCACCGCCTGGCTTCACGACTTCCGCGGCCAGATGATCACCACCTGGGCGGTGTTGACGGAGGTTTCCCATCTGGTGCCCTCGGTCGAGGCTGCGGTTGCCATCCTCCGCTGGAGCGGGCGGGAGGGCCTGGAGATTCTGCCGCTGGGGCGCGACGAACTGATCAAAGCCACCGACTGGATGGAGCGCTACGCCGACCGTCCGATGGATCTGGCTGACGCCTCGCTGGTGGTCGCCGCGATCGCGACGGGCATCACCACCATTTGGACGCTCGATCGTTCCGATTTCGAAACGTACCGCCTGCCGCGACGCAAGCGTTTTCGCCTGGCGGAGATGACATGAACATCGGATTCATCGGCCTCGGCCTCATGGGCCGCCCCCTGGCGCTGCACCTGGCGCGCGCCGGCCACGCGCTGCACCTGTGGGCGCGGCGCTCCGCGGCGCTCGAACCCTTCAGGGACGTTGCCGCCCGCGCCCATGTCAGCGCGGCCGAGGTGGCGAAGCATGCGGATGTCGTATTCACCATGGTCGCCGACGCACCGGACGTCGAGGCGGTCTGCCTCGGCGAGGCCGGCATCGCGGAAGGCGGGAACAGGAGCCTGATTGTCGTCGACATGTCGACCATCAACCCCAACGCCGCGCGCACGATCGGCGCGCGGCTGGCGGAGAAGGGCATCGAGTTTCTCGACGCGCCGGTGTCGGGCGGCGAAGTCGGCGCGATCAACGCCCAGCTCACCATCATGGTCGGCGGCAAGGCGGACGTGTTCGAGAAGGTGAAGCCGCTGTTCGAGAAGCTCGGCAAGTCGGTGACGCTGATCGGCGAGTCGGGCGCGGGCCAGGTGGCCAAGGCCTGCAACCAGATACTCACTGGCGTCGGCGTGCTGGCCGTGGCCGAGGCCTTCAATTTTGCCGCCAGAAGCGGCGTCGATCCGGCAAGGGTGCGCGAGGCGCTGCTGGGCGGCTTCGCCTATTCGCGCATCCTCGAAAACCATGGGCAACGCATGCTCGACCGCAACTTCAAGCCCGGCTTCAAGGCCTGGATGCACCAGAAGGATCTGCGCATCGTGATGGAAGAGGCGCACCGCCTCGGCCTGATGCTGCCCTCGGCGGCGGCCACCGCCCAGGTCTTCAATGCCGTCGTCGGCTCCGGCATGGGCGAGGACGATTCCATCGCCGCGCTGAAGCTGCTGGAAAAGATGAGCGTGGCGGAAGCGCTTGAAGCATGATTCGCGACCCGATCGCCAAGTCGGCGGTGATGGCGGCGTCGCAGATGCTGCTCGAACTGCGCGCCATCCTCGACAACGCCACGATCGGCATCCTGTTCTCGAAGAACCGCGTGCTGGTGCAGGCCAACAAGGTGTTCGCCAGCATGTTCGGTTACGGGTCGGCCGATGAAATCGTCGGCCAGTCCGGCATCGTGCTCTACCCGAGCGAGGAAGCCTACGAGGCGCTGGGGCGCGAGGCCGGGCCGGTGCTGGCGGCGGGCGCGCCGTTCCGCGCCGAGATCGAGATGCGGCGCAAGGACGGCTCGACCTTCTGGTGCAGCATGTCGGCCAAGGCGATCAATCCGCTGCGCACCCAGGATGGCACCATCTGGATCATGGAGGACGTGACCGAGCGTCGCCGCCTGCGCCGTACCGTCGAGGAATCGCGGCGCGAACTGGAGGTGATTTTCGACAATGCCGCCGTCGGTATCGTCTTCGTCCGCGATCGCGCCATCCTGCGCTGCAACCATCGCTTCGAGGAAATCTTCGGTTAGGCGTCGCGCAAAAATAACTTGATAAACTTTGCGATATGTGTTCTAAAGCGGTATGCAGATTGCAACCGCGATAGAGCAGATCGAGTCGAAGTACCAATCGCTGGCATCGGTGTTGGATGAACGAGCGCGTCGGCAT
>JAUYFI010000118.1 GCA_030691075.1 Sulfurisoma sp. | reverse complement strand
CATCCAAGTGAACTTTTTCAGGATCAAATGTTGAAGTGTGATATTTTGGTAGCCACTCATAATTTGCATATGGGAGTTTACCCATTTGAGCAAGGCCATAAAGGTTCTAAAAAATAATTAAAATATGTACATTCAGGGGTTAAACCCTGTTTTTACTTTGCCGCAACTCAATTTTCAACAATAAAAAAAAGTAGTGTTCTATATTTAGATAGTTAAACCCTGTTTTTTCTTTGCCGCAACTCTATTTTCAACAATAAAGAGAGAGAGAGAGAGAGAGAGAGAGAGAGAGAGATATGCTGAAAGTATCAAATTTCGCTAACTAGATACTTACGTTTGCGTCAATATATCTTATAGCTGACACATTTTCCTCTTTCTTGTTTTTGACTGATTTGTAGCGTGTGTTTATGAATGAAACTCCCCCACGGATACCGCCCTCTAAAAAGTGGATTATGTCAACATCTGTAGGTAATCCAATTTCGCAATTTGTTATTTTCAACATAGCATCCCAACCAAGACCTGGTAAACTTATATAGTGTGAGGCATCTAATCCAGTTAGCGAAAACATTGTTTTACGAAATTTTTGAAAAACTTCTGCAAGTAGTAGTGTATCTATAGCACAGTATAATTCCATATATTTTGTCAAGTTTTCAATGTTGAATTTATCCCAAATCATCTTAGCAAATTCATGATCTTTTTTGCTAATAGACTTTTCTTTTATTGTGCTGTAAAAATCTTTTCTTGATGGAAGCTGGATTGTCGAATCCATTTTTGAAAGACTTGTACTGAAAGGGAAAAATTATTTGCGTATAAATGAGGGTGTGTGTTTTTGTTTTGGTCAATCGTTTCTGAAATATCAAACAAGAAAGCCAAAAATGAATACTATAGATGTTAAACATGACTCTGAGTTTGCGAGCACACCGACATTCGTCTTCCCAATGTCGATGGGTTTTGATCTCTACTCCTGCGAAAACAAATTAATTGAGTCAGGGAGAAAAGACTTTGTCGATACAGGCCTATCCATAAGAATCCCTGAGGGCACTTATGCGGTAGTAAACAACAGGGCAAGTCTTCTCGCGATCAATGTCGAGGTGAGCAACACAACCTTCTTCCCTTTCTACTTCGGGCATGTCATAATCCTTCTTACAAACTACGGACAACATGACTTGCCGATAATGGCCGGCGACAAGATTGCGACACTAGTCCTCCTACCTATGGATCAGCCTCTCGTGAGAATCTATGATCCAAACAGTGCCATTGAGGCTCAGGATGACGATGAGTAAGTTAATTTATTATATTAATAAAAAAGATTAGGACACTTTTAACAGTTATAATACATACCAAAAATTGTATGGAAAAAAACCCTTTTGCAGTATCATTTCAAAGTGCATATTGTCAAATTTGCCATTTGTTGTAACAATGTCCCACTGTCTGAGTATTGGGAAGTCGGGATGAGATTCCTGAAGCGCATCAGCCAATTGCGCTCACGAAGTCTGTTGAAATGCTAAACTAT
>JAUYFI010000117.1 GCA_030691075.1 Sulfurisoma sp. | reverse complement strand
TCCCAGTGGGTGTTCGATCGCGGCTACACGCATGGCACACCCGGCTTGCTGGCGGTGATTATCAGCGCGGAAGGGGGACATCAGGACTGGCCGGCGGAGCAACTGGCCGGCAAAGTCCATGAGGAACTGCGGCAGACTTTTACCTTGCCGCCGCCGCTGTGGCACAAGGTGATTATCGAGAGGCGCGCGAGCTTTGCCTGCACGGTTGGGTTGGCGCGGCCAGCGCAGACAACTGGCCTGAAGAATCTCTATCTTGCCGGGGACTACACCGCCGGCGATTATCCCGCCACGATCGAGGGTGCGGTGCGCAGCGGGGTGAAATGCGCTGCGCTGATTTCAGAGACGATTATTCCTGGAAAAATCAGTTAACCGAGGCTTATCGCTCGTTCCACGAACAGCGCGAGAAGCAGGATCACTTTTCGTCGTCCAGTTTCTTCAGGAGGCCGGGCTTGACCTCATCGAAGCGCAATATCCGTTTGCCCTTGTGTTCCCGGAGAAAATCCTGCGCATCGGCCTGGGTTTCCAGCGGCACGAGTTCATGCCCCATCGGCCCGAGCACATCCGAGCCGATGACGTAGAAAGCCTGAGTGGCATCGATTTTGGTCAGGCCATAGAACTCGGTGACCACGATGGCATCGATGTCCTCGCGCTTGTGGCCGGGGGCATATTTGGGCAGGTCGGCCAGGTATTTGAACATGTCCTTGGCCCCGTCGAAATGATGGGCGTGGCCGTCCTTGTAGAGCACCGTGGCGGTCCAGTTGGGATATTTCGCCACCAGCATGCCGCATACCGGGCACAGATCCCTGGGGCCGGGCTTGGGCACGGAAATGCCGCCCTGGGCAGCGGCAAGCGCCGCCCAGCAGGCCAGCAGCAATGCGAAGACGAGGCGTTTGCCGTTTGCCATCGCTTCAGCCCTTCTTCTCTTCCATCATTTTCTTGCGCCGTTCCGCGCGCATTTTGCGGATCGTCGCCACGTCCTGCGCCATGCCGGTGTAGGTGGCCAGCAAGGCCTTGTCGAAGTCTCCGATTTCCCCGCCGCTGGCGGTCTGGGCGGCCTTGGCGGCTTCAGCCGCACCATAGGCGACCTTGCTGGTCTTGCTCATGACGCCCTTGATGCTGCTACCGATCAGGAAGGTCGCCTTGTCCACCTCGACCAGGGGTTTTATTTCGGCGCCGGAGGCATTGTCGCCGACGTAGATACCCTTGGGGTCGCGGTCCACGTTGAGCGACAGGCTGATCGCTGTGCAATGGAGGGAACAGGTGCCGTCGGCCAGATCGTCGCTGTAATGCACCAGCATGCGGGAATGGTGGTACTGCTTGCGGTCCATGCCGCAGTAGGGACACTTCGGGTACTTCTCGATGTCATTTTCGGCAGCCTTGGGATCGGGCGCCTTTTTCGGCACGAATTGCATCGGCGTGCCGTCACCGGGACAACCCTCGGCGGCTTGGGCCGGGAGGGCGGCAAGGCCTGCGGAAGCAAGGGCCAGTTTGAGCATGTCGCGTCGTTTCATTTCAGTCTCCTTTCAGTTGAAAATAAGAACTCGGCACGGCTTCCGACGGGGAGCCAGGACAATCAGAAGCTGTGTGTCACTCTCGCCCCGAAACGGTCGCCGACGGAATCGACCATGATATTGCAGTTGCGGGTCTGGACCGCGGCATTGTTTATGTCGGCCTGGCTGCTCCCCGTGGGCAGGACCGGGTTGGGCGCCCGCACGTCGCGGAACTCGTAGTCCACGGTCAGACGGGTCTTGGGGGTGAAGTAGTAGCTGACCCCGAGGGTAAGGTTTTCGAATATCCGCTGGTCCGATGGCTTCCACACGCCGGCAGTCTGGTACAGCAGGTCGTCGCGTGAATAACGGACATCAAACTGCCAGGACGGGTTGAGATAATAGCCGTAGTCCAGGGTGAGCCCGCGCGCCTTGTTGCCCCGCTCGGCCGCCATCTGCAGGGCATTGCCGCCGAACGCCCCGTCGGCGACGTTGCCGGTCGGCATGTAATGGACCATGCCGTCGGCGTACATCAGTTCGAATCCCAGGCGATGCTTGCCCGCCTGGGCGCCGAACAACTCCCCGAGCGCCTTGACGCCGATGCCGTAGCGGATCAGGTCGAAGTCCTGGCTGTCGGTCCCGGACGCATCGATAGTGAAGTTGCGCACCCCCTGCTGATGGTAGCCGTAGAGCTTCACGCCGTGTTTGAGCGGCCCCTTGCCGCCGGGCAGGTCATGTTCGGCGGAGACATAGAGATTGAGATCCTTGTCGCCGTTGTTGTCCTCGTGCCGGATGCCGTTGCCGTTGGCGACCATGGCCGCATAGGAGTAGGTCCACTTGTCCAGTTTGAAGGCGTCGAAAATCTGTACGCCCCAATCGCGCCCGGCATCAAAATCATAACCATAGGCCGAGATGTTGCCGGCGTAGCCCTGCCCCGGCACGGGCTTGCCGAGTTGAGCATTGCCGTGGACGAAACGCTCCTGCTGCACGCGCGCGACAAAGTCGGTCGGGAAGAGATAGTCCTGCGCCTCCACGCTCTGCATCAGTTCCTCGGGTCCTGGCTTCCTGAACAGCCCCGCGCGGACTCTCGCCCCCGGAATGTAGCTGAACGTCACGCTGGCATCGGTCAGGGCGGCCAGGCGCTCGCGCGAGGTCTTGGCGGGCAGATAGGTGGTGTTGTTTTCTCCCAAATTCGCCGCCAGGAAGTAATTGATCTTTCCGGGAACGATATTGCCGCGCGCGCCCAGCATCAGGTTGTCGAGCGCGAATCCCTCAGGCCCCCTGAATTCCGGGCCGTTGGCGCAGTTGTTGTTGTAGCGGCCGTTGTTGAGCCCCGGCCCGGTATTGGGATTGCCAGTCGCCGTGCCATTGAGGGCCGCCATGCCGCTCAGCGCATCGCAGCCGAAATTGCTGGCATAAGTCGCCTGGACGACGCCAAAGAACCGGTGGCCGGAATCTTGTGGCTCGGTGCCTTGCAGCATCAGCCAGTCCGCGGCATGCGCCTGCCCCGCAACCAGTGCCCCGACCACCAGAAAAATCCCCTTGCACTTTTTCATGATGCGCCCCCTGCATTGGTTGATTGCATGCAAGGTAAATTTTACCGGAGGCAGCCCGCAACAATATGCGACATGACGTCGCATACGGAGGTTACCAGTTCGCCAGATTGCGCATCACGCTGTAGTAGGCGAGTCCTTGCCATAATGTCGAGATGCCCAGCGCGATCACGAACAGCGCGGCGCCCTTGAGCAGCCAGCCGCGCATTCGCGCGCCCAGCCTGCCAAACAGGAAGCTGGCGGAAAGCATGGACGGCAGGGTGCCGGCGCCAAAGGCCAGCATCAGCGCCACTCCCTCGAGCGGGGAAGGGGCGGTGGTGGCCTTGACCGCCATCGCCATGGTCATCGAGCACGGCATCAGGCCGTTCAACGCGCCGCCGATCATGGCCCCGGCGATGGCGCCGCGCTGCGTGGCGCGGAAAAACTGCCCGCGTATCCAGGCAAAGGGCGCAAAGCCCAGGGTGTTCCTCCAGGGCGAAACGCCGAGCAAATCCAGGCCAAGCAGGATCACCACCAGGCCGGCGGCGATCTGCAGAATGCCCTGCGCCTTGCCAAAAATCCCGGTCTGCACCAGGACCGCGCCAATAGTTGCGGCGATCAGGCCGATCAGGGCATAGATGGAGATGCGCGCGAGGTGGTAGGCCAGATAGGGCAAGTAGGTTTTGGCGCCGAGCTTGATGAAGAAACCCGAAACCAGCCCGCCGCACATGCCCAGGCAATGCCCGCTCCCGAGAATCCCGGTCATGAAGGCCAGGCCGTAAGAAAATTCGACCATATGGTGGCTGTGATCCATGTCGCCGGCCTACTCCTTTTGCAGCCGCAGCGAATTGGTGACCACCGACACCGAGCTCATCGCCATCGCCGCCGAGGCGATCATGGGATTGAGCCGCCCGGCGGCGGCCACCGGGATGGAAACCACGTTGTAGCCGAGTGCCCAGAACAGATTCTGGCGGATGATTTGCATGGTCCGGCGCGACAGGTCTATCGCCGCCGCCACGCGCGCAATGTCGCCGCCCAGCAGGGTAATGTCGGCGGTTTCCAGCGCGATATCGGCACCGCCGCCCACGGCAAAGCCGACGTCCGCCGCCGCCAGCGCCGGCGCGTCGTTGATGCCGTCGCCGATCATGCCGACTTTCCGCCCCTGCGCCTGGAGGCTGCGCACCAGTTCCAGCTTGTCGGCGGGCGTGGCGCGCGCGACCACGCGCTCGATGCCGACCGCAGCGGCAACATGCCTTGCCGCCGCTTCCACGTCGCCGGTGGCCATCACCGTTTCCACCCCCAGGCGATGCAGCAGGGCGATGGCGGCTCTTGCGCCCTCGCGCGGTTTGTCGGCGATGGCGAACAGCGCCACGGCCTGGCCGTCCAGCGCCACGAAAACCGGCGTCTTGCCCTGGGCCGCGAACGCCGCCGCTTGGATCACAAGCTCGCCCGGCGCAACGTTCCGCTCTTCCAGCAGGGCGGCGTTGCCGATGAGCAGAATATGCTTGCCCAATCTGCCATGCACGCCCTGCCCGGCGACGGCCTCGAATTCGGCGACTTTGCCTTCCGGCGCGTTGCGCTCCCGGCAATAGGCGACCACCGCGCGCGCGAGAAAATGCTCGGAGCGATTTTCCAGCGCCGCCACCATGCCCAGCAGTTGGGTCGCGTCGCCGGCGAAAAGATGGATGAAATCCGTGACCACCGGCTTGCCTTCGGTAATGGTGCCGGTCTTGTCGAATACCACCGTGGTCAGCTTGGCGGCGGTTTCCAGCGCCTCGCCGTTGCGGATGTAAATGCCGCGCCGTGCCGCCTGGCCGGTTCCGGCCATGATCGCGGTGGGCGTGGCCAGTCCCAGCGCGCACGGGCAGGCGATGAGCAGGACCGCGACGGCATGCGCCAGCGCGCGCGGCAAGGGGTGCCCGGCCAGCAGCCAGCCGGCGAAAGTGAGCGCGGCAATGCCACCGACCGCCGGCACGAAGCGCTCGGAAACGCGGTCGGCCAGCCTCTGCACCGGCAGCTTGGTGCCCTGGGCGTGATCCACCAAGCGCACAATGCCCGCCAGCACGCTATTGGCGCCGACCGCGCCGACGCGCAAAGTGAAACTGCCCATGCCGTTGAGGCAGCCGCCGATCACCGCATCGCCGGGGTGTTTCTCCAGCGGCAACGATTCCCCGGTCATCATGGCTTCGTTGACGCTGGAATACCCCTCCAACACCTTGCCGTCAGCCGGAATGCGTTCGCCCGGACGCACGCGCAGCACATCTCCGACCACGACCTGGTCGATGGACACCACCAGTTCGCGCCCGTCGCGCAGCAGGGTGGCGGTTTCCGGCTGCAACTCGATAAGCTTGCGGATCGCCTCGCCGGCCTTGCCGCGCGCCCTTTCCTCAAGGAATCGTCCGAGCAATACGAAGGCCAGGATGCTGGCCGCAGCCTCGAAATAGACATGATGGCGGCGCTGCACCAGTCCGGGCAGGCTGTACAGGTAAGCCGCGCCGGCGCCCATGGCGATCAGGGAATCCATGTTGGCGGCGCGCTGGCGCGCCAGCATGCGTGCCTTGCGGAAGATTTCCGCGCCCGGTCCGAACATCACCGCCGTGGTGAGCGCGAACTCGATCAGGCGTATGGTGCGCGAGCGGTGCATGGCCATGCCCAGCACCGCCACCGGCACGGCCAGCAGCGCCGCGGCGTTGAGGCGGCGGCGCGCCAGGGCCAGTTGTTCCCGTTCGTGTTCCACCACCAGCCGCCGCTGCGCCAGCGTGTCCATCGGCTGCGGCGTGTAGCCGAGGCGACGCACGATGGCGGAAACCTCGTCGCGCCCCAATGCGCCCTCGACGCTGGCGGTGCCGGCGGCGTAATTGACGCTGGCCTTGCGCACGCGCGGGTCCTGCTTCAGCTTCATCTCAACCAGCAGCGCGCAGGAGGCGCAGGTCATGCCTTCCACCGCGACCGCGCATTCCCGCGTTGGCCCCGTAATAGGCTCGGCTGCCGGCGCCGACTTCGGCATTTTGACGTCGAGATGGCCCAGCAACAGGTCGAGCGTGGCAAACAGCCTTTCCTCCGGCAAGCGCAGCGGATCATAATGCACGACGAGCGAGCCGATTTCCGGCACGGCGCGCACATGGCGGATCTCCGGCCGTTTCCTGAGCAGGATTTCGAGGATGTAGCAGCGCTCCGGGTTTTTCGCCAGCAGCGGCGAAACCACCCGCACGCGGCGCGCGAGGCGGTGGACCACGGCAAAGCGGGGGGTGCCGTTGCCGCTCATGCCTTCTTCGCCGCCTGTTTGCGCGAGCGCACCAGCAGGAACACCAGGTAGAACGTGGAGAGCCAGGCATTGCGGTATTTGAATGGCTGCCGCACCCATTTCTGCGTGATCATGTCCCAGTGCACCTTGATCAGGTAGAAGGTCACGAGGTCGTTGGCGAAATTGAGGATCGCCCGTTCCGACAGCATGTTCTTGAGCATGGGATTGATCTGCGGATGGTAGGAAACGATCTGGCCCATGAGCTTGGCCTTGAACTTCCATTCCTCGACCTTGGCCTTGGCCTGCCCGGTCTTGACCTTGAGCCAGGTCAGCGGATTGGCCGAGCGCAGGCGCGCCACCAGTGAGCCTTTCGGGGATTCGCCCGGCGCGCCCACCTCATCCAGCGCACCGTAGAGACAACTCGCCACGTCGCGCAGCTCGCAGGCGTGCGGGTGGTAGAACACCGAGAGCTTGTTCAAGCTGCGGTAATAGCTAACCCGGTAGACGCCGGGCAGATTGCGCAGGCCATCCTCGATCGCGGTCGCGTTGGATTCCTCGGCCAGCGCTTCCGGCAGCTCGAAGCGGACATGCCCGATACCGCGATGGCGCACGACGATTTGCCGCGCCAAGGTAGCTGGGCTGAATGCGTCACTCATCAAGATCTCCCTGCAATTTGGATTCCCGGCCGAGCGGCCGGGCATTTTTTCACGCCGCCGGCTGTTCCGGCTTGGCCTGCTGCTCTTCCTTCTCCTTGGTTTCCTCGATCAGGTCGGCCAGGCTTTCCTTCTGCTGCAGGATGAAATCCTTGCCCATGCCTGTGCCCTTGGCCAGTGCCAGCATGATTTCGTCCTGGTATTTGTGCAGGAAATATCCGGCGGCGATTCCGGCCGCCAGCAGCACCAGCGGGTTGCGCAGCAGCGCCCCGCCCACCAGGCCACGCCCGGCGGCATAGCCCCCGGCGGCCAGCATGGTGCCCTGCATCGGACCCATCATGGAACCCTGCTGGCCCATCATTTGCGCCATGTGTTTCATGCCTTCTTCCGTCATTCCGTTCATCGCTGTTCTCCTTTGGGTTGATTGGTGTTGGCGCGAGCGGGCGGCGGCTCGGTTTCGTGCAGCATCTGGTATATCCCCAGGCAGCCCTCGCAGCAGAATTGCAGGCGCTTCTCAACGCCCTCAAGATAGAACGGTTTGACCCCGATGTCCAGACCGCACAGGTCGCAGGCGCGATTCTCGCTCATCGGGACAATTCCTGCGCGTGGCGTTCGAAGGTCGCCTCGTCGGCTTCGCCCACCACCTTGGACTTGACAACGCCGTCGGCGCCGACGAAATAGGTGGTCGGCAGCCCCACCACGCCGTAGCGGCGGGCGATTTCCGACTTCTCGTCGAGCAGCGCCGGATAGCTCACGCCGATTTTGCGCATGAAGGCGACGACAGTCTCCCGGTCCTGCCCGGCGTTGATCGCCAGCACCTGCAAGCCGTGGTTTTTCTGGCGCTGGTAGACGTTTTCGATCAGTTTCATCTCGCCCTCGCAGTAACGGCACCAGTCGGCCCAGAAGCGGATCACCACCGGCTTGCCGGCATAATCGCCGGGAAATGTAACGATGGTGCCGTCGGGCTTCACGGCAGAGAACGCCGGCGCCTTGTCCCCGGTGTTGAGCTTGGGCGCGCCGCCCTCGCAGGATGCAAGCAACAGCGGCAGCAGGATCAATAAAAGCCTTTTCACTTCAGCCCTCAAGCAATATCAGGTTGGAGCGCCACACCATGAAGGACGCCACCAGCGCGAACAACGCAAACCCGCCGGCCGCGATCCAGGCCAGGCGGCGCCCGGTTTCCGGCACGATTTGCGCCAGGCTGGCAACGCGCGCGAACGGCTGCAGCGCGCCCACACCCAGCCCGGCGGCCGTGGCGGCAAACAGCGGGAGATACAGCCAGTAGCCTTGGTAGCCGTATTCCGGCTTGAGGATACAGAATGGGCAATGGTGATGCGGATGCTCATATATGTAAAGCGATACGAAGGACAGGATGCCGGCCAGCGCGGCGACGAAGGCGGCGGCGGAGAACAGCGCCACCAGGTAGCCGCCGTGGCGCTTCCGGGCATAAGCGACGGCGCTGCCCACGGCCAGGGCCAGCGCGCCGTAAAACAGCGCCATGGCCTGTCGCGGCGGCAGCGCGGCGGCGTCCGCAGTGAGCGACGGATTGTCCTCGGAAAACAGGCTGCCGCAGCATGAGGTGATGACATTGGCCTTGAGATTGAGAAAATATTCGAGCTGCAAGGCAAACGCGCCCAGCAGGAACGGCAGCATGGCGAGCAGCAGAATATATTTCACGCGCACCAGCGGATAGTCCTCGGCGCGGTTGTCGGCGTGATTGACCACCAGCCAGGCGGCCGCCAGGAAGAACACCACGATCTGGGCGATCAGGGCGGGAAAGCCGAACGGATTGACGTTGAGCGTGCCCACGGCGCACATGGCGCCGACGAACATCACCGCCATCTTGTCGGCGTTGAACACGAACAGCAGCAGCGATACCAGTTGGGTGGCGAAGACGAAACCGAGCAGGGTGGAAAACAGGTAGGTGCGGCGCTCCAGGGCCAGTTGCCGCTCGCTGCCGCTGTGGATATCCCAGTGGCGTACCAGCTCCAGCGCGAAAGGCGACGCGGCCAGCAGCATGGCAAGGCTCACCAGCGAGGCGAGCAGCAACGCGATCACCGCCGGCTGGAATAACATCTACCGGATTCCCACGATTTGGCCGTCGCGCATGTCGATCACACTGTCAATCACCGCCGCTTCGACCACCAGCGGATCGTGACTGGTCAGCAGCACGGTCCTGCCCTGCTCCGCCAGCGCTTCCAGGATGGCGAGAAATTCCTTCGACAGCGCGGTATCGAGATTGGCCGTGGGCTCGTCTGCGATCAGCACTTCCGGGTCGTTGACCAGCGCGCGGGCGATGGCCACGCGCTGCTGCTCGCCGCCCGACAACCACTCGACACGCGCCTCGCGGCGGTGTGCCAGCCCGAGCGAATCCAGCAGGCTCTCGGCGCGCGCGCGCAATGCGCGCCAGTCGCCGCCAAGCGGGTAAGCGGGCAGCATCACGTTATCCAGCGCGGACAGGCCCTTGATGAGGTTGAACTGCTGGAACACGAAACCAAAGGTGCTGCGCCGGATATCGGTCAGGAAACGCTCCGGCAGGCCGGAAATGTCCCGCTCCTTGAGCCGCACCCGGCCGCTGGTGGGACGCGCCAGGCAGCCAATGATGGTGAGCAGGGTGGTCTTTCCAGAACCGCTCGGGCCGCACAGGGCAGTTACCTTTTTCGCCTCGATGGTCAGGCTGATGCCTTTCAAGGCCCAGTATTCGTTGTGGCGGCCCTGGTTGAATGCCTTGCGGACTTCGGAAACCTCGATCATGTCACCCCCTCATCACCGCGTCGGGATCGGTGATCGCGGCACGCCAGATCGGCACGATGGTCGCCACGGCGTAGGGAAAAACGGTGAACAGGAACAGCGTCGCCACCTGAAAACCGTCAACCTCCGGCGTCAACTCGAAACGCGGATACAGCACCGCCCAGCCCTTGAGCACCGGTTCGAACAGCCACGAGGAAAAGCGGAACACATGCAGGTAGGCAGCGATATAGCCGAGCAGGAAGGCGGCCAGGGAAACCAGCGCGCCTTCCCAGAACTTCATCTTGATGACATCGCCGGTTTCCCAGCCGATGGCCTTGAGAATGCCGATCTCGCGCTTTTCCTCGGCGGAAAGGCCGGACGCCTTTTCCCAGGCGAAGATGGCGAAAGCCAGGATGGCGCCCGACAGCAGCACCAGCACGATGCCCTCGCGCCAGTTGAAAATGGATTCGTAAGTACGCAGCACTTCCTCCCGCAGAATCGGGCGCGAGTCGGGCAACAGGGTGGAGAGCTTGGTGGCGATGTTGCGTACCTCCAGCGGATTGGCGACGGACAGCACGATGTCGTTATAGTAGCCGGGCGGGAGCTCGAAGAAGGCGCGGAAATCCGCCTCGCTGAGCAATACCAGATCGGCGCTCACCAGCTCGGACTTGTTTGGCAGGACAGAGGACACCTCGAACGAGAACAGCTTGCCGGAATAGGAACGAAAGGAAATCGTGTTACCGGGCACCAGTCCGCGCATTCTGGCCATCGTTGCGCCGACCGCGATCTTGCCTGATTCGACCGCCATCAGGGCATCGGGCTGCGGCACCATGAAGGTGTAATTGGCCTTGAGTACGCCATCGTAGTAGTAGCCCCACAGGCGGCCTTCCTTTTTCTGCACGCCACGGATGCGGCCGATCTTCTCCAGGTAGCCGGGCGGGATCAGGTCGTGGCGACCAGCCACCAGGCGCTGCACGATCACTTCAGGCGAGTTTTCCAGCACCTTGCCGGCCTCCTTGCGCAACGCGTGGGTGAACAGCATCACCGAGGCCAACAGGAACACGATCAGCGTGTACACCAGCAGCAGGCCGAGATTCTTGATTTTGCGCCGCGCCAGCGAGGCCAGCGTGAAGTCAATCAGGGCTTTTTGTTTTTCGATCCAGGTTTTCATATTCTTTGGTAAGCATACGCGGTGGCGGCATCAGCGAGCCGCTCGGGAAATGTTCGAATGCCATGGGGTGATCCTGGAACGCGCTGTGCAGGTCGGCCTGCGTGGGATGCCGGGTATAGCGCGCTTCGGTGAACAGGCTCAGGTCGGTTAGTCCCAGCCGCGCCGCCAGTACACCGCTTTCGGCCAGCGCCGCAGCGCGTGCGGCACGCAGATATGCAGCATCGACGAAGGTCAAACAGAACAAGGCCAGCACGATAGCGAAGAAAGCGATGGCGCGGTGGGAAAGCCTCACCAGCATGGATCAAGGCAAAAACTTGCGCACGGCGTCGACCACTTTTTCCGGGGCCGAGCCAAAATCAACCATCGCCGCCAGACGGCCATCCGGCGCGATAACATAAGTCTGAGCGGAATGGTCGACCGCGTAACTGCCATCCGTTTGTGGCGGGCGCTTGGCATAGCCGACCCCATAGGCGCGCGCCACCGCCGCCACCTGTTCCAGGGATCCGGTGGCGGCAATCATTTCGGGGTGGAAATACGAGGCATAGGCCTTGAGCGAGGCCGGCGTATCCCGCTCTGGATCGACCGAAATGAACAGCAGCCTGGTCTTGGCGCGTTCCTCCGGGGTCAATGCGGTCAGCGCCTGAGCGTTCATTGCCATGGAGGCGGGGCAGACATCGGGACAATTTGCATAACCGAAATACAGCAGCACCACCTTGCCGCGCAGGTCGCGCAGGGAAACCGGCCCATCCGCCGTTTGCAGGGTGAAATCCCCGCCTACCGGCCGCTCCGCAATGGGTAGAACGACGGTGTGTGCGGCCTGTTTCTGTGGCCACAACAGCCACGCCGCAGCGGCGACAGCGAGCACAGCCGCGATGAGAAGGAAAGCTCTGAACTTAGGCATTTGGACGCGTCTTTGGAAATTCCATACGGAAACAATTTATTAAAAACCCGCCAAGAGTTTCAATCCGGACGGACATGCCCGCCGATAGATAATCAGATGCGATTCGACGCGCGCATCAGGGCGCCGCGCAAGGCAATGGTCAGGCTGGAGCCGAGCCCCACGCGCTGCGCCACTGCGGGCAATATGATCAGCGCCGCCAGCGCAAACCCTGCGCCAAGCAGCAGCGACGTTAATTCCTTGTTTTCCGCTTCGGGTTTTTTGTTCATGGTCCACCTCCTCGCCGGTTATTTTTTCTGAGAGATGTCATGCTACTGCGATCGGTTGTCGCAGGTAATGCGTCATATTGCCGCATCACCCTCTCAGCAGCACCGGCGCGAACCCTCCAAGCGGCGTGCGGAAATTGGTGGTCTGGCCCTGGTACAGGCGCGCCGCGATCAGTTGCGTCGCGCCGGCGTAGGTGTAAAGGCGGAAATCCACTTTCAGGCAGGAGCGCGCCCCTTCGTCGCCCAGTTCGCACTTGCTGGGCGGCACAAAGGTCTGCGCCACATATTGCCCGCCCCGGATATCCTCCCACACCCGCCGGGTCAGTTTCTCGCCGCGGTAGGCGCCCTTGCTGCCATACCCCCCCGCCGGCTTGAAAAAAAGGCCGCGCCGTTCCCGCCATAACTGCTCCGCATTGTCGGGCGTAACCTCCACCGTGGCCGGGATGCCTCGCTGCAAGCTCAGGATGATGTGATCCGCTGCGCCGAGTGCGCGCAGGCGGCCGACATCGCCAAACAGCGCCAGATTGCGCTTGTCGGCATAGAGGGCGTGCGCGCGCGGGTGCGGGGTCAGCGTCACGGCCCCGTCCAGGTAGGCGCGGCGCAAGGCCTCATGGCGGGGCTCGTCGAGAAGGAAATCGGTCAGCCGGTTGTAGACCAGATCGCATGGCATGTCGCGATACCATAGCACTCCGTCCCGGTATGCCAGGTCGGCCGGATCGGCGATTTCGGCGTTCAGGCCATGCTGCCGGAACAGTGCCCGAAAGAGCAGGAATTCCGGATAGAGGTATTGCGCGGCAGGCTGGTCATCGACGATGAGGACGTTGCGCAGCGGCTTGTCGCCATGCCGGATACGCCATTCCGCCCGGAACATCTCGACGAAGGCCCGTTCGCGGTGATCGCCATCCTCTGCGCCCTGCATGGCCCTGGCAAGCTTGGCATTGAGCAATCCGCCGCCCGCGTTGGTATTGATCTCGATCAGCTGCGGCCCGTTGCCCCCCAGATGGAAATCGTAACCGACAAAAACGCCCCGCGCGCCGGGGTCGAAAGCGACGATGGAAGGGGCGCGTGCAAGCATCGCTTCCCGATAGGCAGGCAAGGCGACCACCGCCTCGACCGCCGCCACCGTTTCGGACATCTGCCGGGCCAAGTATTGTTCCAGAAACACCGCGCCCGCGGCAAACAGATGGGGACGCAGATGCAGCAGGTCGCTGCAAATATTTTCTCCGCCGCATTCCCGTTCCAGCAGCAGGCGCAGTTTTTGCCGGTCGACGATCACGCCGGGGCGTTCCGGCCGGAATCAGGGAAACCACGGGCCATGGAGGGGAAAGCCGGGGGGCCGTTATTCGTCGAAAGTCTTGTTGCGCGCCCGGTACAGCGTCAAGTGCCAGACCGTGAAACCGAGCAGGGCCACGCCCGCCAAAGTGTGGTAGCGCATCACCTTGCGGCTGCGCGCCATCGCGGTCCACACCAGCACGCCGAGCGAAACGCCCATGCCGGCTTTGGCCACGTTGCGTTGGGTTACCACGGATCTGTTTGGGCGGGGGACTTTCTTAACGGGGAGCGGCTTGTTCACAGCAAAGGCTTTCGCGGCGGGGTATTAGAGTGGTCGGAAGTTTGCACTTCCGTTAGTGAGGTGTCAACTCGACCAGTTATTCATGACCGTTAAGCTAACGGGCATGACGAATCGCCGCCCCAGATAATGAAACATCAATTCGCCACGCCCGTTTCCCTCACCCCTACCCTCTCCCGGTGGGAGCAACCGCAAGGGGTGTCCCCGCCGGGATTGGCGGCAAAGCCGCTCAATCCGGCGAGAAGGGGGACGGGGGCTCGCTTTGCGAGTTTCACGTTAATAGCTGATCGATTTCCATTCGTCGTCCATCACGCGGCCGATGTAGGCGGTGACGCCGGCGATGCCCGCGCACTCCGGAACCAGATCGTCGATCGACGCACCCAGGCCATCGACCGCGCCACCGCAGACGAAAAACCTGGCACCATGCTCTGCCACATCCTGCATGAAGCCATATACGGTTTTGGCGGTATTGTCGCTGGGATAAATTTTGTCTGCCACCCCCTTGACCAGCAGGCGCGCGGCCCGGCTGGCGAAATAGACCTCCACCTCGACATCCATGGCGGCCGCGCAGGCGGCCTGAAAGAAAGGCGAACCACAGGTGTGGGGTTTATCCGGGTCAAGGGTGAGCAACATCATGACCAGTTTATCCGCCAAAGTTTACCTCTACGCCGTAAAGAGAATGTTCAGCCGGAATGGGCAACGATAAAACGTTTCACCGCTTCGACACTTGAATCCATGACTTCATAGCGTTGCGGCCGTTTTTCAAGGTCTGCCAGTTCTGCCGGGCGCTCGGGATTGCAACCCAGCGCCTCGCGAATGGTTTCCTCGAACTTGGCGGGCAAGGCGGTTTCCAGACAGATCATCGGGATGCCGGCTTCGCGATGCTCCAGGGCGACTTTCACCCCATCGGCGGTGTGCGTGTCGATCATGGTGCCATACTGCTGATACACATGGCGG
>JAUYFI010000110.1 GCA_030691075.1 Sulfurisoma sp. | reverse complement strand
TGGGGGGACCATCCTCCAAGGCTAAATACTCGTAATCGACCGATAGTGAACCAGTACCGTGAGGGAAAGGCGAAAAGAACCCCGGGAGGGGAGTGAAATAGATCCTGAAACCGCATGCATACAAACAGTGGGAGCCCCTGCACAAAGAGTCTTCGGGGTTCTTTGGAGGAGCGCGAAGCGCGACTCAAAAGAACAGCAAAGATGAAATAGATCTTGTGCAGGCGAAGAACCCGGAGGGTTCTTCGTGCAGGGGTGACTGCGTACCTTTTGTATAATGGGTCAGCGACTTACGTTCAGTAGCGAGCTTAACCGAATAGGGGAGGCGCAGCGAAAGCGAGTCTGAATAGGGCGATTCAGTTGCTGGGCGTAGACCCGAAACCAGATGATCTACCCATGGCCAGGATGAAGGTGGGGTAACACTCACTGGAGGTCCGAACCCACTAACGTTGAAAAGTTAGGGGATGAGCTGTGGGTAGGGGTGAAAGGCTAAACAAATCTGGAAATAGCTGGTTCTCCCCGAAAACTATTTAGGTAGTGCCTCATATGGACACTTCCGGGGGTAGAGCACTGTAATGGTTGAGGGGGTCGTTTAGATCTACCTCGCCATAGCAAACTCCGAATACCGGAAAGTGATGTACGGGAGACAGACGGTGGGTGCTAACGTTCATCGTCAAGAGGGAAACAACCCAGACCGCCATCTAAGGCCCCCAAGCCGTGGTTAAGTGGAAAACGAGGTGGGAAGGCATAGACAGCCAGGAGGTTGGCTTAGAAGCAGCCATTCTTTAAAGAAAGCGTAATAGCTCACTGGTCGAGTCGGCCTGCGCGGAAGATTTAACGGGGCTAAAACCATATACCGAATCTGCGGATGTGCACGAAGTGCACGTGGTAGGGGAGCGTTCTGTAGGCCTGCGAAGGTGCATTGAGAAGTGTGCTGGAGGTATCAGAAGTGCGAATGCTGACCTGAGTAACGATAATGAGGGTGAAAAACCCTCACGCCGGAAGTCCCAGGTTTCCTGCACGACGTTAATCGGAGCAGGGTG
>JAUYFI010000108.1 GCA_030691075.1 Sulfurisoma sp. | reverse complement strand
CCAATGCCGACGCGCTCGTTCATCCAACACCGATGCCAGCGATTGGTACTTCGACTCGATCTGCTCTATCGCGGTTGCAATCTGCATACCGCTTTAGAACACATATCGCAAAGTTTATCAAGTTATTTTTGCGCGACGCCTCACCCGCCGTGCCGCCAGCGCCGACTTTTTGCGGCGTGGCGCCGCCGGCGTCGGGATCGATCTCCCGCGGATCGCTGCCACCCTTGCCCCGCGCCGCGTCCTGCTCGCCCCCGCCGCCGCCCTGGCCACCGTCATCGCCATCCCAGGCATGGTCGTCGAGCGTCTCGTTGTCGAGGCTATCGTCGAGGCAGGGGTAGATTTCCTCCGCCGCCATGCCGCAATAGAGGTCGAGCACCTGGGACCCCAGCGGCGGCTTGAGGCCCTCGTCCATCAACAGCGGGTTGATGGCGAAATCGCAGGCGAGATCCCACTTGCGCCGCACCCGATGGCCGCGCCGCGCGAAGTGGCCGAGCGCGCAATGCAGCGCCTCGTGCGCCAGCGCGAACTGCACCTCGGCGGTGGTCAGCGAGGCTATCCATTGCGGGTTGTAGTAGAGCTTGCGCGCATCGGTGCCGGTGGTACGGCACCAGGCGCCGGCCTCGACCAGTGGCAGCCGCAATACCAGTGCACCGAGGAAGGGCTTGTCGAGGATGAGCTTGGTGCTCGCGGCCGCGAGCTTGCCGGCGGCTCCGCTATCGGTCGAGTCGGTGGCGCTCATGGACGATCCGGATACTTGTGGCAATCGACGGGCAGCCTATTGCCCCGCCTTGATCGTCTTGATGTGACCGTCATTGCCGTATTCGAGCAACTGCCGGTCTTCCGTCATCAGGACCGCCCCGAGATGGCGGGCGGTGGCGGCGATGATGCGGTCGGCCGGATCCGGATGCAGCACGCCGGGCAAGCGCGTGCTTGCAACCGCAATCTCCGGCGAGAGCGGTTCCAGGCGAACGCCGGGCAAGGCAAGCGCCGCCTGTATCCATTCACCGACATCGCGGTCCAGAACGAGCCGCCCCTTGCTCACAAGCATCGCGACCTCCCAGGGGGAAATGGCCGAGACCAGTACCGCCTCCTTGGCGAGAGATCGCTGGATGGCCTTCCGTGCCTTTGGACCCATTCGACTGCTGCCGCTCAGGAGCCACACCCAGACGTGGGTATCCAGCAACACCAAGCTCACGCTGCCGCATCCCACTCGACATCGATGGGCGCGACGATGTCGGACTCGTCGAGGACGCTGCCCGCCAACGCGCCGAACAATTCCTTTTCCGGAGCAATCGGCACCAGCCTTGCCACGGGCCTGCCGCGCTTGGTGATCACCAGCGATTCACGCCGATCCGCCACGGCATCGAGAAGTTGCAGGCACTTCGCCTTGAATTCGCCAGCCCCGATCGTCGTCTCCATCGCGCCCCCGAGTGGTCACCAGTCATGGTCACATTGTAGCCCGCCGCGCGAACCCCGACAATCAGGAAAAGTCGGCGCCGGTGGGACGGCGGAAACCGTGGTCTCTCCCCTCTTGTTCACCACGGATAGGTACTCCGTTCCTCGCGGGTGAGATCGACACTCAGGGGGCGGTCGCAAGTCTTGCCGCCTACCGGCTTGGGCGATCAAACGCGGGATGACAAGGCAGGACGTGTGCCGCCCCGCATTTTGCCCTTGCCCGATCTCCGGCAAACTTCCCGCCGCGCGGCGCTAATTCGGTTTGAGCGGCTTCAGTTTGAGCGGTGCCAGGTTGGTTACTGGATGGGCTGCGGCACCCTGCCGTGTCAACCCTCCAGTGGACATGCTCTTGATAGCGGCAGGGGCCTTGGCGGCGGCCTGCGTCGGGTCCACCAGGCGCCAGCGCGCGCCAGACGCCTTCTCGTTCGAGGCCGGACACTGGCCAACAATAAGCGTTCCTTGATCGTCAGGGTACAGGCACCGGGGCGTAGTCGCATTCCTGGGCACTGAGCGGATCAAGCCGTCGATGGGATCGAAAAAGAACAGCGGCGTAACTGCTTCCAGGGCCAGGCAACTAGTCTTGGAATCGGCAAGCCGCGCCCAAGGTCCGTGATCGGTGAGGTAGAGGCAGTAACGTTTGTCATCCTTCACAAATTCCTCGCGCGCCAATACTTGTCCGCTCGCAAGGAATACGAATTGTTGATCCATGCCTCCGCTGCACGTAGTCCAAGACCATTTACCGGAATTCGCAACAACGGCAAGACACTTTTGCCCGCCCGCCTCGTCTTGCGGAACGATGCTGACCCATTGGCTATTGCTCATGGTCGGCAGTGTACTTACCGCCTCATCCAGCAGCCGTTCAGTGTCGGCACCCACCTTAACCGCGACCGCCTGCGAGATCAGGTTCTTCTTTGCACCGCTTAGCAGATTCCCGCTCGCCTGGTCGCCGCCGGCCTTGACCAGGTCGGACAGGTTCCTGTAGGTGCTGAACTGGTTTTCACTCGCTTGGCGCACCTTGAGCAGATTGTCCGGGGTGCCAACCTTGGCAAATAATTCCTTGCGTTTCTGCCCGTCCTTTTTCAACTCCGCGGGCAGTGTGCGCAGCATCCCGACGATTCCTGCCTGGACCGCGGCCTGGCTCATGGCGCCCAACAGCGGTTCCTGCGTACTCGCAATGCTTGCGGCCACGTAGGGGCTGGGGAATTGGGCGGCCTCCTGGGTTTTCTTCTCGTAGATTTTTTTGGCCTCGTCACGACGTGTCATGGCCGCCGGCTCCTGGGCAAGATAATCGTCGCGCGTGGAGGATTTTTGGCTTCGTTCCTTTCTCTTACCCGTTAGCGTCCTGGAAGAGATCGCGCTCCAGACTTGTTGCGCCAGATTCTCTATTTCGCTGGTCAGGGTGCTGATTGCACTCCCCAGGTTGACGATTTCATTTCCCAACCACTTGACCTGTTTGTCCGCCTCATCGTAGGCGGTCCGCGCGTATTGAGCCGAATCCTTGACCGATTTCAAATCCGCCAGCTCTTTGCCCCAGTTGCCCGCCCGTTGCACCGCATACTTGTCGATGTTGGTTACAGCCGTGTTGTAGAGCCCCTCGGCAGTGCCGGCAGTCTCGCCGGCCGCGTCGTCAATGAATGATTCGGCTTCCTTGTAGGCGCCTTCGGCGCCGTCGACCAGGTCATCGAGCGCCTTGCCGAAGCAGTCACCCAACATCGGCGTGATCGGGAAGTCTGCCTTTGCGAGGTCCGTCACGTCGGCTGTGAAGCCGAACGGACGCAGCGGACAGCTCGGCGCAGCCACCAGCGTGAGCCCGCTCAACGACGCCTTGAGATCCATGTCCCCGAACAACGGCGCCGTCAACCTGATCCCCATCGCCGGTGACGTCGAGAACTTCCCCAACCCACTCGTAAAGACCTTGAGGTAGAACTTGCCTGAGGACGCCCCGATCGGCCCGATCTTCGGCAGGCTCATGGCAAAGTCACCGTCCACGCCCTGCTTGGAGGCCTTGACATAACCTTTGCCCGCCTGCCAGCCATAAACATACGCGGAGCTGTTGATATACAGCTTCGGATCGTCGCTGGAAACGCCCTTGCTGCCCATGAACATCATGTTGTCGAATTTGGGCGGGCTGGCCGGATCCAGCTTGCTCACGTAACGGTCATTCCTCAGCGTCACCTTGTCCACCGGCAGCTCCGACGGGAATGGGACTTTGGGCAGGCCGAGCGTGCCGCTCACGACCTCGGCAATGTCGAAGAACTGCATGAGCGACGCCTCCTTCGTATCGAAGGCGAGGGTCTCGCTCGCGGCGCTGCGCTGCAGATAGACGGTGTAGTCCCTGGCTTTGACGCGCGCCGTGCCCCAGGTCTCTATGGTTTTCGACTGGCTGACTTTTTCCTTGATGACGCGTACTGTCGCCCCGGTGATGGAGGTCTGGTCAAGACCGAAGGGGTTCTTCCATTCCGACGCCATCGTCAGGCCGACGACGTAGACCGCGGCGCCCTTGGCATCTTTGCCCGTGGCCAGGCCCGCGGTCAGATTGTTCGCATCGAGGTTGACGGTCTTGAGCAGGTCGCCCAGAAAGCCGCTGGCGACGCGCCCGAACAGGTTCAGTCCGGGATTCATCCGCACCGTCTCGGGCAAGCCGGTGTCGCGTCCGGCGCGATCCGGCACCTTGTCCGGCATCTTGGCCCTCTCCAGATCGGCGACGCCGAATCTCTCCGGCAGCCAGAAAAGGATCGGCGATTTGAGCCCGACATCCAGCTCCGACGGGACCTTCAAGATGGAATCGAAAACGGCTTTGGCGTTCAGCTCCGTCAGCGGGACAACAACGATCGGTGCCTTATCGAGGTCCTTCTTGTCCGGCCAGTACAAATAAATGGTGGCGCTCTGGCCGAACAGCGATGCGGTGGCCGACAACCACCCCTTTTCCTTAATCTGGCCTTGAACATCGGCCAGTGTTGTCACCACGCCGGCAACTTCCGGCGGCAAGTGATTGCGGAACTCGTCGATCGTCGCGGCTCTTGCGGCCGCCACGTTCATCCAGACCAGGGCCAATACCAGCACGAACTTGGCCCAATGCGAAGCGTTCTTCATGACTTACCTCCGGGATTGTTCTTTCTCAATCTTCTCGACTCAAGGCGTAACGGATTCATTGCGGCTAGAAATAGAGTAGTTCCTTCATGTCCTGGAAGAAACCGCGCAATTGCGAAGGCTCGCTCCAGTGCTGAATCGCCAGATCGCCGCTGCGGAATTGCAGGAACAATTTGTTGCCGAACGCGTGCCGGTAGGTTCCTTCGAGATTGCCGGGAGCACTGTCGGGCTTGGCTTTCATCGTCTTCTCGATCAGCGGCCGATAGATGCTTTTGTCGCCGCTCAAGCTGTCGATGTGCCCGATGGTGCCTGCCATGATTTCGCGATCGTAGGCGGGAACGCGGGGCGTGATCAGCACCAGCACCGAACGGGTGAAGTTCTGAGTTGTTTTTGTGCCGAATAGATATTGCAGTACTGGAATGTCCTTCAGCACCGGGACACCATTCGAATTGCGCTGTATCTCTTGCTCGGACAGCCCGGAAAGGATGAGCGTCTGCCCCAGCTTCAGCACCACGTTGGCCGAAACGGCGTTCCGGGAAGTCTGCAGCGTATGGCCGCCGAACAGCACCGCCTGGTCGACTTGCTCGATAAACGAGCGTGCCGCCCGGACAGCAAGCAAAACGGAATCGCCATCGACAAAGGTGGGCGTGACCGACAGACTGACTCCAACAGGCCGGTCGGTGACATAGCTTGAGCCGCCACCCTGACCTTGAATACCCAAGCTCACATTGCTGCCGGCAAAGAAGGTGGAGGGCATGCGGTCGAGGGCGACCAGGGACGGGTTGGCAAGCATCTCCGTCCTCGAGTCGGTGGCGTTGGCGATGTTCAGGCTATAGGCGATTCCATACGCCGGCAATCCGCGGCTTCTCGTTTCCGTTATCGTGACTTCGCGGGAGTCCGGGCTTCCTGTGCGTTGCGTGAGAACGTCCTGAACCAGGCGGCTTCGATTGAATACGTAGGTCAGCCCCTCCAGCAGATTGATGCCGTGGCTGCTGGACGCATTGTTTTCGGTGCGAATGAAGGCGATGTCGAGAACAAGCATGCGGGGATTGCCCGCCCCTTGACAGGGACCGGGCAAACTGGGCAGTACGACGGTGTCGTCGATGCTGCTGCTGGAACCGCTGGAGATTGACTGCGGCTGGTTACTGCCGGCTCCTCCACAATCGAACCAGGCCCGCAACGGAGCGCCGCTGGGTGTCGCGGCTTGCGTGCCGCCGGAGCCGCCCGATGCCGGGGACGGAGGCGGGCCGAGTTGGGCAATGATCGTGTCCGCCGAATCTCCGTCACCCTGAACCGCGGGCAGGGCCGTATGCCACGAACGCCACTGATCGATCCGGGCACCGAGCCGGGCACGGGCGCCGGGGTTGTGTTCGAGCACGGCATAGCGGGCCGCGGCATCCCGCGCCTTGGCCTGATCGCCCGCCGCGGCGTAGATCATCGCCGCGGCACGCATGACTTCTGCATTACGCGGCAACAAAGGCGCGGCTTTCTCAATGGCTGCGCGCGCGCCGGTCAAGTCACGCGCATAGTAAGCCGCGGCGGCAAGCCCGTGGTAGCCGTCGCCTCTCTGCGTTTCGATGTCGGTCGAATGGCGGAACGCCTCCGCCGACTTTTCGTAGCGCTTGGCTTCGAATTCCAGCCGACCCAACTGCAGCGCCGCGTAATAATGCGCGGGATCATAATTCAGCGCCAGTTCGTAGCCGGTGACGGCCAATTCCCGCTTGGCCTCGTCGCCGCGCAGGTAAAGCAGGTGATAGGTCAGGCCGTTGAGAAAATGCAGTTGCGCGTTATCCGGTGAAAACTTCAGGCCCGCATTGAAAATGCGCGAAGCGTCCTCGTAACGGTATTGTCCGAGCTTCTCCAAACCTTCATTTGCAAGCACGCGTGCAACGCGTAGATCGCTCTTTGGCGTCTCGCTGGACGTGTTTCCCCCGATCGCCGGAGCATGAAATGCGCCACAGCCACACAGCGAGAGCAGGAATATCGATACCAGTACGGGATTAACTATTCGGCTCGGGAAAGACTTGTTGCTGGCTGTGCTCATGTCAAGTCGGCTTTGCCGACTTCCTCCCGTGGTCGCTTTCCCGATTGCCATTGTTTTTGCGGAAAAGGTCGGTGCCACTGTATGCCGGTGCAATGGCAGAGTCAATGGCGGCGACATCGCGGCGAATATTCGCCGTGACCGCCTCGCCGGCCCGCTTCAATAAGAATGCCGCCCGGAAATTCCCGGAGCGGCATTCTTGTTAGCGGACTGACCAATTACCAGGCCGGGGCAGCGGGGCGCCTTATTTGCCAAACCCGTTTGGGTCGGTGCTGACTATACGGCGCGAGGCCGGCAGTCTCACTCATACAACATCACGTCCGCCACCGCATTGGCCCACCCGGCGAATTGCGGAACGGCGAACAAGGATGAGCCGATGCCGCGGTGCATGTCGGACACCAGCATCACGCCCATTTCCTTGAGCGGCAAGCGCTGCGCGTAGTCGAGGATGTTGCCCCAGACCTGCCGCGCATCGGTCCTGCCCTTGGCGCGCAGGGCGCGACCAGCCAGCGCCGCCGCCACGGCGTACTGCAGGTCGATCTCGGCCGGCACCGCCGCTTCGCGCCCCTCGGTGATGGCGTCGAGGTCGGGCAGGCGGTCGAGGCTGTCGATGTAGGCCGCACACTCGACGCCGGCGGCGTGGCCGACGCAGGCGGCCAGCGCGCCCACCCGCATCTCGGGATGATCGGCGAACTTCTGCAACGCACGGTGGGCGAACTCCCACGAGCGCGGGCTGGGGAAGGCCATCTCGCCGGCCAGCGTCTTCGCCGGGTCGAAATCGAAAATCAGCTCGGGCTTGAAGCGCAGAAACGCGATCAGCCGCTCGTCGATGCCGTTGGCGTAGGCCCAGAAGGCCCAATCGTCGAGGTTAACGTCGACCTCGAAATGGGAGAAGCGGTTGGCCAGCGGCGCCGGCATGGCGTAGGTGACGCCGCGATCGCCCTGGCGGTTGCCGGCGGCGGAGACGGCCGGCGGCGCCGAGGTGATCTCGTCGAGGAAGAGCACGCCGCGCGGACCGTGGCGCCGCACGTCGGGCAGCAGCGCCGGCACGGCCCACTGCACCACGTCGCCGACGCGGAAGGGAATGCCGCGCAGGTCGGACGGCTCCATCTGCGACAGGCGGATATCGATGACGGGCGCCTCATGACGCGCCGCGACCTGGCCGACGATCTGCGACTTGCCGACCCCCGGCGGGCCCCACAGCATGACGGGGGTATGGTGGCCGTCGGCGGTGCTGAGAAATTCGCGCTCGAGAACGAAGGAGAGCTGGGCGGGACGCATCAGCAGGCTATCGAGGAAAGGTAGGGATCAACGACGCCGGCGGCGCGCAGGGCTTTCACGGCCGTCTCGGTGAAGGCGGCGGCGCCCGCGACGTAGACGTCGAAGTCGGCCAGATTCGGAATATTGGCGATAACGCTGGCGACGGCGGCCGTTCCGGCAGCGGGCCCGTCGGCGGCAACGAGCGGGAAGTAACGGAAATCGTCGAGCGCCTCGGCCCAGGCGCGGCACTGGTTGGCGAGGTAGTGGCCGTCCGCCCGCGTGGCCGCCCACACCATCACCATGGTGTCCGTGGCATCGATGGCCAGGGCGTGCTCGATCAGGCTCTTCATCGGGGCGAAGCCGGTGTCGCAGATAACGAAGACGAGGGGCCGCGTCGAATCCTTGCGCAGCACGAAGTCGCCCCACGGCCCCCAGACGCTCACCGCGTCGCCGCTCTTCACCGCGCCGGCGAAAAGGCGCGAGGCAAAGTCGTCGCCGTCGGCGTTGCGGATGTGGAAGAGCAGGTTGCGGTCGTCGCAGGGACAGGAGGCGAGCGGATACTCGGCGCGAAAATCGGCGCTGCTGCCGCTCACGCCCAGCGTCACGCTCTGCCCGGCGAGGAAACGCAGGCGGTTGGTGCGCGGCGTCTGCAGGTGCAGCAGCATCACCCCGGCGTCGAGCGGCGTCGCGCTCTTCACCTTGACGACAACATGCTGCTCGGGAATGTCGTCGGGAGAATTGGCCTCGAGCATTTCGACGACGATGTCGGAGACCGCCGTGTGCGAACAGAGCAGTGCATAGCCCTGGGCCCGCTCGTTGGCCGAGAGGGGATAGTCGCCGGGGTGCGTCTGGCGCAGCTTGCCGGAAACCACGCGCGCCTTGCACAGGCCGCAGTTGCCGTTGCCGCAGCCGTAGGACGGCGCCAGGCCGGAACGCAGCGCCGCCTGGAGCACCGTCTCGCTGCCCTCGATGAAGAACTCGCGGCCCGAGGGCTTGACGGTGACATGCGGCGAAACGACGCGCAACATGTCGTCCATCACCGCCACCGTATCGATGGGCTCGTCGCTGCCGAGCACGCCGGCCAGGCCGCTGTCGAGAAAGTTGGCAAGGGTGAGTAGCTGCTCCGAGGGCGCATCGCCCGCCATGAAATCGATGCGCTCACGCAAGGCCTCGATGAGATCGTGATAGTGGGCGAGATGACGGCGCACATCCTCGAGCTCCTCGCTCTGCGCGGCCAGCCGCTGGGCCAGGATGGCCTGATTCGGCAGCACGCGTTCGCGCACGCGGCGGCCGAAGGACTCTTCCTTGATCTTGGTGATGCGCTCGAAGGCGCCCGTGTCCTCGAGGCGCACGTCGGGGAACAGGCGCGTGAGATCCTCGCTGGAAATCATGCCGTCGAAGGACGGCAGTTCGCCCTCGCCGATCTTCTTCTGCAACGATGCGCGCGTGACGCCGATCAGGTGCGCGGCGCGCGATACCGTCAGCAATTGAGCCACGATGTCTCCTCGGGGTGCGATCGCAAAGGCTCCACCGTCCTCGTGATCGCGGGGGATTTCAATTTCTCGGGAATTTCTCGGGAATTGATAATCGCTTGCTAATATACCCGACTTTGCGCCCGGCCTCCCCCGATGAACCCACGCCGCAAGACCCAGTCGACACAAGGGCCATGCGGCCCCGGACGGCGGTGCCGATGATCGAGACGACCGCGCTCGCGCTGGCCGCGCTGATCTTCGCCGCCGCCCTGCTCTATTCCTCGGTCGGCCATGCCGGCGCTTCGGGCTACCTGATGGCGATGGCGCTGTTCGGCCTGGCGCCGGCGGTGATGCGGCCGACGGCGCTGACGCTCAACATCCTGGTCGCGATCATCGCCACCTGGAAGTTCTGGCGCGCCGGGCGCTTTTCCTGGCCGCTGTTCTGGCCGCTGGCGCTGACGTCCATCCCCGGCGCCTACATCGGCGGGCTAGTCCAACTGCCCGGCGCCTGGTACCGGCCGCTGCTCGGCGCCGTGTTGCTCTACGCCGCCTGGCACTTCCTGCGCCAGCCGGAGTCCGACGCCCGTCCGCTCAAGCCCATGCCGCGAGCCGCCGCGCTGGCCAGCGGCGCCGGCATCGGCCTGCTCTCCGGCCTGACCGGCGTCGGCGGCGGCATTTTCCTCAGCCCGCTGCTGCTGATGGCCGGCTGGGGCCACATGCGCGAAGTCTCCGGCGTGGCCGCCGCCTTCATCCTGGTCAATTCGGTCAGTGGCCTGCTCGGCGTGATCGCCAATGCCCCGGCGTTGCACCAGGTACTCCCCGAGGCGCTGCCGCTATGGGCGCTGGCGGCCGTCGCCGGCGGCTGGATCGGCGCCGAGTACGGCAGCCGGCGGCTGAAGAGCGAAATCCTGCAACGCCTGCTCGCCGCGGTGCTCGCCATCGCCGGCGTGAAGATGCTCGTCACATAAGCGGGGTATCCGGAGCGCGCTGCGGCTAGCCAGATATTTTGAGTGGCGGCTTATCACTTGAAAGCGGATCTATCACTCATCGGTAGGCATTTGACAGGAATCACCCCTCAAGAGACCTTCGTCGCCGTCCCGCCAGCGCCGACTTTTGGCGCCTTGACACCAGTGGGTCGCGGAAACGCGAAGGCAGGTCGGCAACGATGGGACGCGGTGTCATGTTGCGTCGGCTTTGTACGCCAGGACGAAGGTATCGAACAGTGCCTTGATGGCTGTAAACGCGGGCCGATCGGCCAAGATGTTGATGTCGAAATCCAGGCAGATTTCTACATCCTTCTTCGACAGATAATTCGCGTGGATCAGCACCTCGCGGATCTGGTCGGCGTCGTCGGCATATTCGCGCTCTTCGGGGTCGTGATTCTGGAGCAGGAACTCTTGGGTGCCTTTGTCACGGCTTGAATGGGCCCTGTTGGACTCGTTTCAAGGGGGGCAACGATTCGGGCGGGACGCTCAGGGTGATGCTGCGCGCCTGTCCGGGCACGCGCCGAATCAAGCCCCGCCGTTCCAGCGTGAGCACCATCGAATGCGCGCTCGGCGGCGTGATCTGGAAAAACCGCTGCATGTCCGCTTCGGCCGGCGCGCCACCGTTCACGATGCTGTATTGATGGATGTAGGCCAGGAACTGGCCTTGTCGTTCGGTGTAAGTCGGGTTCATTCAAGCCTCCCCCGGGGCAGTCGTGTCTTCTCCCCACACCCGGGCGAGGGTGGCCTGGATTTTCTTCTCTTCATCTGCAATTGCGCTCTTGAGCCGCGCAATTTCGTTCTGGTAGCCATCGATCTCCGCCACGATCTCCTTCTGCACCTCCAGCGGCGGCAGCGGGATTTGGAAGTTCTCCACGTAGTCGCGCGGCACACGCTGCAATCCTCCAGTGCCGGTCATCTGAGCGACCGCGGCATCCCGAAAAAGCGGGTGCATGACGCAGAAGTAAATCCATTCGGGCAAAACCTGCCCGCTGCTTCGTAGCACGTAGAACTCGCTTGACCCAAAGCCGATACCATTGAGGAGACCGCGAGCGATGCCTGCTTTGCCGTTTTCAAAGCAAGGCGTGACCTTGGCGAGGAGTACATCGTTATCCTCGAAGTAGGTGTAGCTCGCCGTGACTTCCGAAAGCAGCTTCTCGTCGCTGGGCCGGAACGCCAAGCGATGCTCATTGAGGCCGGCCATCGGAACGAACGAGACGCGTGTGTCGGGCTTGAGGTCGTTCAACTGACTCTTGCGCGGATTGACGGTGCAGACATCGGCGATCCTTACCAAGAGGAAGGTATGTGTCTTTGCCCCTACCTCCCGATACCTCTCCCCACTGAGGTTGTAGTCACCATTCGCCGCGATCTTATCTTTCGGCACGATCAGCCCACAGGTGAACTGTAGGTCGGCGGTGGCTTGCTGGGTGCGCAGCACCTGAAGGTAGGCGGCGAGTTCGGCCTTGACCTGCGGCAGGTCGTTCTTGTCGAAGGCGCGGCGCTGGGCGCCGAGGCCGAAGCCGTCGTTTTCCACTTTGAAGAAGGCGATGGTGTCGCTCTTCCGGGCGAGGGATTTGTCGAGGATGAGGATGGAGGTCTTCACCCCGGAGTAGGGATTGAAACAGCCCGCCGGCAGCGAGACGACGGCGACGAGGCTGTTGGCCACGAGCATCTTGCGCAGGTCTTTGTAGGCGGTCTGGCTCTGGAAGATGATGCCCTCGGGGACGATGATGGCGGCGCGGCCGGTGGGCGTGAGGTGCTCGGCCATGTAGTCCACGAACAGGACTTCGCTGCGCTTGGCCTGGATGGAAAAGCGCTTGTGCGGCTTGATGCCGCCCTTCGGCGACATGAAGGGCGGATTGGCGAGGATGACGTCAGCCGTCTCGTTCCACTTTTCTTCGCTGGTCAGCGTGTCGTATTCGACGATGTGCGGATCGGTGAAGCCGTGCAGGTACATGTTGACCAAGCTGAGGCGCACCATGTCCGGCGAGATGTCGTAGCCGTGGATGTTGGTCGCCAGGTGTTTGCGCTCGTCAGGCGTCAGCCGGTCGCCCCGAATACGCGCCCCTCTCCCCGGCCCTCTCCCGGGAGGGGAGTGGGAGAAGTAGTGTTGTGTTGGAGGCTGTGCTTCCACGCCGAAATCAGGAAGCCAGCCGTGCCGCAGGCGGGGTCGAGAATGCTCTCATTCTTCTTCGGGTCGATGACCTCGACCATGAAGTCGATGATGTGGCGCGGGGTGCGGAACTGGCCGGCGTCGCCCTGGCTGCCGAGCACGGAGAGCAGGTATTCGAAGGCGTCGCCGAGTTTTTCGGAGTGGTCGTAGTTGAAGTAGTCGATCTCTTTGAGAAAGCTGCGCAGGGTTTCCGGGTCGCGGTAGGGCAGGTAGGCGTTCTTGAAAATGTCGCGGAACAGCGGCGGGATGCCGGGGTTCTCGGTCATTTTGCCGATGGCTTCGGAATACAGCGTCAGCACGTCGAAGCCGCCGAGGCTGGGCGCCATGAGTTTGGCCCAGCCGTATTTGGCGTAGCCATTGGCGAAGAAGCTGCGCGCGCCGCCGAGCTCTTCGGCTTCGGCGTCCATGTCGTCCATAAACTTGTAGATGAGCGCGATGGTGATCTGTTCGACCTGCGATTTAGGGTCGGGCACCTTGCCGACGAGGATGTCGCGGCAGGAGTCGATGCGGCGCTTGGTGTCGGTGTCGGTGTCGAGCATCGGGATTCCGACTTACGCCGCCAGTTTTGCGCTCGCCAGTCGATTCAGGCTGACGCCCTGCTCGGCGGCCTCTGTCGCCAGGGCGCGATGCACTTGCGGCGGAATGCGAACCCGAAACTCGCCGCTATAGTGCTTCTCGGCCAGAGGAGCGGGGACGGTCTCACCGGCCGCCTGCATGTCGGCTACCACCTCGGACACGACACGCCGGATTCCTTTCAGGGCGGCTTCCGGCGTTTTCGACAACCATGACAGCGACGGAAATTCGGCGCATAGGCCGACATGTTCGCCGTCCTCGGCCGACCAGGTAACGCGGTAGGTGTAATGGTCAACGCTCATTGCGCAGTCCCTCCAGTTTGTCGATTGCGAGCAGCACCTGTCTGACCTGATACGCCTTGGCCTTGCCTTTGTCGTCCTGGATGTTGATCCGCGGATCGCCGACCCAAGGCGTTTTGAAGATGGCGTGACTGGTGCCCGTCTGGCGCGGCTTTCCGAAATGCGCCTCGCAAACCTTCTTGAGATCGCCAAACCGCACATTGCTCGGTTCACGTCGCATTTGGTCGAGGATTTTGGTGGAAGACGCCATGTGTTAATGGTATCAATAATGGAACCACTTTTCAAGCGGAAGCATTGGCTGCTACATGAACTGGTTGAGCGAGACGTAGTCCTTCACGTATTCCGGAATCTTGTCGCGCCACTCCTTGGGCACGGCCTTGAAGTCGGCCATGCTGAACGCTGGATTGACGTTGAGGTCGGTCAGGCGCCGCTTTTCGATGATGTCGCGCAAGCGCCCGTCGGTGGCGTAAGCCTTGAAGAAGTATTTCATGGCGACGATGGCGGCGGCCTGTTTTTCGATGTTTTCCGTCGAGGCATCAAGCAGAAACTTCTGGAATTCGTCTTCGAGCAGTTCGTCCTTGTCCTTGAAGCCGGGAATCAGGCCGAAGATTTTTTCGAGAATCTCGCGCAGGGTCAGGCGGCGATCCACGCCGGCCGCCCGGCGCAGCTTGTCCAGGGTGTAGAACTCGGCCGGCTTGTCGAACAGGTGGGCGGTGACGTAGTCGATGGCCCGGTCCCACTGTTCGGTTTCGACCTGTTGCTGCAGTACCGGGTCGGCCTTGACGACGTTCTCGAAACCTTCGAAGAACATGCGGTCGACTTTCATGCCCTGCGCGCCGATGGATTGCTCGGCGAAGTGGGCAATGGCGTCGCTGCCGCCGTGGATGTATTCGCCGGTGGGACTTACCGTCGTGTCGCCGCCGTCGCCACTACCTTCGCCAGTGCCGGGCCGAGGCAATTTCAACACCTCGTCGTAGTTGAACTTCTCTTCGAAGTATTCACAGTTGGCGAAGAAATCGAAGAGCTTGTACTGCGTCTTTTCTTGTTTGCCGCCAGCCAACAAGTCCGCTTTCAATGGCTTGTCGAAAAGCTGTTCGAGAAAGTCGTGCTTGCGCGTGCCGCGCCCCTTGATCTGCACGAAGTCCGACGGCGAGAAGATCGGCCGCATCAGTCCGAGGTTGAGGATGTCCGGGCAGTCGTAGCCGGTGGTCATCATGCCGACGGTGACGCAGACCCGCGCCTTGCTGGTCTTGTAGGCGTCGAGAAAGTTGGCCGAGCCGAGGAGATTGTTGTTGGTGAAGTTGATGGTGTATTGCTGTGCGCCGGGAATCAGCGAAGTGACCTGCACCGCGAAATCGGACTGGTACTTGCCGGGCCAGAGGGCGTCGGCCAGTTCGTTGAAGATTTGCGTCAGCTTGGCGGCGTGGTGCTGGCTAACGGCGAAGACGATGGACTTGCCGAGTTCGCCGCTGACGGGGTCCGGCAGCGCGTTTTTCAGGAAGGTCTGGCAGAAGAGGCGGTTGGTGGCTTCGGAGAAGAATTTTTTCTCGAAGTCCTTCTGGAAGAAGCTTTCCTGTTCCGCATCGCCATTCGTGACAGATGCGGCAACGGGCACGGCAACGGCGTAGCCACGGTCGGAGAGCAGTTGCGTCGTGATGTCGGTGCGGGCATCGACGACCACCGGGTTGATGAGGTAGCCCTCGCGCACGCCGTCGAGCAGCGAGTAGCGGAAGGTGGGCTGGCCGGATTCGCAACCGAAAGTGCGGTAGGTGTCGAGCAGCAGGCGTCGCTCGCTCTCGTACGGATTGCGCGGATCGCGGGTGCCGAGTTTGCCGGAGTCGAACTTCTTGAGGTAGTCGCGCGGCGTGGCGGTGAGGCCCAGCTTGTAGCCGACGAAATACTCGAACACGGCGCGGGCGTTGCCGCCAATGGAACGGTGCGCTTCGTCCGAAATCACCAGATCGAAATCGGTCGGGGAGAACAGGCGCCTGTATTTGTCGTTGAACAGCAGCGACTGCACGGTGGTAACCACGATCTCGGCCTTGCGCCATTCGTCGCGCCGCTCCTTGTAGATGACCGAGGTGTAATCGTTCTTGAGCTGCACGATGAAGGCTTTGTTGGCCTGATCTTCGAGTTCGAGCCGGCTTCGGCCGCGTAGCCCGGCATCTGCGTGAGAGCGATGTAGTCCTTGCCGACCAGTTCGGTGATGAGCTTTTGCGGATTGGGCTGGAAGCGGCGATAAGCCTTGATCGAATCGGGTGCCGGGAAACGCGTAATGATGTGCGGGTTGCCCTGCTCCAGATCCCAGAAATAATGCAGATTGCCGTTGGAGAGAATGACGAAGCGGCAATTCTGCGATTTGGCGTACTTGCGCGCCTGCTCCTTGCCGACCAGCGGGTTCTTGTCTTCGGACTTGGCTTCGAGCACGACCAGCGGGAAGCCGTTTTCGTCGAGCAGCAGGAAGTCGATGAAGCCCTTGCTGGTCTCCTCGAAGTTCTCGCCCAGCGCATCGACGGCCACCTTGGTCAGCTTGACCTTGGGTTCAAGGACGATGTTGGCTTTGCCCGTGGCGTGGTCGAAGAACCGCCAGCCCGATTCTTCGAGCAGCTTGTTGATTTTGATGCGGGCCTTGGCTTCTTTCGCCGCCATCCTGTCTTTTCCAAATATTCTGGTTTTTTGTCGCCATTGGGCCATGTCCCGCTGACTACAGTGCAAGTGTACAGTAACGGCCTGCAATTCCGAATGCGTAGAAAAACCTGAAGCGGCTAGAAGAACGCTCGGGCCGAGAACTGGAAGCTCACGGCAGGCTTGGTGTAGATAGCTGCCGGTCAGCGTTCCTCCGGCGGCTTGAGCTTGCGGAACGACGCCCACAGCGCCAGGTCGTAGCCGATCTTCATCGTCGCACCGACCACCAGCGGCGCGCCCAGCGCCACCACCTGCATCAGCCAGCCGGCGAAGGCTGGCGCCAGCGCCCAGCCGCCGAGGCGCACCAGGTGCGTCACGCCCGAGGCGAAGGTGCGCTCCTCGGGTTTCACCATTGCCATGACGTAGGACTGGCGCGTCGGCACGTCCATTTCCACCAGCCCCTCGCGCAGCAGGAACAGGATCGCCGCGATCGCAAAAGTCGGCGCCAGCGGCACGGTGAGCAAGAGCAGGCTCGACGGGATGTGGGTGAACACCATGGTATTCACCAAGCCGATGCGCGCCGCCAGCCACGCCGCGCCGAGGTGCGAGACCGCGTTCATCAGCCGCGCGCCGAAGAACAGCAGGCCGATCACCGCGGCCGAGACGCCGAAACGCTCGAAGAAGAACCACGACACCAGCGCCGCACCGATGAAGCCGCCGGCGATGCTGTCGATGGCGAACAGCGCCGAGATCCGCAGCAACACCTTGCGGCTCTGCGGCGACAGCACCAGGCGCTCGACGCGCGCCGGCGCCTCGGCGGCCGCCGACAGGCCGGCGTAGAGCGGCAGCCCCGCCGCCAGCAGCGCCGCGTAGACCAGGAAGGCCGCGCGGTAGGCCGCCAGTTCGTCCATGCCGGTCGCCAGTGCCAGCAGCTCGGGCAGCGCGCCGGCCAGCGCGCCGAGCGCATGACCGATGTCCATCAGCAGGTTGTAGCGGGCGAACGCCTGGGTGCGGCCGGCATCGCTCGTCGTCGCCGGCATGATCGCCTGCTCCAGCACCAGCGCCGCCCCGCGGTCGCGGCCCATGCCATTGACCATGCCCAGCAGCGCCGCCGCGACGATCAGCCAGCCCCGTGTACCCTCCGCGCCCAGCGCCAGCAGCACCCCGCCGCCGGCCGAGAGCGCCGAGAGCCAGAGCAGCGCCCGGCGACGCCCGAGCCGGTCGCCCCACCAGGTCGCCACCGCCACTGACAGCGTCGCACCCATGAGCCCGACGCTCAGCACCAGGCCCAGCCAGCTCGCCGACAGGCCCAGCCGGGCGACATAGAGCCCCAGCAGCACGCCGGCCATGCCGGTCGCCAGCGCCCGCAGGAAGGCGGCGGCATAGAGGCGGCGACGGTCGGTCAAGGGCGGACGGATCAGTGGGGGTCGGTGATTTCCACCAGCGTTTCCCCGCTCTCGATCAATGCCAGGGCACGGGGCAGCGTGGCGCCCAGCAAGACACGCAGGGCGAGATTCGAGGTATTGCCGCAGGTGAGCCAGAGGATGGCCGGTGGCGGTCCCAGCCGACGCACCCTATCGACGAAGTCCGCATCCTTGGTCAGCAGAATCGCGTTTTCCTTGCGGGCGGCGGCAAAGATTTCATGGTCCTTGGCGTGACGCAGCCCCAACTGCCGCAGATGCGCCGCCGGCTGCCCGAACTCCTCCGTCAGCCAAGTCGCCAGCGCTGGCGACAGGTGCGCATCCAGCCAGATCATGCGGCCATGAGCACCGGGTGGTCGAAACGGCGACTGGCATAGAGCAGGCAGGCACGGATGTCCTCGGCCTCGAGATCGGGAAGCTCCTCCAGTACCTGCTCCGGCGTCAGTCCGTTGCCCAGAAGATCGAGCACGTCGGACACGCGGATGCGCATGCCGCGAATGCAGGGGCGACCGCCGCACTGCTCGGGATCGATGGTGATGCGTTGCGCCAGTTCCATGCGAATGCCTCCTCGAAGTGAACGACTCGTCGCGCCATCATAAGACATGCCGCCGACACTGCAACTGTCGGGACATCGTGCCGGATAGCATGTCGATGATTGATATTGTAATTATCTCTACATTATTGTAGAGTACGCTACATGCTCCAACTTGTCGAATGGCTCACCCTCGTCACCACCCTGCCCTCGGCCAACACCGCCGCGCGCATGCGGCTGTGGCGCGCCGTCAAGGCGCTGGGCGCCGCGACGCTGCGCGATGGAGTCTATCTGCTGCCCGCACGCGAAGCGACGGGCGAGACGCTGCGCGCGCTGGCCGACGAAGTGCGCGCGGCCGGCGGCAGCGCCGAGGTGCTGCACATCGCTGCCGACGCGGCGCAGGACGAATCCTTCCGTCAGTTGTTCGATCGCGGCGCCGAGTACGGCGCGCTGATCGCGGCCACGCGCGAGGCGACGGCCGACGAGAAGACGTTGCGGCGGCTGACGCGCGAGTTCGCCCAGCTTGTCGCCAGCGACTACTTTCCCGACGCGGCGCGGGATCAGGCGCGGCAGGCGCTGACCGAACTCGCCGCGCGCCTTGCCCCGGGCGAGCCGCGCACCGCGCCGGGCGAAATCCGCCGTCTCGCCAGCGCCGACTTTTTGGGCCGGACCTGGGCCACACGCAAGAACCTCTGGGTCGATCGCATGGCATCGGCCTGGCTGATCCGCCGCTTCATCGACCGCAAGGCGAAATTCCTCTGGCTCGACACGCCCGCCGACTGCCCGCCCGACGCGCTCGGCTTCGACTTCGACGGCGCGGCTTTCACCCACGTCGCCACCGTTCCCGAACGCGTCAGCTTCGAGGTGCTGGCGGCGAGCTTCGGACTCGAAGCCGATCCGGCGCTGGCGAAGATCGGCGCCATCGTCCATTGCCTGGACGTCGGCGGCGCGCCGGTCGCCGAGGCGGCGGGCATCGAGGCACTGCTGGCCGGCCTGCGCGCCGCGGCGGCGGACGACGACCAACTGCTCAAGGAGGCGAGCCGCGTCTTCGACGGCCTCTACAACAACTACCGACAGGAGAACCCCCATGACTGACGCCGCCATCCCCACCACCCCGCCGCCCGTCCCCACGCTGGGCGAGGCCTTCAAGTACTGGCTCAAGCTCGGCTTCATCAGCTTCGGCGGCCCGGCCGGGCAGATTTCGATGATGCACCAGGAGCTGGTCGAGCGCCGGCGCTGGATCTCCGAGCATCGCTACCTGCACGCCCTCAACTACTGCATGCTGCTGCCGGGGCCCGAGGCGATCCAGCTCGCCATCTACATCAGCTGGCTGATGCATGGCGTCAGGGGCGCGGTGATGGCCGGCGTGCTGTTCTTCCTGCCCGCCTTCGTGCTGCTCTCGCTGCTCGCCGGCATCTACCTGAACTTCGGCGACGTGCCCGCGGTGCAGGGCATCTTCTATGGCATCAAGCCGGCGGTGGTCGCCGTGGTGCTGTTCGCCGCCTGGCGCATCGGCTCGCGCGCGATCAAGAACGAAACCCTGTTCGCCATTGCCGTCCTGGCCTTCGTCGGCATCCTCTTCTTCGGCATCGACTTCCCCTGGATCGTGCTGGCCGCCGCCATCCTCGGCGCAATAGGCGGTGCCGCGGGCGGCAAGCTGGCAAACAAGTTCAAGGCCGGCGGCGGCCACGGTGCCAGCAACAAGCAATACGGCCCGGCCATCATCGACGACGACACCCCGCCGCCGGCGCATGCGAAGTTCTCCTGGAGCAGGCTCGTCGCCACCACCGTCGTCTTCGTCGCGATCGGCGCCGCATCGCTGCTGGCGCTCCGTGGCAGCAGCGACCTCTACAACATGGGTGAATTCTTCACCAAGGCCGCCTTCCTCACCATCGGCGGCGCCTATGCCGTGCTGCCCTATGTCTACCAGGGCGCGGTCGAGCACTTCGGCTGGCTCACCGGTCCGCAGATGATGGACGGCCTGGCGCTGGGCGAGACCACGCCGGGGCCGCTGATCATGGTGGTGACCTGGGTCGGCTATCTCGGCGGCGTGACCAAGTCGGTATTCGCCGACCCCGTCGCGGCGGGCCTCGCCGGCGCGGCGGTGGCGACCTTCTTCACCTTCCTGCCGAGTTTCTTCTTCATCCTCGCCGGCGGACCGCTGGTCGAGGCCACGCGCGGCGAGCTTAAATTCACCGCGCCGCTGACCGCGATCACAGCCGCCGTGGTCGGCGTGATCCTCAACCTCGCGGTGTTCTTCGCCTGGCACACCTTCTGGCCCAAGGCGACCCAGGCCGCGCCTTTCACGGGACCGTTCGACGCCATCCCGGTCGTCGTCGCCATCGCTTCCTTCATCGCCCTGTGGAAATACAAGGCCGACATCATGAAAGTGATCGGCGTCTGCGCGCTGCTTGGTCTCGCCTATTCCTTCGTCATCTGAGGACAACATCATGGAACGCACCATCAAACCCGAAGCCCTGAAAGCCGCTCTTGCCGACAAGCACCTGATCGACGTGCGCCGCAAGGCGGACATCGACGCCTCCCCCGAGGCCCTGCCCGGCGCGACCTGGCACGACCCCGAGAAGCTCGCCGAATGGGCGAAGAGCCTGCCGCGCGACAGGCACATCGTTCTCTACTGCGTGCGCGGCGGCTCGGTCTCCAACGGCGTGGTCGACGCGCTGCATGCCGAGGGCCTCAACGCCTGCTTCATCGAGGGCGGCATCGAGGGCTGGAAGGCCGCCGGCGGCGAGGTGAAGGCCAAATGAAGTGGGTCACGCGCGCGCGCCCCAAGATCGACCGCATCGCCTGCCCCTGGCTGGTGGCGCGCTTCATCGATGAGTCACCGGAATTCCTCTACGTGGCGGGCGGCGACGTCATGCGCATCGCCGCCGAGACCGGCGCGATTCCCTACGACGTCCCCAACGTCGAACTCGGCCACCATGGCGACCATTGCAGCTTCGATGCCTTCATCGCCAAGTACGAATTGCGCGACGCGGCGCTCGACAGGCTCGCCCTGATCGTGCGCGCCGCCGACTGCGGTGCGCCGCAACTGGCCAAGGAAGCAGCGGGACTCCTGGCGATCTCCAAGGGGCTATCGCTGAATTTCGAGGATGACCACGAAATGCTGAACCACGGCATGGTGCTCTACGACGCGCTGTATGCCTGCTGCGCGGATACACCGCTGAAGAAAATGGCACGTCTGCTTGGCTTGGGCTAAGGATGCAATGCGCTGCTCGAACACATGAAGCTCGATTGCGGCTACTACACCATTCGTCTTCCTTCGCCGAAGGACGGCCGCTGGCGCGCGGAATTTTCCTTGCGGCAGTAACGCGCGCGGTTCGCGTGCCCTCGCCAGCCGTTCGCCGGGCATCACTCGCGTCGGCGGCAGCACCGACTCCAGACAAACAATTGCCTCGCTGTTCAAGCCGCGACGGTGCGTTTCCGCGGAAAGCTTCCAGCGGTCGTACACGACGTCGGGAATATTTTTCAGGGTCAGTGTCGTCGGCATATCGGTCTCCAACCAGCACGGAACCATTTTGGTTCCATTTATATCGGAGGTCAATGCACATGCGCCGTCTCGCCAGCGCGCCCCGCGGGAAGTACCCTTGGGGTGCCGACCTTTACAGCCGGTCAAGCGGGCTCGTCACAGGAGTTGCCACCCCACCTTTTGCGTCTATTGCGCCTATGCTGCACAATGTCTTGTCTGGACGCAGCCTTCTCCAAGGAAGTAACTCGGTGACAGCACAAAAAGAAATCTCCTCAAGATACGCCATGCGGCGTCAAGGCGCGGCGTATCGGCCGTGCTTCGCATCACCCCCATTTCTTTGTGCCGCACACGTAACATACCGCGCTCAGCATGTTACCCCCCCCCC
>JAUYFI010000091.1 GCA_030691075.1 Sulfurisoma sp. | reverse complement strand
CCCCCCCCCCCCCCCCCCCCCCCCCCCCCCCCCCCCCCCCCCCCCCCCCCCCCCCCCCCCACACCGTGCCGCGACTGGTTTTGCGACGATACCCGCTTTACTCAGGGGGTATCCGGCTCGGGATACCCGCAACGACACCCGCTTTTACTCTGGATTGCAATAGGCGATGGTGGATGATGCTGGAGAAACAAACCGCCTATTCATCAACAACGGCGGGGATATTCAAGACATCAGTGAATCCGAATAGACGTAAGTCTCGAATACGCATCGGGTAAAGAATGCCATCGAGATGGTCGCATTCGTGCTGCACGACGCGGGCATGGAAGCCCTCGACGACACGGTCGATGCGCCCGCCGCGCTCGTCGAAGCCGGCATAGCGCAGCCGCGCGAAGCGCGGCACGAGGCCGCGCATGCCGGGCACCGACAGGCAGCCCTCCCAGTCATCCTCCTCTTCGTCGCCCAGCGGCGTCAACTCGGGATTGACGAGAACGGTGAATGGCACCGGGGCGGCTTGCGGATAACGCGGATTGGCCTCGCAGCCAAAGATCACCACGCGCAGGTCGACGCCGATCTGCGGCGCCGCCAGGCCGGCGCCATCGAGATGGGTCATGGTGTCGCGCATGTCGGCCAGCAGCGCGTGAAGCTCGGGCGTGTCGAAGGCCTCGACCGGGCGGGCGACGCGCAGCAGCCGGGCGTCGCCCATGCGCAGCACCTCTCGGATCATTTCGCCGCCGGGCCACCCCAAGGCGAAATGCGCGACTTGCCCCCTCTGGGGGTGGGGGGCAGCGAGCTGGGTTTGCGAGCGCGGGGGGCCACTATTCTTCGCAGAAGTGCTCGATGATGCGGCGCACCCGCGCCAGCGAGTCCTGCAGCCCCGATTCGATGGTGTCGAAGCGGATGCCATTGAGGGAATCGTGCCTCCCGGCGCACCAGTTGGCGACCACGCAGATCGCCGCGTAGGGCAGGCCCAGTTCACGCGCCAGCCCCGCCTCGGGCATGCCGGTCATGCCGACGACGTCGGCGCCGTCGCGCTCGATGCGGTTGATCTCCGCCGCCGTCTCGAGGCGCGGCCCCTGGGTCGTACCATAGACGGCCCCATCGACCACCGCCTCGCCGGCATCCTCTGCCGCCGTCAGCAGGCCTCGGCGCAGCGCGCCGTCGTAGGGCTCGGTGAAGTCGACATGCGCGACCTGGCCGTCGCCGCCATCCTCGTAGGTATGCTTGCGACCCCATGTGTAGTCGATGATCTGATGCGGCACGACGACGACGCCGGGCTTGAGATCGCCGCGGATGCCACCGACCGAGGCCACCGAGACGATGCCCTCGGCCTTTGCCACCTTGGCCAGCGCCCAGATATTGGCGCGGTAATTGACCAGATGCGGCGGAATCGTGTGGCCGTGACCATGGCGCGCGATGAAAACAACATCGCGGCAGCCGATGCGGCCATAGCTGAGGATGCTCGACGGTTCGCCGTAGGGCGTGCGCACCACCTCGCGCTGCGTGACGTTGAGATAGGCCAGCTGCGTCAAGCCGCTGCCGCCGATGATTGCCAGCATGAACTGCCTCCAAATAGCGCGGAGTCAGCATTGGCGTCGTGGTAAAATCCGCCCCTTTTTTCCAAGGCGCCCCCCCATGTCCCGCCCGCTCCGCAACATCGCCATCATAGCCCACGTCGACCACGGCAAGACCACCCTGGTCGACCAGTTGCTGAGACAAAGCGGCACCTTCCGCGACAACCAGCAGGTCGACGAGCGCGTCATGGACTCGAACGACCTCGAGCGCGAGCGTGGCATCACCATCCTGGCCAAGAACACCGCCATCGATTTCGATGGTACCCACATCAACATCGTCGACACCCCGGGCCACGCCGACTTCGGCGGCGAGGTGGAGCGCGTGCTCGGCATGGTCGACGGCGTGCTGCTGCTGGTCGATGCCGTCGAGGGCCCGATGCCGCAGACGCGCTTCGTCACCAAGAAGGCGCTGGCGCTGGGACTCAAGCCCATCGTCGTCATCAACAAGATCGACCGCCCCGGCGCGCGGCCGAACTGGGTGGTGGACCAGACCTTCGACCTCTTCGACAAGCTCGGCGCCACCGACGAGCAGCTCGACTTCCCCATCATCTACGCCTCGGGCCTCAACGGTTTCGCCAAGCTCGAACTCGAGAACGAGTCCGACAACATGCGGCCGCTGTTCGAGACCGTGCTCAAGCACGTGCCGGCGCCCGCCGGCAATCCCGACGCCCCGCTGCAACTGCAGCTGGCGGCGCTCGACTACTCGACCTACACCGGTCGCCTCGGCGTCGGCCGCGTCCTCAACGGCCGCATCAAACCGGGCCAGTTCGTGGTGATAATGAATCACGAGGACCAGGTGGGCTCCGGTCGCATCAACCAGGTGCTGGGCTTCCAGGGCCTCGACCGCATACCGGTGGAGGAAGCCCAGGCCGGCGACATCGTGATCATTTCCGGTCTCGATGACATCGGTATCGGCGTCACCATCGCCGACCGCGACAACCCCATCGGCCTGCCGATGTTGCTGGTCGACGAACCGACCCTGACCATGGACTTCATGGTCAACTCCTCGCCGCTGGCCGGCACCGAGGGCAAGTTCGTCACCAGCCGCCAGATCCGCGAGCGCCTGGCCAAGGAACTGCTGACCAACGTCGCCTTGAAAGTCGAAGAGACCGCCGATTCCGACGTCTTTCGCGTCTCCGGTCGCGGCGAACTGCACCTCACCATCCTGCTCGAAACCATGCGTCGCGAAGGCTTCGAGATGGCCTGCGCCAAGCCACGCGTGGTGTACAAGGACATCGACGGCGAGAAGTGCGAGCCCTACGAAAACCTCACCATCGACCTGGAGGATGCCAACCAGGGCACGATCATGGAAGAACTCGGCCGCCGTCGCGGCGAGCTGACCAACATGGAATCCGACGGCAAGGGCCGCACCCGTCTGGAATACCACATTCCCGCTCGCGGCCTGATCGGTTTCCAGTCCGACTTCATGACCATGACGCGCGGCACCGGCCTGATGAGCCATATTTTCGATGACTACAAGCCGGCCAAGCCCGACATGCCCGGTCGCCACAATGGCGTGCTGATTTCACAGGACGATGGCGAAACCGTCGCCTACGCCTTGTGGAAACTGGAAGACCGCGGCCGCATGTTCGTCAGCCCCGGCGACAAGTTGTACGAAGGCATGATCATCGGCATTCACAGCCGCGACAACGATCTGGTGGTCAATCCGATCAAGGGCAAGCAACTGACCAACGTGCGATCCTCGGGCACCGACGAAGCCGTGCGCCTGACCACGCCGATCAAGCTGACCCTGGAGTCCGCCGTCGAATTCATCGACGACGACGAACTGGTCGAGATCACGCCAAAGTCAATCCGCCTGCGCAAGCGTTTCCTCAAGGCCCATGAGCGCAAGCGTGCCGGAAAAGAAGAAACGGCCTGAAGACGTCGGCCGCCGTCCCGCCCGGACGGCAGGCTAATCGACCACGACTTCAGCATCGCAGTCGCAGCCATGCCCCGCGGCGATCCAGCGCTGGCAGCAGCGCGCGGCCCAGGTATTGAGTCGCGGCGATAGCCAGCCGAGATAATCGGCGGGCCGCTGCGCCATGCCGCAGTAATAGCGGGCGGTTGCGCCATCCCACTCCAGGGCCGGACAGGCGCCGGCACGCACGCCGAGCGCGAAGCGCGCCACCGGGCAGGGCTCGACCGCGCAGCAGACGCCGCAACCGTTGCAGGGCACCCCCACCAGGGGTTTCGGCGGGGCATCCGCCCGCAGGCGAACGAAGGCCACCGTCGGAATCAAAGCCCCTTGACCGCGCGGATCTCGGACAGGTTGCGCCAGGCGCCCCTGACGTCCATGCCGCAGCCAAAGACATAGCGATTCGGCAGCGTGACACCGACGAAGTCCGCCGTAACGGGCTGCGGCCGGCCCAACTTCTTGCGCGCCAGCACCGCCGTCAGGCATTCCTTCGCGCCGTCGGCCAGCAGCCGTGCCTTGATCGCCGCCAGCGTGATGCCCTCGTCGAGGATGTCGTCGAGCACCAGCAGCGTGCGGCCGGCCACGGCCTCGCGCGGCGCCACGCGCCATTCGATGTCGTGGCCCTGGGTGGTGTTGCGGTAGCGTGTCGCCTGCAGGTAGTCGCATTCGAGCGGAAACCTCAGGCGCGGCAGCAGCTGGCCGGCGAGGAAGAAACCGCCGTTCATCACCGTCAGCACCAGCGGATGCGCCTCGGCCAGACGGTCGGAGATCGCGGCGGCCATATGATAGAGCGCGCGTTCGATGTCGGCGGCGGCAACGATCAGGTCGGCCTCGGCCAGAACCTGAATCGCTTCGTCGCGGGTCATTGGCCGAACTTCCGCCCGGCGAGGTAGCGCGCGAACTCCTCGCCGACCTCGTGGTGGCGCATGCCGAGTTCGACCATCGCCTGCAGGTAACCAAGCTTGGAGCCGCAGTCGTAGCGGGTGCCGTGATAGCGGTAGGCCAGTACCTGCTGCTCCGACAGCAGCGCCGAGATGCCGTCGGTCAGTTGGATCTCCCCGCCCGAGCCGGGCTTGACGTGCTCCAGGTGATGGAAGATGCGCGAGGTCAGCACGTAGCGCCCGACCACGGCGAGATTCGACGGCGCGTTCTCCGGCACCGGCTTCTCGACGATGGCGGAGATCTGCTCGACGCGCTCGGCCAAGGGATTGGCGGCGACGATGCCGTAGTTCTTCGTCTCGTCGCGTGGCACCTCCTGCACCCCGAGCACCGAGCAATGATAATAGGCGTGGGCGTCGACCATCTGTTTCAGCACCGGCGGGTCGGCATCGAGCAGATCGTCGGCGAGCAGGACGGCAAAGGCATCGGAGCCGATCACGTGCTTGGCGCAGAGCACGGCGTGACCGAGGCCGAGCGCCTCGGGCTGGCGGATGTAGATGCAGTTGATGTTCTTCGGCAGCATGTTGCGCACGAATTCCAGGGTCTGCGTCTTGCCGCGCAACTCGAGCTCGCTCTCCAGTTCGTAGGCCTTGTCGAAGTGGTCCTCGATGGCCCGCTTGCTGCGGCCCGTGACGAAAATCATGTCGGTGATGCCGGCCGCCACCGCCTCCTCGACCGCGTACTGGATCAGCGGCTTGTCGACGATGGGCATCATCTCCTTCGGGCTGGCCTTGGTGGCCGGCAGGAAGCGCGTGCCGAGGCCGGCGACGGGGAACACTGCCTTGGTTACATGCTTCACTTCGAGTTCTCCTTTTTGCCGCTCAGGTCGGCAGTGAAGCCGATGCCGCGTCGATTGAGTTCCGGCTGCTTCATCAGGCCACGAATGGCGTCGATCAGGCCGGCGAGGGTCTGGTCATGGCTGCCCACCTTGCGCTCCAGCTGTTCCAGCTTCGCCGCCAGTTCCTTGTGCCCGGCGAGCATTTCACGCAATTCGACGAAGGTTCGCACAACCAGAAGACTGACTTCGACGGCACGCGACGACTTCAGGACGTTGCCTAGCATCAAGGCGCCGTGCTCGGTGAAGGCGTACGGCAGGTTCGGTGAGTACTTGAGCCTGGCAAGGTGATCACACTTTGTGATCACCTCCTGCTTTTCGGCTGCCGTGAGCCGAAACATGAAGTCCTCCGGGAATCTATCCTGGTTCCGTTTGACGGCCTGATTCAGCGCCCGCGTCTCGACGCCATAAAGATCGGCCAAATCGACGTCGAGCATGACGCGCCGCTCCCGAATCATGAGAATGCGTCGGGCAACCGTCTCCGGCAACAGCGTCGTCATGATTTCAATAGCTCCAAGAATTGCGTTTCGTCGAGGATGGTAACGCCGAGTTGTCGCGCTTTGTCGAGTTTCGAACCGGCTTCGGCACCGGCCACGACGTAATCGGTCTTATTCGATACCGAGCCAGCGACCTTGCCGCCGCGCGCCTCGATAAGTTCCTTGGCCTGCTCGCGAGCCATTGTCGGCAGCGTGCCGGTCAGCACGAACGTCTTGCCAGCGATGGTCGAGACGACCGCAATCGGCGCGACTACCGTCCCATGCACACCGACATTCTCAAGCCCGTCAATTACCGCTCGGTTGTGCGGCTCCGCAAAGAAATGTGCGATTGACGTCGCAACCACCGGGCCCACATCCGGGACCAACTGAAGGCTAGCTTCGTCGGCTGCAATTAGTGCGGAAAGGCTACCGAAGTGGTGTGCGAGATCCCTCGCCGTAGTCTCCCCAACGTTGCGAATACCAAGCGCGAAGATCAAGCGTGCTAGCAGGGGGGGCTTGCTGTTCTCTATCGCGACCAATAGGTTGGCCGCTGACTTTTCGCCCATTCGATCGAGCCGCGCAACATCCGCTTGTTCTAATTGATATAGGCCAACAGGCGTCGTTACCATCCCACTATCGACTAGTTGGTCGACAAGTTTCTCGCCCAGTCCCTCAATATCCATCGCTCGACGACCGGCAAAGTGTAGTAGCGCCTGCTTACGCTGGGCAGGACAGAACAATCCCCCGGTACAGCGCGCAATGGCCTCGCCTTCTGGCCGCTCAACTGCAGAGCCGCACTCCGGGCACTCTTTGGGTAATCGGAACTCACGCGATGTACTAGGCCGTCGTTCGACAATAACAGCAACAACTTCCGGAATTACATCACCCGCTCTGCGAACGATTACAGTGTCACCAACCCTTAAATTCTTTCGCTGAACTTCCGCCTCGTTATGCAACGTCGCACTGGCTACAGTTACCCCACCAACGAAGACGGGCTCTAGTTTTGCTACTGGCGTAATCGCCCCAGTTCGACCAACTTGGACCTGAATCTCCTCCACCGTCGTGAGCATCTCCTCTGGCGGATACTTGTGTGCAACAGCCCATTTGGGCTCTCGAGTCGCGTAGCCAAGTTGCTGCTGCAACGCTAGCGCGTTCACCTTATAGATGACGCCATCGATGTCATACGGCAGGGTCGGACGAAGTTGAAAGGCCTTGTCGTGAAAATCGACCAGTCCTTGCGCACCTTTCACGACCGAGCGATGCTCACAGACCGGTATTCCGAACGCTGACAATGCATCCATAACAGCAAAATGAGTGTCGGGGAATTGCCACCCAACTACCTCGCCGACTCCATAAGCATAGAAGGATAGAGGACGTTGTGCCGCAATCGAAGGGTCAAGCTGTCGAATTGCACCAGCAGCCCCATTGCGGGGATTAACTAACGTGGGCATCCCCAATTGACGCTGTCGAGCATTGAAGTCCTCGAAATCGTCTCGACGCATAAATATCTCCCCGCGTACTTCAAGAATCGGGGGCGGGTCTCCGTTCAACACTAAAGGAATTCGGTGGATCGTTTTTACGTTATTGGTTACATCTTCACCTGTATAACCATCGCCACGGGTCGCAGCAAGGACGAGACTGCCATGTTCATATCGAAGGTTGATCGCTAACCCATCGAACTTGAGTTCCACAGCGTATTCGACCGGACAAGCTGCATCTGGCCAACTTAGATTCTTCCTAACTCGTTGATCGAAGGCCGCAGCGCCCGTCGCGTCCGTGTCTGTTTCTGTCTGGATAGACAACATTGGAACAACATGGCGTACCGACACAAACTCCGCGACCGGTACACCTCCCACCCTACGTGTCGGGGAGTCTAGAACAGCAAGCGCGGGATAAGTCGCCTCAATCGACTGAAGCTCTCTGAAAAGACTATCGTACTCAGCATCCGAGATCGTTTGCTGATTTAAGACGTAGTATTGACAATTGTGGTGCTCAATTTCACGGCGCAATACGGCTGCTCGTTCTGCAGCAGCATGCTGTTCGTCAAACAAATCACTAGTCGCTGGAGCGCTATTCAAAGCGTGCAAGGCCATTGTTTAGCTAGCTAGATCGAATACAGAATCGCAATACATCGCTGTAGCTCTGAGCCGCATCGATTCGCGCATGGCGAGGCACCGAGCCTTTTCTTAGCCACTCTGCAAGCTCACTGTCGATAAGCTGATAGGCATTTCTATGCCCATTTGGCTGATTATCGACTTGATGAACTTCAATGAACTTTCTCTTGGCCACGACCTGAATTGGAAGATGCCCCGGTTGCTTCGAGAAAAAGATGTCTCCCTCATGGAAATCAAACACGGGAGGGTTACCCACGGCATAAGCCATGAACATTGCGGTGGGAAGCCTTTTTCCACCTGAGTCGACTCCTCTCGCTTCGAGGGACTTCCGAAGCACGGCTGACTTCTCCTTATCAACGTACTCACGTAACGAAACACCTAACGCCGGCCAGAGCACCTTATCAACCTGATATACCCAAGAAGCAAAATATTGCGTCGGATTATCAATCCGCGTTGCACGTTGCCGGATGGAACTTGCCTCATCAAGCCAAGGGGCCGGGTAATCCTCACTGACCACTGAAATGCCATCGAGGTGATATGTCTTGATCGCCATAGACACGCTGCTGCGTGCATAAAGAAGGTGTTCGACTATTCGAATCGGCAAAATTCGGCGTTTCACGCCCGGATGATGGCCACCTGAATAAGCGACCGTCAATAGCTCCCCATCTTCGATGGCGTTCTTCAAACGCTCGACCAAAGTATCCAGCATTACTTATCGATTTCTGTAACTGTTCAGGTAGGTGCTTTTCTTGTAAGGCATTGTATTAAATAGACTTCCGTTCGCGGTGAGCTTGTCGAACCGCAGATTTCGCGCCGATACTGGCCTTCGACAAGCTCAGGCCGAACGGGATTATCGTTATATTTC
>JAUYFI010000089.1 GCA_030691075.1 Sulfurisoma sp. | reverse complement strand
GGGTCAGGGTCAGCCTGCCGGTCAAGGTCACGCCGGCAGGTGCCAGCATCGCCATTCAAGCAAACATTTCCAATGTCAGCACGGCGGGCATCCTGATCGACTCTGTGGAAGAGTTGGGCGACAAGGACGGGGAAATTAGCGTTTCCTTCCACTTCACCATCCAGCCCAACGACTATGATGCCCACATCGAAACCACGGCGCTGATCCAGCGGGTGACGCTGCAGGACAATCCGTCCGGAAGCTTTACCTTTCAGTACGGGGTGAAGTTGCTCAAGCTCCACAGCAGCCAGGCGATCCTGCTGCAAAACCTGATTTATCAGCAACTGCTGGAGAATCACCACAACCTGGCGTGATTCAGTGTCGGGCTGATTACAACTTGCCCTTCACCCACTCGGCCACGCCGGCAAGCGCCTGCGGCAGGTCTTCCGGCTGGGTGCCGCCCGCCTGGGCCATGTCCGGACGTCCGCCGCCCTTGCCGCCAACCTGCTGGGCAACGAAATTGACCAGTTCGCCCGCCTTGACCCTGGCGGTGAGGTCGGGGGTAACGCCGGCGATCAGGGTGACCTTGCCGTCGTCCACTGCGCCGAGCACGATGGCGGCGCTCTTGAGCTTATCTTTCAGCTTGTCCAGGGTTTCGCGCAGGACTTTGCTGTCCGCCCCTTCCAGGATGGCAGCCAGCACCTTGGCACCGTTCACCTCGACGGTTTGGGCAACGAGGTCGTCGCCCTGACTGGAAGCCAGTTTGGATTTTAACCTGGCCAATTCCTTTTCCAGCGCTCTCGCGTGATCCATGAGCTGGGTAATCTTGGCGGGCAATTCCTGCGGGGGGGCCTTGAATGCGCCGGCGGCTTGGGCCAATAAAGCCTGCTGCTCCTGCACATAAACCAAGGCGTTGTCGCCGGTGATCGCCTCGATGCGGCGCACCCCGGCGGCCACGCCGCTTTCCGCCAGCACCTTGAACAGGCCGATGTCACCGCTGCGTGCAACGTGGGTGCCGCCGCATAACTCGCGCGAACTGCCAATATCCAGCACCCGCACCTCGTCGCCGTACTTTTCGCCGAACAGCGCCATGGCGCCCAGTTTCTGGGCTTCCTCGATGGGCACGACGCGCGTCTGAGTAGTGGCGTTGGCGAGTATTTCGGCGTTGACGATTGCTTCCACGCGGCGGATGTCCTCGGCCGACATGGCCGCATTGTGCGCGAAGTCGAAGCGCGTCTTGTCCGGGTCGACCTGGGAGCCCTTCTGCTGCACGTGGCCACCCAGCACCTCGCGCAGGGCCTTGTGCATCAAATGGGTGGCGGAATGGTTGCGCATGGTGCGGGCGCGGGCCTGGGCGTCCACCTTGGCGCTCACGCCGTTGCCGACGCTGAGTTTGCCGGTGCGCACCACGCCGTGGTGGCCGAACACGGCGGCCTGGATTTTCTGCGTGTCTTCCACGGCGAAAATGCCATGCGTGCTTTGCAGCAAGCCGCGGTCTCCCGCC
>JAUYFI010000083.1 GCA_030691075.1 Sulfurisoma sp. | reverse complement strand
CAAAGCCGTGCTCGCGCAACTCGAAGCCCTACTCAAAACAGGCGACATGGCGGCCAACGATCTGGCGAGGGATGAGGCCGGGCTGCTGCGCGTCGCCCTCGGCACTGCCGCCGAGGACATCCTGCGCCGCATCGCCGTTTTCGACCACGAGGGCGCGCTCGAAGCCCTGCGCGGCCGCGCACGGGAACAGTAAATGGCCGCCACGGAAAGCGAAGTGTTCCGCGACGGGCTGCGAGCACTGATGGCGCGCGAACGCGCCACCGAGCGTTGGCTGCTTGAGCAGGTTGGACCCGCGCATGACGCGCTGAAAGCCAACCCGTCGCGCGCCGTGAGCGCCGACCAGGTGCGGACGCGAATCGCGGCGGAGCACAACGGCGCGACGACATTCGCCCCGGTCTGCGTATCACGAATTACAAGGGGCGCACCGTGATCGCCTTCGACGTGGATGGGGAGCAGGTCTCCATCATTGGCGTGTTCCACGGCGGTCAGGATTACGAAACCGCGCTCGAGGACGACTTGGTCGGGCCGGATTGAAGGGTAAGTGCGCGCTCGAAGCCCTGCGCACCACCGCACAAGGGAAGATGGCATGAACGATCTCACCGACAGCGCGGCGCAAAACTCCGCGACCCTGCTCGTCGTCGACGACAACCCGGCGACGCGCGACATCCCGGTGATCGCCGTCACCTCCTGCCTCGCGGCGCACCCGGAACAGGAAACCCTCGCCGCCGGCTGCGCCGGCTTCATCGCCAAACCCTGCCACTATGCCGAACTGGTGCCGGCGGTGGCAGCGGTGCTGCGAGGCCCTTGATACTGTCAAGACTGGTCTATACACTAGTCGGATTCAATGCAGAGGAGCGTGCCATGAAAACCGCCTTCGGCGCCTATGAGGCGAAGACCAAGCTGCCCGAACTCCTGCGTGGCGTGCAGGCAGGCCGGCGCTACACCATCACCCACCGGGGCGAGGCGATCGCCGAACTGGTGCCGGTAACAACCGGCCGCCACGGAGCCGCCGAGGCGGTCGAGCAGATGAAGCAGTTCATGAAGGCGGCGCCCGTCCGTGGCGTCGATCTCAAGGCGCTGATCGAGGAAGGCCGGCGGTGAGTTTCGTCCTCGACAACTCGGTCGCCATGCGCTGGTTTTTCGGCGATGGTTCGCCGCGCGACATGGCCTACGCCGGTCGCGTGCTCGATGCCATGAAGGCCGATGAGGCGCTCGTGCCGGGGCTGTGGGGCCTGGAGGTAGCGAATGTTCTGGCATGTGCGGAGGCCGCGGGTCTGGTCAGCGAGGCGCGCAGCGAAACCTTCCTCGGCATGCTGCACAAACTAAACATATCCGTCGATCCGTCAACGGCGACCCATGCCCTCGCCACGACGCTGCAACTGGCGCGCCGGCACAAGCTGTCCGCCTACGATGCCGCGTATCTGGAACTGGCGCTGCGCAACGGTCTGCCGCTGGCAACCCTCGACGAAAAGCTGTTGAAGGCGGCGCGCAAATCGGATGTAAACATCTTCGCGATAAAGCCGGGATAGGACATCCCGGCCATGGGCGAAACCGATGTCGAGACCACGCTGCGCCTGTCTGGCGGCAGGCATGGACGGCTTCGTCGCCAAGCCGGTCGATACTCGATCCGGACACGCTGTTCGCCGCGCCGCGTCAGGCCTGGATCATTCTGTTCGAGCCCCAGATGAATCACTGATCGCGCCAGCCAACAGGGGAGAGCGATATGAACGCGAGCGACAAGGCAATTCTGGCTCCCGGCGTCACGCGGCGCGAGGTCTGGGCCTGGGCGATGTACGACTTCGCCAACTCCGGCTACACGACTGTCGTGATCACGGCGATCTTCAATGCCTACTTCGTTTCCGTGGTCGCCGGCCGCGCGCCATGGGCGACCTTCGCCTGGACGGCGGCGCTGGCGGTCTCCTACGCCCTGATCCTCGTGAGCGCGCCGCTGCTCGGCGCTTATGCCGACACCCACCGCGCCAAGAAGCGCCTGCTGGCGCTGACGACCATCGGCTGCGTGCTGGGCACCGCCGGGCTGGCGCTGGCCGGGCCGGGCAGCCTCGTCGTGGCCATCGTCTTCCTGGTGATTTCCAATTTCTGCTTCGGCAGCGGCGAGAACCTGATCGCCGCCTTTCTGCCCGAGCTCGCCGACGAGGACAGCCTCGGCAAGGTCTCGGGCTGGGGCTGGAGCCTCGGCTACATCGGCGGACTGGCCAGCCTCGGCGCCTGCCTCGGCTACATCGGCTGGGCGCAGGCGCAAGGCCAGACCGCGGCGGACTTCGTGCCGGTTGCCATGCTGATCACCGCCGCGCTGTTCGCCGTGGCGTCAGCGCCGACTTTTCTGTTCCTGCGCGAGCGCGGTGCGAATACTGGCAGCAATGCAAACGGCGGCTCGGCCTGGGCCCGCGTGCTCGACACCCTGCACCACGCGAGCCGCTACCGCGACATGCGCCGCTTCATGCTCTGCATCGTCTTCTATCAGGCCGGCATCCAGGCGGTGATCGCGCTCGCCGCCATCTACGCCGAGCAGGCCATGGGCTTCACCACCACCGACACCATCAAGCTCATCTTCCTGGTCAATATCACCGCCGCCATCGGCGCCTTCTTTTTCGGCCAGATCCAGGATCGCCTCGGTCACGTCCGGTCCATCGCGCTGACGCTCGCCGGCTGGATGGTCATGATCCTGCTGGCCTGGTCCGCCACCACCCCGGCGCTGTTCTGGCTGGCGGCCAACATCGCCGGACTGTGCCTCGGCGCCAGCCAGTCGGCCGGCCGCGCCCTGATCGGCTATCTCGCCCCGGCCCGGCGCCACGGCGAATTCTTCGGACTATGGGGGCTGGCGGTGAAGCTCTCGTCCATCCTCGGCCCGCTCACCTACGGCGCCATCACCTGGATCTCCGGCGGCGACCACCGTCTCGCCATCCTCGTCACCGGCGGCTACTTCGTCGTCGGCCTGGCCATTCTCGCCGGCGTCGATGCCGAGCGCGGCCGGCAGGCCGCCATCAACGATTCATCAGGAAGGCCTCGAATTCCTGGCACGGCAGCGGCCGACTGAACAGGTAGCCCTGGAACACGGGGCAGCCGTGATGGTCGAGGAAGTCCCGCTGCTCCACGGTTTCCACGCCTTCGGCGATCACCTTGAGGCCGAGATTTCTGGCCATCGCGATGATGGTGCGAACGATCACGGCGTCGCCGAGATCGGTGGCGATGTCGCGAACGAAGGACTGGTCGATCTTCAGCTGGTCGAGCGGCAGACGCTTCAGGGACGAGAGGGACGAATATCCCGTGCCGAAATCGTCCATGGAAAAGGCCACGCCGAACCGCTTCACCGCGTTCATCTTGTCGATGGTGCCGGAGACATCGTCGAGTACCACGCTCTCGGTCAGTTCGAGCTTCAGCCGGGCCGGATTGGCGCCGGTATCGCGCAGGATCGTCTGGACCTGATCGACAAAGTCCGGCTGGCGAAACTGGCGCGCGCTGACGTTCACAGCGAGTTGCAGGCCGGCCCTGGCCGCATCCTGTTCCCAGAGCTTGAGCCGGTGGCAGGCGGTTTCCAGCACCCAGCGGCCGATGGGCACGATGAGCCCGGTTTCCTCCGCCAGCGAAATGAAATCCGCCGGCGAGACCCGCCCGCGTTCCGGATGATTCCAGCGCAGCAGCACTTCGGCGCCCAGGACTTCCCCGCTGCTATAAACCTGCGCCTGGTAGTGAAGTTCGAGCTGCCCTGCCGCCATGGCGTGACGCAGATCGGACTCCAGGGAGGCGCGGCGTTCCAGCGTCGCCTGCATGGCGGGATCGAAGAAGCGGATGGCGTTGCGGCCGGCGTCCTTTGCGTGGTACATGGCGACATCGGCGTGCTTGAGCAGATCGTCGATCGTGTCCTTGCTTTCGAGGAAAAGGCTGGCTCCGATACTGGCGGTGCATTGATAGTCGATGGCGCCCGCCATGTCGTGGTGAGTGCTGCCGAGCGTGAAGGGCCGGTTGAGGGCACCGCGGATATTCTCGCCGATCATCTCGGTTTCATTGGCGGCGGCGTTCCGGTCCTCGCTCAGGTCTTCCAGCATGACCACGAACTCGTCGCCGCCCAGCCGGGCCACGGTATCGACCTCGCGCACGCAGGAAAGGAGGCGCCGCGCCACTTCGATCAGCAGCAGATCGCCGACCTCATGGCCCTGGGTATCGTTGAGCGTCTTGAAATGGTCGAGGTCGATGAACAGGATGGCGCCGTGGCGCCGCCGCCGGGCGCTGCTGGCCAGCGCATGATTGATCCGGTCGACCAGCAGGCGGCGATTGGGCAGCTTGGTGAGTTGGTCGTAATAGGCGAGCCGCTGTATTTCGGCCTCGGTCTGCTTGCGCTCGGTGATGTCGGAAAAGGCGCTGACGTAATGGCTGACGTGTCCATCCTCGTCGACGACGGCGGAGATGGTTTGCCATTCCGGGTAGATCTCGCCGTTCTTGCGCCGGTTCCAGACTTCGCCCTGCCAGTACTTGTCGCGCGCCAGCGCCTGCCAGAGGTTCCGATAAAACTCCTCGTCATGGCGGCCGGACTTGAGCAGGGCCGGCGTCTGTCCGACCACCTCCTCGGCGCTGTAGCCGGTCGTCTCGGAGAAAGCGTGATTGACGCGCAGGATGACGCCATCGGCATCCGTGACGAACATCGCTTCCTGCGACTCGAAGGCGATGGCGGCGATGCGCAATTCCTCGGCGACGTGCTCCTGCTCGTCGGCCCACGCAACCAATGCCTGCATGTGCTGCAACTGCATGCGGGCCTGTTCCCGCGCCTCCGCGACGAGCCGGTTGTCTGAATCGCTCAGCGCACGCTGCGCGCGGTTCAGGATCAGGTAGAAGAGGAAGAACAGCAAGGTCCCGACAACGGTCGCCACGGCCATGACGCCCAGCAGCATTTGCCGGGTATGCGCCTTGGTGGCGGTCACGTCGCGCAGTACGACGAGATCGCCGACCTCGCGGCCGCCGGCGTCGTTCAGGGGGATGAAGCCGGCCTGGTAGATACGCTCGCCATGGGCCAGTTCGCCCGCCACCTTCATGCGCGGATGCTTGTCTTCCGGCAACAGGGTACCCAGCGCCGCCGGCACGTCCGGCAGGGTTGCAGCGGTCACCACCGATTCGGGAAAGCGATCCCAGTCGGGCCTGCGCCCGAGCATGCGCATACCCGCCTCCCACTGCGGACGGGAAAGCATCTCCTTGTAGATGGCGACGAAACCCTCGCTGCGCGAAATGGGCGCGATCTGCCGCACCACATCCTCGACCTCCTCGCCCAGTTCGAGATAGCCGACGCGGCGACCACCCTCGTGCACCGGCATCACCGCGCGCAAGGACAGCGTGCCCAGCGGCCCCAGTTCCACGCCGATGACCGTGCGGCCGGTGCGTTCGGCTTCACGGGCGGTATAGCGGTCGATGCGGTCGCCGAAGCGTTCCGGCTGGTGCAGGCGCAGCAGCGTCACCCGCTCGGCGTCGAAGAAGTGGAAATGGGTGATGTCGAATTCGCGCTTGAGCCGCTCGAACAATTCGGCATGGCGCTCGCGCAGCCGGCCGCGATCCCGCGACAGCAGCATCGCGCCAAGCCGCGGATCGCGCTCCAGGAATGCCAGCGCCATGCGCAACTTGTTGCCGCGCTGGGTCAACAAGTTCTGCAGAGCGGCCTGCATCGTCGCCAGCTCGCGCTCGGTGGTCTCGGCGATGGACTCGCGCTCGTTCAGGTACAGGGCGTACACAAACGCCGCCACCAGAAAGGCCAGCGCCAGCGCCAGCGGCAGCAGGACGCGACGCTTGAGGTTAACGCCCGCGCCGGCCAGCGCGGCTGGCGTCACGGCCACGGCAAGTTCCATGTTGCGCGGCAACATGTCAGGGCATCCCCTTCAGAAGATTCGGCGCCACTACTCACGCTGCATTAGGCCAGAAAGTCCCCCTCGCCGCAATCGCGCAGAATCGCGGCGCGCGCGGCATCGCGCAGCTTCACGGCGGCGCTCCAGTCCGTGCCGTCGGGCGCGAGCAGGGTGCCGATGGTCACCGCCACGCGGCCCCGGCGCGGCAGCCAGTGGCCTTCGCGCAGGACATCGCGGGTGCCGGCCAGCGCCACCGGCAGCACGGACACCCCGGTCTGCGCCGCCACGACGAAGGCGCCCATGCGGAACGGCCGCAGGCCGGGCACGCGGGTGAATGTGCCTTCGGGGAATACCGCCAGCGAGTGCCCCTCCCCTGCGGCCTCGATCAGCCGCGCCGTGTCGGCCACGCCCTGCTGGAGATCGAAGCGCTCGACGAACTCGACGCCGATGCGGCGCAGGAAAATGCGGGGAACAAAACGGTCCGCGAGCTCGCGCTTGGCGACAAAGCGCCAGCCGCCATAAGGCAAGGCAGCGGCAAGCACGATGCCGTCGAGATAGCTGGCGTGATTGACCGCCAGCACGCTCGGCCCGTCCTTCGCGAGGTGCTCCGTGCCACTCACCTCCAGCCGGATACCGGCTATGCGTAGCCAGGCGCGTGCCACAATGCCACTGACGCGCCACGAAAAAGTCGGCGCTGGCGACACGGCGACGACAAGCCAGACCGCCACGGCGAACAGCAGGAACGACCCCGCCGCCCACACCCCGTGCAGCCAGTCCGCCGCCGCCCGCAGGTTCCGCCGCAGCTGCGGCGCCAACCCGCCTGCCAGCAGCCGCGCCACCTGCCACCACACGGCGCGCGGCGCGGTACTGCCGCCCGCCTCGTACAGCTCGCGGCTGGCGGCGCGACGGATCTTGCCGCTCGATGTCTTGAGCACGATGCGCTTGGCGGACAGCACCACGTCGTCGGCGGGCAGGCCGAGCACGCCGAGCACCGCCTCCTGCACCGCCTGGCGCAAGGCCTCGTCGATTCCCTGCGCCGCCTTCGCCTCGGCCGCCACCACCAGCCGCTCGGTGCCGCTGGCCGGGTCGGGGCTGCCGAACACGGCGACGCAGCCCGCGCGTATGCCCGGCACGCGGCCCACCGCCTCCTCGATTTCCTGCGGGTAGATGTTGCGGCCGCCCTTGATGATGATGTCCTTGGCGCGGCCAGTCGGATAGACCTCGCCGGCGGCGAGGTAGGCGTAGTCGCCGGAATCGAGCCAGTCACCGCGGATCAGTTGCGCCGTGGCCTCGGGGTTGCGGAAGTAGCCGGCCGTGGCCGAGGGGCCGCGAAACTGCAGGCGTCCCTCGCGCCGCTCCGGCAGTTCGGCGCCGGCCGCGTCGACGATGCGGATTTCATAGCCGGGCAGGGGCCGGCCGCAGGCGACAAATTTCAACGTGGGCAGGGCGGCGCCCGCCTCCGCGACCACGGGAATGGCGACGCCGCCGGCAACGAAGGCTTCGCGCTCGATGCGGTCGACCACCAGCCCCCGTCCCTTCGAGAACGCCAGGCCGACGGCGCACTCGGCCAGGCCATAGACCGGCGCGATGGTCTCGGGCCGCAGGCCGCAGGCGGCAAAGCGCTGGGCGAATCGCGCCATGGTGTCGGCATTGACCGGCTCGGCGCCGTTGAAGGCGATGCGCCACGACGACAGATCGAGACCGGCCAGGCGCTCGTCGGGAATGCGGCGCAGGCACAGATCAAAGGCGAAATTGGGCGCGCCCGACAGGGTGCCGCGATAGTCGTGGATCGCCCGCAGCCAGCGCTCGGGCGCGGCGAGAAAGGACAGCGGCGACATGACGACGAAGGGAATGGCGTAGACCAGGCTGGAGAGCCAGGCGCAGATCAGCCCCATGTCGTGATACAGCGGCAGCCAACTGACGAAGACATCGTCGCGCGCCACCTCGGCCGCCCGCGCCATGGCGCGGATGTTGGCAAGCAGCTGGCCGTGGGTCAGCATCACGCCCTTGGGGTTGCCGGTGCTGCCCGAGGTGTATTGCAGCAGCGCCAGATCGGTGGCGCGCGCCGGCACGTCCTGCGGCTCGCCGAGAAATGCCAGCAGCTCATCGGCCAGCACCACGCCACGCAGGGATTCGACCCGCCCGCGCAGCAGGCCGGCGGGCAGCGCCACCTCGCCGCTGGCGATCAGCAGCCGCGCTTGGGCATTGGCAAGGATGGCGGCATGGCGGCGCAGGTGGTCCTCGATCTGCGAGGGCCGCGCCGGCGGGTAGATCGGCACCGGCACCGCGCCGGCCAGCAGGATGCCGAGAAAGCAGGGGAAGAAGGCGGGACAGGTCGGCAGCATCAGCGCCACCGCGTCGCCGGGAACGATCTCGCGCGCCTGCAAGCCCGCCGCCACCGCGCGCGCCTCGCGCCAGAGGCGATCGAAGGTGAGACCCTGCACCGAGCCGTCCTCGTTCAGATGGATGATGTGGACGAAGCCCGGCTGCCGCCGCGCGTGCCAGGCCAGCACCTCGCCCAGCGTGTCGAGCTCATCGGGCGCAGGCAGGCCCGTCCCGGCATGCTCCTCGCCGACTGGCGGAGCCGTCTCCGCCGCCGGCTCGGGCGCGCGTCCGGCGGCGGCCTCGATGGCGGCGAGAAAGTCGCGCGGCGTTTCCGCCTCGCCCAGCAGCCGCTGCGGCAGCCGCAGGCCAAACTCGGCCTCGCAGCGCAGCAGCAGCTCGGCGCGGGCCAGGCTGTCGAATCCGAGTTCGCGCTCAAGGTGGCTGTCGAGCCGCGCCGGTGTCGTGCGGCCCGGCCGCAGCTCCTGGCACAGCGCGTCGATCAACCGCAGCAGCCGGTCGGTCGTGTTCATGGAGCGCGCCGCCGCGCCGCTAGAACTTCAGCGACGCGGTAAGCGAGGAGACTTCCTCGGCCGACTCCTTGAGCAACTCGACCAGCGATCCCTCGCCCAGCACGAGATCGAGACTGCCATCGGCGCCGACGGACGACTCGCGTTCCGGGCTGTGCAGCGGCGAGGCGATCGGGGCGAGATCCTCGGCCAGCAGCAGCGTGTCGCCGAGCGAGACCGGCGGCAGTTCCAGATAGCCCTGCCAGTTCAGCTCGATCGCCTCGCGCGTCGTTTCCGGCACATCGAGCACCCTGAGCACGGCGCGCCCGACCAGGGCCTCGGCCTCGCCGTTCCACGCCACCATCCAGTCGTCGGGATCGCCGTCGAACAGGCCGGGGTAGTCATGGGCCTTCGACAGCAGGTAGAAGCCCGCCACCTCGTGGATGATGCCGGCGAACAACGCCGCCTCGGGGTCTTTCTTGGTGACGCGGCGGGCGATGACATGGGCCAGCGCCGCGACGTGCGCGGTATGCTCCCAAAGCTGCGCGGCCATCGCGCGCAGGCGCGGATCTCTCGGCGCGGCCGCAAGCTGCCGCACCGCCACGGCCGTGGCGAGCGAGCGCACGGTGCGAAAACCCAGTCGCGGCACGGCCAGCTTGACGTCGGCGATCTCGCGGCCGCCGCGGTTGTAGACCACCGAGTTCGCCATCGCCACGACGCGGGCGGCGAGCAGCGGCTCGGCCATGATCAGGCGCGCCGCCCGGTCCATGGTGCAGTCGGGGTCGTCGAGCGCCCGCTGCACCTTGAGCGCCACGTCGGCGTGGGTGGGAAAGACGAGGCTGCCCTTCTCCGCCTCCTCGGCGATGCGGCGAAATATCTCGTGGCGGTCGATGTTCATGGCGTGGTCAGAACCGATCCTCGGCTATGGCAAGCGCTCCGGGCCCGCCATGCACGACAGTGTATGCCAGACCCGGCGCGGCCGCCAGCACATGATCGGCATAGAAACGGGCGGTGGCGATCTTGGCCGGATAAAAACCTGCCGTGTCCCCCAAGGGGACTTCCTCCGGAGCGTCGCCAGCGCCCAGCTTCTTCTGCGCGGCCAGCGCGGCGCGCGCCATCGCCCAGCCGCCGGAAACGATGCCCATCAGATGGAGGAAGGGCACGGCGCCGACGAAGGTGCCACGGACGTCCCTGGCCGCGTTGGCGCCGATGAAGGCACCGGCCTCGGCCAGCGCCGCCAGCCCGCGGCCGAAGGCGGCCTTGATCGCGGCGAATTCTTCGCCCGGCTGCCCGTCGAGTTCGGCCAGCGTCTGCTGCATCATCGCGCCGACCGCCTTCAGCGCCGCGCCGCCGTCCTTCAGGATCTTGCGGCCGAGCAGGTCGTTGGCCTGGATGCCGGTGGTGCCCTCGTAGATGGTGGCGATGCGGGCGTCGCGCAGGTGCTGCGCCGCGCCGGTTTCCTCGATGTAGCCCATGCCGCCGTGAATCTGTACGCCGAGCGAGGCGACCTCGATACCGGTCTCGGTGAGCCAGCCCTTGACCACGGGAATCATCAGATCGACGAAAGCCTGGTTCCTGGCGCGCTCGGCGGCGTCGGGATGCCGCGCCGCCGCGTCGTGCGCCGCCGCCACGGTGTAGGCCAGCGCGCGCATCGCCTCGACCTGCGACTTCATCAGCATCAGCATGCGGCGGATGTCGGGGTGGCGGATGATGGGTACGCCGGCGTCGGAGCCCTCGATGGCGCGGCCCTGCACGCGGTCCTTCGCGTAGGCCAGCGCCAGCTGGTAGGCGCGCTCGGCCAGCGCCAGGCCCTCGAGGCCGACGGCGAAGCGCGCCGCGTTCATCATGATGAACATGTACTTCAAGCCTTCGTTGGCGCGGCCGATGAGGTAGCCGACGGCGCCGCCGTTGTCGCCGTAGGCCATCACGGCCGTGGGGCTGGCGTGGATGCCAAGCTTGTGTTCGATCGACACGCACCAGGCGTCGTTGCGCGCGCCGAGCGTGCCGTCGTCATTGACCAGGAACTTGGGCACGATGAACAGCGAGATGCCCTTCACCCCCTCGGGCGCATCCGGCAGGCGCGCCAGCACGAGGTGGATGATGTTCTCCGCCATGTCGTGCTCGCCGTAGGTGATGAATATCTTCTGGCCGAAGATGCGATGGCTGCCGTCCGCCCGCGGCTCGGCGCGGCTGCGGATGGCGGCGAGATCGGAGCCGGCCTGCGGCTCGGTCAGGTTCATGGTGCCGGTCCATTTGCCGGCAATCATGCTGGGCAGGAACTTCGCCTTCTGTTCATCCGAGCCGCATAGCTCCAGCGCCTCGACCGCGCCCAGCGTGAGCAGCGGGCACAGCGAGAAGGCCATGTTCGAGGCCTTCCACATCTCCTGCACCGCCGCCGAGACCAGCTTGGGCAGCCCCTGGCCGCCGTGCTCGGGATGGCAGGAGAGCCCGTTCCAGCCGTTGTCCGCAAACTGCGTGTAGGCCTCCTTGAATCCGGGCGGCATGGTCACCGCGCGATCGCGCCATTGCGCGCCCTCGCGGTCGCCAACGGCGTTGAGCGGCGACAGCACGCCATTGGCGAACTTCGCCGCCTCGTCGAGGATGGCTTCGACCACGTCGGACGTGGCCTCCTCATAGCCGGGCAGTTGCGCGACGCGGTCGATCCCGGCCAGTTCCCTCAGCACGAATTGCATGTCTTGCAGCGGGGCGGTGTAGTCAGCCATGGTCTTCTCCTTGTTTGCTTAAAGGGCCGCGGTCAGCTCGGGCACGATCTGGAACAGGTCGCCGACCAGGCCGTAGTCGGCCACCTGGAAGATCGGCGCCTCGGGATCCTTGTTGATGGCGACGATCACCTTCGAGTCCTTCATGCCGGCCAGGTGCTGGATCGCCCCCGAAATGCCGATGGCGATGTAGAGCTGCGGCGCGACGATCTTGCCGGTCTGGCCGACCTGGTAATCGTTGGGCACGAAGCCGGCGTCGACGGCCGCGCGCGAGGCCCCGAGCGCGGCATTCAGCTTGTCGGCCAGGGGCTCCAGCAGCGTGTGGTAGTTCTCGCCCGATGCCAGGCCGCGCCCGCCGGAGACGATGACCTTGGCGGCGCCAAGCTCGGGCCGCGTCGACTTGGTCATCTCACGGCCGACGAGTTTCGAGAGGCCAAGGTCGGGACCGGCGGCGATGTTCTCGATGGCGGCACTGCCGCCCTGCCCCGCCGCATCGAAGGCCGTGGTGCGCACGGTGATGACCTTCACCGCATCGGCCGACTTCACCGTGGCCAGCGCATTGCCCGCGTAGATCGGCCGCACGAAGGTGTCGGGCGATTCGACCGCGACGATTTCGGAAATCTGCGCCACGTCGAGCAGCGCGGCGACGCGCGGCAGGGTGTTCTTGCCGTGGCTCGTCGCCGGGGCGAGGATGTGCGTGTGGCCCGGGGCGTTGGCGACGATCAAGGCCGCCTCGTTCTCGGCGATCTGCCCGGCATAGTGCGGCGCATCGGCGACCAGCACTTTCGTCACCCCGGCGAGTTGCGCTGCCGCCTGCGCGGCGCCGGCGCAGCCGCTACCGGCGACGAGCAGGTGAATCTCGCCACCGATTTTCGCGGCGGCGGTAACGGTGTTGAGGGTCGCGGCCTTGAGACCGGCGTTGTCGTGTTCGGCGATGACGAGAATGCTCATGCGATCACCTTCGCTTCGTTCTTGAGTTTGGACACCAGCTCGGCCACGTCGGCGACCTTGACGCCGGCCTGGCGCCTGGGCGGCTCCACCACCTTCAGCGTCGCCAGGCGCGGTGTCACATCGACGCCGAGATCGACGGGCTTGACCACGTCGAGCGGCTTCTTCTTCGCCTTCATTATGTTGGGCAGGGTCGCATAGCGCGGTTCGTTGAGGCGCAGGTCGGTGGTGATCACGGCCGGCAGCGGCAGGTCCAGCGTTTCCAGCCCGCCGTCGATCTCGCGCGTCACCGTGGCGCGGCCGGCGGCGATGACGACCTTCGAGGCAAAGGTCGCCTGCGGCCAGCCCAGCAGCGCCGCCAGCATCTGGCCGGTCTGGTTGGAATCATCGTCGATGGCCTGCTTGCCGAGAATCACCAGTTGCGGCGTCTCTTTGTCGGCGAGCGCCTTGAGCAGCTTGGCCACGGCCAGCGGCTGCAGTTCGGCGTCGCTCTCGATCAGGACGGCGCGATCGGCGCCCAGCGCCATCGCGGTGCGCAACGTCTCCTGGCAGGCCGTGGTGCCACAGCTCACCGCCACCACCTCGGTGGCGATGCCGGCCTCCCTGAGCCGGATCGCCTCTTCGACGGCGATCTCGTCGAAAGGATTCATCGCCATCTTGACGTTGGCCAGATCGATGCCGCTGCCGTCGGCCTTGACGCGCACCTTGACGTTGTAATCGATCACCCGCTTGACGGGAACGAGGACTTTCACGCGCGACCTCCTGCTAAAAACGCCTAGTGTAATGGCAAGCTTTCCATACGGTATCGTATGGACTCTGCTATCCTAGCCGAACTCGTCCGCCGTTTCAATACCTCACCGTATGGTCAAGCCAACGCGCGCCGCCTCCCTCGACCGCCCCGCCTGGATTCGCGGCGCCTTCGCCATCCTCGCCGACGATGGCTTCGACGGCCTCCGCGTCGAGGTGCTGGCCCGCCGCCTCAAGGTCACCAAGGGCAGCTTCTACTGGCATTTCAAGGATCGCCGCGACCTGTTCGAGGCCGTGCTGGCGGAGTGGAAGAACGGCCGCATCGAGGACATCCGCAAGCAGACCGCGGCGCGGCCGGGCAACGAACTGGCCGCCCTGCGCCACACCATCGACGTCTATGCCGCCGCGAAGAACCGCAAGGGCATCGCCATCGAGGCCGCCTTCCGCCTGTGGGCGCGGCAGGATGCCGCCACCGCCGCCGTGGTCGAGGAAGTCGACGCCGAGCGGCTGGCCTGCACCCGCCGCCTGTTTCTTGAACTGGGACTCGACGAAGCCGAGGCCGCCGCGCGCAGCGTGCTGCTCTACGCCTATGTCTTCGGCTTCTCGATGATGCAGTGCGACCGCTTCGCCATGGACACGGCGTCGGTCAAGGTCTGGATCAGCCGGCAGATCGCCACGGGCTGATCGTGCCGCGGCCGACCCGTCAAACCAGCCGCGCCAATGTCATGGCCGAATATTTGGTTTGCAAATGCGTCCAACACGGCGCATAATGCGCGCCAGCGATTTTCAAGTAGTGCCGTTGTTGTCTGGTTCAGTACCCGCATCCCCTGCGGTATTCATCCCTGCATACCCCCGCCGTCTTGACCTTCGTCCCAACCAGGGGCAATCCCCCTTTTTTGTTTTTTAAGGAGATTCAAGACATGGCAACAGGCACCGTCAAGTGGTTCAACGATTCCAAGGGCTTCGGCTTCATCACCCCCGAAAACGGCGGCGATGATCTCTTCGCCCATTTCTCCGCGATCCAGGCACAGGGTTTCAAGACCCTGACCGAAGGTCAGCGCGTCAGCTTCGACGTCACCCAGGGCCCCAAGGGCCAACAGGCGTCGAACATTCGCGCAGCCGACTAAGGGATCGGGCAGGCGCGGCACCCCAGCCGCGCCGTCAATCCTGACGGGGTCGGGGACCTGAACTCGGGCCCACCTCCCCACCGGAAACGCCCGGCATCGGCCGGGCTTTTTCTTTCCGACTTTCCCTGGAGGCATGACCATGGCCAAAGAAGAACTTCTCGAAATGAATGGTGTGGTGGTCGAAGTGCTGCCAGATTCGCGCTTCCGCGTCACCCTTGACAACGGTCACAATCTTGTGGCCTACAGCGCGGGAAAGATGCGCAAGCACCACATTCGCATTCTCGCCGGGGACAAGGTGTCCCTCGAACTGTCCCCCTACGACTTGAGCAAGGGACGCATCACCTTCCGCCACATCGAGGGCCGTCCCCCAGTCACCCCCCAGCAGCGACGGAAACACTGATCGTGCGGGGTCGCCTGGCGGGTACCCGGCCGGCGAACATCAGCGCCCCCGCCACTCCGGCTCGCGCTTTTCCATGAAGGCATCGATGCCGCAGGCGGCATCCTCGCTCACCATATTGCAGGCCATGGTTTCCGCAGCCAACTGGTAGGCGGCATCGACGCCCATCTCGATCTGGCGGTAGAACAACTCCTTGCCGAGGCGTATCGCCAGCGCCGACTTTCCGCAAATCGAATCGGCCAGCCGCTTCACTTCGGCATCGAGAACATCGACCGGCACGACACGATTGACCAGGCCGCGCCGCTGCGCATCCAGGGCGTCGATGAACTCGCCGGTGAGCAGCATTTCCAGGGCCTGCTTGCGCCCCATGTTGCGCGACAGCGCGACGGCCGGCGTCGAGCAGAACAGGCCGACATTGATGCCGGAAACGGCGAACTTCGCGACGTCCGCGGCAACCGCCAGGTCGCAGGCGGCGACGAGCTGGCAGCCGGCCGCCGTGGCGATGCCATGCACCCGCGCGATGACCGGCTGCGGCAGCGCGGCGAGGGTCGTCATTACTTTCGCGCACCGACGGAACAGGGCTTGCATGTACGCCTTGTCGTGATTCGCGCGCATTTCCTTGAGATCGTGACCGGCGCAGAAGGCGCGGCCGGCACCGGCGATCACCACCACGCGCGCCGTATCGTCGGCGCCGACTTTTTCCAGCGCCGCCCGCAGCTCGGCGAGCAGGGCCTCCGACAGCGCGTTGAACTGGGCGGGACGGTTGAGCGTCAGCGTGACGACGCCATCGGTATCCTCGCGCAGCAGCAGCGGTTCGGTCACGGCACCTACTCCTTGCGCCGTGTCGCCAGCGCCGACTTTTCGGCGGCGACCCAGCCGGCCAGCTTGGCGGAAAGATCCTGCACGGCCAGCGACGCAGCCGCCACGCCGCTGCGCGCGTCGCCGCCGGCCGGCCGCTCGACGACGAAGCTGCGGGAGGCCGCGGGCTGCTCGTCGCGGCACAGCAGGCTGGCACGCACGGCGAGGACGATGCGGCTCGACTGCGCGGCATCGAAGGCCTGCACGAATTCGTCGAGGTCGACGCGCAGGCGGCAGGGCAGCGCGGCACCGGCGTCGGTTGCCAGCGCACGCCGGCGCAGGGCCTGTTCCAGCAGCTCGGCCGGCGGCGCCGCCCAGCGGCTGTCGGCGAAGGCGCGGCGGCGCGATGGCTCGCTGCCGTCGAGCCGGTACTGCATCGCCGCGGTGCCGAGCCACGAGGGCGCCGCCACGGTGACGCCGCGCAGCGCCGGCGCCGGCCAGCCGCCGAGCGGATCGCCGAAATCGAAGGTCGCCATGTCGCCCTGTCGCACGGTGTTGGGCACGCAGCCGGCCAGCAGCAGCGCCAGGGTCAAGCCGCACAATCCGCGCATCATTCCCATGCCGTTTCTCACTTGTTGGGGGCCGCGAAGCCCGCTTCGCCCGGCCCCGGCGTCGCCGCGCCACGCCCGAACAGCAATGCCTGCGGCGAGTCGTCGATCAATTCGAGAATGCGCGACAGCTGACGCGTGCTGGTATCTAGGTCGCGCAGCAGCGCATTGACGCGCGGCGCGGTCTCGGCGCCGGTCTGCCCCGCCACCTGGTCGAGACGCTTCGACAGCGCTGTCATCGACTTCACCATCTCGCGCACCTCGGCCGTCAGCGGCGCGGCCTCGCCGGCGGCTTTTTCAATGTTGGCCAGCAACGAGTTCATGCGCTTGACGTTGGCCTCGGAGAGGATTTCACGGGTCGCCGCCATGATCTGCGGCAGATCCTTGAATCCGTCCGACGCCACCGCCACGTTTTCGATGGAGCGGGACAGGTTCTGGATATTCTTCTCGTTCATCAGCGCCGAGACGCGCGTCGCCACCTCGGACAGCTGGGTGGCGATGTCGCCGCCCCTCTCGGAGAGCGTTTCGAACAATGACGGCTTCATGGCGATGCGCGGCAACTCGTCTCCCTTGCCCTCGAGCCGCTGATCGCTGCTGCCGTCATCCTCGATCTGGATGTAGGCCAGGCCGGTGAGGCCCTGGTGGCCCATGCGGGCGACGGTTTTCGGCGTCACCGGGTACTTGCGATCGAGGCTGATGCGAACGAGGAGGAGACGGCGATCCTTCGCGTCGGGTTCGATGCTCTCGACCTTGCCGGCGCGGATGCCGCGATAGCGCACCTGCGCCTGGACGTTGAGGCCGGTGACGTCCCGGCGGGTCTCGATCAGGTAGGTGCTGTTCAGTTCGGCTTTCTGCCCGCCCAGCCACCACAGCGCGAGTGCCGCGGCGAGGCCGAGCGCCAGCACAAAGAGGCCGGCGAGGAGAGCGTGAGCACGGTTTTCCATCGACGAAGACCTTAACGGTGGTGGGTGTTCCGCAGCGCGCGGGCGCCGCGCTCGGACAGGAAAAAGTTGCGGACGAAGGGATGATCGACGCGGATCACGTTTTCGATCGAATCATAAGCAAGGATGCGTTGTTCGGCCAGCACCGCGACGCGGGTGGCCAGCGCCGCCATGGTATCCAGGTCGTGGGTGACCAGCACCAGCGTCAGGCCCAGTTCCTCGCCTAGCATGCGGATCAGCCGCACGAAGCTGTCGGAGCGGTCGGGGTCGAGGCCGGCGGTCGGCTCGTCGAGCAGCAGCAGTTCCGGCTCCAGCGCCAGCGCCCGGGCCAATGCCACGCGCTTGACCATGCCGCCGGACAGTTCGGAAGGGGTGAGCTGGCCGTGGCGCGGCAGCAGCTCGACCATTTCGAGCTTGAGCATCACCAGGTCGCGGATGGTCGCCTCGTCGAAGCGCTTCAGCTCGCGCAGCGGGAAGGCGATGTTGTCGAAAACGCTGAAGGCCGAGAAAAGAGCGCCGTGCTGAAACAGCACGCCGAAGCGTCGCCGCAGGGCGCACTCGCGCTCGACACTGCCGCCGAACAGCGGCTCGCCAAAGAGGCGTATCTCGCCTTGGGTTGGCGTCAACAGACCGATCATCTGCCGCAGCAGCGTGGTCTTGCCGCTGCCAGAGCCGCCCACCAGCGCCACCATCTCGCCGGCGGCGACGTCAAGATCAAGCCCCTTGTGCACCCAGACCGCGCCGAAGCGAGTGTGCAGTTCGCGGATGGAAATGACAGGCGCGGCCATCACTTCAGAACTGGGGCAATCCAATTCCGCGCGTGGCGATGGCGAACACCGAGTCGGCGAGGATGACCAGGGTGATGGCCGAAACCACCGACGACGTCGTGTTGGCCGACAGGCTTTCGGTGTTGGGCCGCACGCGCAAGCCGAAGTGGCAGGCCACCAGTGCCACCACGATGCCGAACACTACGCCCTTGGCCAGGCCGATCCACAAGTTGGCAACAGGCACCACCTTGGGGAGGGTGTGGAAGAAAAAACCATGGCTGATATCGATTTGCATCTGCGCAGATACCATGCCGCCGATCAGTGCGACGGCCGTGGTCCACAGTACCAGGAGCGGCATCGCGATGGCCAGCGCCACCACCTTGGGAAACACCAGCCTGAGGCTCATCGAGACGCCCATGGTCGCCAGTGCGTCGATTTCCTCGGTGACGCGCATCACACCGAGTTGCGCCGTCATGGCCGAGCCCGAGCGCCCCGCCACCAGCAGCGCCACCAGCACCGGGCCGAGCTCGCGGATGATGCCCATGCCGAGGATATTGACGATGAAGACGTCGGCGCCGAACTGCTTGAGCTGCAAGGCGGACAGGTAGGACAGCACCACGCCGATGAGGAAACCGACCAGGGCGGTGACCGGCATGGCGCGCACACCGCTCTTGAACAGGTTGGCCGAAATCTCGCGCCGGGGCATATCCTTGGGGTTGCGCAACAGGTGCGCGACATCGAGCAGCACCTGGCCAAGCAGGGCGACGAAGTCCACGATATGCCGCCAGAAACCGATGGCGGCGTGGCCGATAAAAATGGCGAACTCCAGCGGCGAGCGCGGCGTGGCCACCGCCGCCGGCTCGTGATCGGCGCGGCCGATGCGCTCGAAGACGCGCAAATGTTCCGGCTGCGCCAGCAAGAGCCCCGGCAGCGCGCGGCCCCAGGCGCGCCACAGCAGCATGGCGCCAGCCGAATCGAGCGCCTCCAGCCCCAGGCAGTCCCAGGTCGCATCGTCCTCGCGGCCGTGCCCCGCCAGCCGCCGCGAAATTGCCTCCGCCTCGTCGGCGATGGCGGCCAGCGTCCAGCGCCCGGTCAGCGCAATGTGGTGACCGCCGCCTTCGCGCCGCGCCACGACAAGGAGCGGTTCCGCCATTCAGTCCTTCCGGCGCCGCTGCCGCAACTTGAGTTCCATGCCCACCGCCGCCCAGTGGCGGACCTCCTCGTCGAGCGCCGCCGCCGTCAGCGGCGCGCTTTCCAGCCACTCCGCATCGACCGTGAGCTGAAAACCCGGGGCCGCCAGGGCGGCCTCGACCGCCGGCGGACTGCCGTCGTCGCGCGCCCGATGCAGCAGCGAGGCGGTGCGCAGGGCGAAGATCAGCAGCCAGTCGGCGCTGTCGCGGGTCGCCAGCATGACGCGCTCGAGCTTGCCGCGATGGCCGAGCACGACGCGCGCCAGGCGCTGCTGGTCGCGCCGCGAAAACCCCGGCATGTCGGCATTGGCGAGGATGTAGGCGCTGTGCTTGTGGTAGCTCGAATGCGCCACCGATATGCCGATCTCGTGCAGCCGCGCCGCCCACGCCAGGAACAGGGCGTCGACATGCTCGGGATTGCGCGACTCGGGCAGGATCTGGTGCAGCAGTTGCAGCGCCGTCAGGCTCACCCGCGCCACCTGGCGGCGATCGGCGCTGTAGCGCTGCATGAACTGGTCGACGGTGGCCTCGCGCAGGTCGTCGTGATGATAGCGGCCGAGCAGGTCGTAAAGTACGCCCAGGCGCAGCGCCCCTTCGGAAAACTCCATGCGCTCGAGGCCGAATTCCTTGAATGCCGCCGACATGATGGCGATGCCGCCCGGCAGCACCGGAATGCGGTCGGCGCGCAGGCCCACAAGCTGAAGACGGCTGGCATCGCCGGCGCGCACCAGGCGGTTGCGCAGCTCGTCCAGCCCCTCGCGGGTGATGCCTCGCTCGGACAGGCCATTCTGCTCCAGCAGATCGACGATCGCCTTGGCCGTGCCGGAGGAGCCCACCGCCGCCTCCCAGCCGGTTTCCTTGTAGGCTTGAACGATGCTTTGCAGTTCGCGCCGCGCGGCCAGCTCCGCCTCCTTCATCGAACGCTTGTCCACGCGGCCGTCGGGGAAAAAGCGCAGGGTGTAGCTGACGCAGCCCATGTAGAGCGATTCGAGCTGCCGCGGCTGGAAATCGCGGCCGACGATGAACTCGGTGGAGCCGCCGCCGATGTCCATCACCAGTTGCTGGGTATGCGGATTGGGCAGGGTGTGGGCGACGCCGAGGTAGATCAGGCGCGCCTCCTCGCGGCCGGCGATGATCTCGATCGGGAAGCCCAGCGCCGCCTCGGCCTCGGGCAGAAACTCCGCGGCGTTCTTGGCCACGCGCAGGCTGTTGGTCGCCACCGCGCGCACGGCGCCGGGGGCGAAGCCGCGCAGGCGCTCGCCGAAGCGCGACAGCGCCTCGATCGCCCGCAACTGCGCGGCGCCATCGAGGGTTTTCTCGGGAGTGATGCCGGCCGCCAGTCGCACCGCCTCCTTGAGGCCGTCGAGCGGATAGATCTGGTTGCCGACCACGCGCCCGACCTGCAGGCGGAAGCTGTTCGATCCCAAGTCGACGGCGGCGATGAGCTCGTATTCCACGGCGATATTTGGGGGGGCGCAGCGCGAAAATGTGGCGGTGATCGATTCTAGCAGCCTGTCGGCCCGCCCATGGCGGCCGCCGCTGAAATGACGCCGTAACAAAACTGTCATAGTATTCAGTCCATGAACCCCGCTACCCGCCGCTTCCCCGCCGACCATTTCATCAACCGCGAGCTGTCGCTGCTCGCCTTCAACCGCCGCGTGCTGGCGCAGGCGGCCGACACCCGCGTGCCGCTGCTCGAGCGCCTGCGCTTCCTTTGCATCGTCGCCAGCAACCTCGACGAGTTCTTCGAAATCCGCGTCGCCGGCCTCAAGGAACAGATCAAGATGGGCAGCCACAGTACCGCTGCCGACGGCATGACGGCGCACGAAACCTTCGCCCGCGTCAAGGCCGAGGCCCACGACCTGGTGGCCGAGCAGTACGGTCTGTTCAACGACACCATCCTGCCGGCGCTGGAGAAGGAAGGCATCGCCTTCCTCCGCCGCAACCTGTGGACCGACGAGCAAAGCACCTGGATCCGCGACTATTTCTTCCGCGAGGTGATGCCGGTGCTGACACCCATCGGCCTCGACCCGGCCCACCCCTTCCCGCGCGTGCTCAACAAGAGCCTCAACTTCGCCGTCGAACTCGAGGGCAAGGATGCCTTCGGCCGCAGTTCGGGCGCTGCCATCGTCCAGGCGCCGCGCGCCCTGCCGCGCGTGATCCACCTGCCCAAAGCGCTGACCGGCGTCGATCACGGCTTCGTCTTCCTCTCCTCGGTGATGCACCAGAACGTGCATGAACTGTTCGCCGGCATGAGCGTGCTCGGCTGCTACCAGTTCCGCGTCACCCGCAATTCCGATCTCTTCGTCGATGACGAGGAAGTGAAGAACCTGCGCACCGCGCTGCAGGGCGAACTGCCGCAGCGCCACTTCGGCGACGCCGTGCGCCTCGAGGTCGCCGACAACTGCTCCGAGGTGATGGCCGACTTCCTGCTGCAGCAGTTCGATCTCGGCCGCGACGACCTCTACCGCGTGCCCGGCATCGTCACCCTGATGCGGCTGATGTCGGTGCCCGACCGCGTCGACCGCCCCGATCTCAAGTTCGTGCCCTACCAGCCGGGCCAGCCCAGGAACGTCTCGCGCCACTACGACATTTTCGCCACGCTGCGCAAGCAGGACATCCTGCTGCACCACCCCTACCAGTCCTTCACGCCCGTCATCGACCTGATCGAGCAGGCCGCCAACGACCCGGCGGTGGTGGCGATCAAGATGACCGTATACCGCACCGGCACCGATTCGGCCGTGACCGAGCACCTGCTGCGCGCCGCGCAGAAGGGCAAGGAAGTGACGACGGTGGTCGAGCTGATGGCGCGCTTCGAAGAGGAAGCCAACCTCAACATCGCCGCGCGGCTGGAAGAGGTCGGCGCCCATGTCGTCTATGGCGTGTTCGGCTACAAGACCCACGCCAAGATGCTGATGGTGGTGCGGCGCGAGGACGGCGGCTTTCGCCGCTACGTGCATCTGGGCACCGGCAACTACCACCCGCGCACCACGCGCTTCTACACCGACTTCGGCCTGCTCACCAGCAACGAGAAAATCGGCGCCGACGTCAACGAGGTATTCAAGCAGCTCACCGGCCTGGGCAAGGCCGGCGCCCTCAACCACCTGTGGCAGGCACCCTTCAGCCTGCATCCGAACGTACTGGCCGCGATCAATGCCGAGACCGAAATCGCCCGCGCCGGCCGCAAGGCACACATCATCGTCAAGATGAATGCCCTGCTCGAACAGGAGGTAATCGAAGCGCTCTACGAAGCCAGCCAGGCCGGGGTGCGGGTCGACCTGATCATTCGCGGCGTCTGCGCGCTGCGCCCCGGCGTCAAGGGGCTCTCCGACAATATCCGGGTGCGTTCGGTGATCGGCCGCTTCCTCGAGCACTCGCGCATTTTCTACTTCCATGCCGACGGCGCGGATATCCTCTACATGGGCAGCGCCGACTGGATGGAGCGCAATTTCTTCCGCCGCATCGAGACCTGCTTCCCGGTGCTCGACATCCGGCTCAAGCGCCGCGTCATCCGCGAGGGCCTGCGCCCCTACCTCGCCGACAACTGCCAAGCGTGGGAGATGGACGGCGTCGGTCAGTACCGCCGCAAGACGCCCCGCGGCGCACGGGTCGCGCGCATCTGCGCGCAGGAGGGGCTACTCGGCGAACTCGGCGGCGAGGCGTAGCGCTCGCCGCCGCTCCGCCAGTGCCGACTTCCCGAGCCACCCAGCTTGTGCTTCTCCAGCAGGTAACCGCGTCGAGGTAGCGGGCTAGGAAGCAGCGGGAGGCAAGGTCTTTTCCACCAGCCGCACCCAGTAGCGGATGCCGGTGGCGATGATGTCGTCGTTGAAATCGTAGTGCGGGCTGTGCAGCATGCAGCCGCCCTCGCCCGGGCCGTTGCCGAGCCAGACGTAGCAACCGGGCACCACCTGCGACAGGTAGGAAAAGTCCTCGGCGCCCATGCTCGGCTTGATGTGGGTGTGCAGGCCGCTACCGTCAACCTGGCCCGCCACCTGCCGCGCCACCTCGCGGCAGATGAAGCTCGGATCGGGCGCGTTGATGGTCGGCGGATAGCCGCGCTCGTACCTGAGGCTCACCTGTACGCGATGCGTCGTCTCGATGCCAGTGCAGATGCGGCGCATGCCTTCCTCCAGCGCATCCTGCAGCTCGGGACGGAAAGTGCGCACCGTGCCGCCGAGCACCGCCTGTTCGGGCAGAACATTGTCGGCGTGGCCGGCGTGGAAGCGCGTGACGCTGACCACCGCCGGTTCCAGCGGGTCGGTGGCGCGGCTCACCAGCATCTGCAGCGCCTGCACCAGCGCGGCGCCGGCCAGCACCGTGTCCGTGCCCTGGTGCGGCATGGCGGCGTGGGCGCCGCGACCGGTAAGGGTGATTTCGAAGCGGTCGGCACCGGCCATCACCGGCCCTTCCATGACGGCGAAACTGCCCGCCGCCAGGCCCGGCCAGTTGTGCAGACCGAACACCATTTCCATCGGGAATCTCTCGAACAGCCCCTCCTCGACCATGACCTTGCCGCCGCCCTCGTGCTCCTCGGCCGGCTGGAAGATCAGATAGACCGTGCCGTCGAAGCCACCCTGCTCGCGCAGGGCGACCAGCGCCTCGGCCGCGCCGAGCAGCATCGCCGTGTGGCCGTCGTGGCCGCAGGCGTGCATTTTCCCTTCGTGCTTCGAACGGTGCGGAAAGCCGTTCTGCTCGGCCATCGGCAACGCATCCATGTCGGCGCGCAGGCCGATGGCGCGCGTGCCGCTGCCGCAGGACAGCCTGCCGACCACGCCGGTGCGCGCGAGACCGCGATGCACTTCGACGCCGACGGCTTCGAGATAGGCCGCGACGACGTCGGCGGTGCGCTTCTCGCGGAAGGCCAGTTCCGGGTGGGCATGGATGTCGCGGCGGATCGTCGCGATACGCGCGGCGAGCTCCGGCAGCAGGGAATCGAGTTTCATGAGCGTCTCCATCTGGTTCGTAATATTAGCGCCGCCGCCGGGCGAAGAGCGGTACCGTTTTTAAGCTAGAATCAACCGAGGGTCATAACGAGGGGACAGCCGTGCAGCACCCAACTGGGGCGGCATCGTGAACACCGCGCCATCCCGGCCGATTCTCCGTCTCGCCGATCTGCGCGAGATCGAGCGCCGTCCCGCCAGCGCCGTCCCAAGGGATACCGCTTCGCATAACTTTTTGATGGAGCGCGCCGGCGCGGCGGCCGCCGAGGTCGCGGCCGCCATGCTGGCCGGCGCCGCCGCGCCGCCCCTGATTGTCTGCGGTCCCGGCAACAACGGCGGCGACGGTTTCGTCGTCGCGCGGTTGCTGCGGCAAAAGGGCTTCGCGCCCATCGTCGTTTTCGCCGGGGACGCCGCGCGCCTGCCGGAAGATGCCCGCTCCGCCCATGCCGCCTGGCTCGCGGCCGGCGGCAGTTGCATCGACGCCATTCCCGACCAGCCCTTCGCCCTGGCCATCGACGCCCTGTTCGGCATCGGTCTGGCGCGACCGGTCGAGGGACGCCCGGCGGAACTCATCGCCCGCATCAATGCCCTGCCTTGCCCGGTGCTTGCGCTCGACATCCCCAGCGGACTCGATTCCGAAACCGGCAGAATCATGGGCTGCGCCGTGCGCGCCAACCATACCGCCACCTTCATCGCCCTCAAGCCGGGCCTGCTCACCGCCGCCGGCCCCGACTGCCGCGGCGAAATCAGCGTGCATGAGCTCGGTCTGCAAGTGGGGTCCGCCGCCGGTCGCACCGTCGCGCCCGATCTGTTTGCCACGGGCCTGCAAGCTCGCCCGCGCGACAGCCACAAGGGCAGCTTCGGCAGCGCGGCGATTCTCGGCGGCGCGCCGGGCATGGCCGGCGCCGCGCTGCTCGCCGGCCGCGCGGCGCTGAAGCTGGGCGCCGGCCGCGTCTACGTCGGCATGCTCGAACGCCTCGTCGTCGACCCCGCACAGCCCGAGTTGATGCTGCGCGACCCGGGCGATGCCATCGCCCACGCCACCGCGCTCGCCATCGGCCCCGGCCTCGGCCAGTCCGACGCCGCGCTCGACTTGCTGCGCCGTGTCGCCAGCGCCGACTTTTCATTGGTGGTGGACGCCGATGCCCTCAACCTGCTCGCCGCCCATCCGGTGCTGCTGAACCAGTTCGCCCGCCGCGCCGCGCCGACGCTGCTGACGCCACACCCGGCCGAAGCCGCGCGCCTGCTCGCCACCGCCACCGAGGCCGTGCAGGCCGACCGCCTCGGCCACGCGCTGGAACTGGCCAAACGCTGCAACGCCCATGTCGTGCTGAAGGGCTGCGGCAGCGTAATTGCCGCGCCGGACGGGCACTGGTGGATCAACACGACCGGCAACGCCGGACTCGCCTCGGCCGGCAGCGGCGACGTGCTGACCGGGATCATCGTCGCGCTGCTGGCGCAGGGTTGGACAGTGCAAGACGCGTTGCTCGCCGCGGTGCACCTGCACGGCGCGGCCGCCGACGAGCTGGCGGAGCATCTCGGCGGCAACGTCGGCATCGCCGCCGGCGAGCTGATAGCCGCGGCGCGCTCCATCTTCAACCGCTGGATCGCCAGTGCCCACTGAACTCCGCTGATGCCTGACACCTCGCCCGGCCGCGGCATCGTCATGATGCTCGCGGCCCTGTTCTGCTTCGCCCTGCTCGATGCCACCAGCAAGCACCTGTCGCAGACCTTTTCGGTGCCGCTGCTGGTGTGGGCGCGCTACACCTTCCACCTGCTGCTGATGGTGGTCTTCCTCGCGCCGTCCCGCCGCGGCCGACTCTTGGCCACCCGGCGCCCCGTGCTGCAGGTGGTGCGCGCGCTGCTGCTGGTCGGCGTCACCGGCTTCGCCATGGCGGCGTTCCGCATCATGCCGCTGGCCGAGACCACCGCCATCCTCTTCGTCACGCCGCTGTTCGTGGCGCTGCTGGCCGGGCCGCTGCTGGGCGAGAAGGTCGGCCGCCTGCGCTGGGCCGCCGTCGGCGCCGGCTTCGTCGGCATGCTGCTGATCGCCCGCCCCGGCGGCGCGCTGGTCACCGAGGGCATCGTGCTCTGCCTGACGGCGGCCGCCTGCTACGCGCTCTACCAGATCCAGACGCGGCAACTGTCGCCGACCGAAGACACGGTGACCATGGTCTTCTACACCGCACTGGTCGGCACCGTCGCCATGAGCCTGGCGCTGCCGTGGATCTGGGGTGGCCCCACTCCGACATGGCCGGAAGCGCTGATGATCGCCTCGCTCGGCATCTACGGCGGCACCGGCCACTTCCTGCTGATCGGCGCCTTCCGCCATGCCACGGCCTCGACGCTGTCGCCCTTCCTCTACGTCCAGTTGATCTGGGCAACGCTGCTCGGCTGGCTGGTCTACGACGCGCTTCCCGACGTCACGACCTTCGCCGGCATGGCCATCATCGCCGCCGCCGGCATCGTGCTCGCCTGGCATGCACGGCCGCGGATGCGGTAGGATATGACTTGCTTTCAACTGAGGTCCGGCACGCAAGGAGAATGAAATGAGCGAGGGCAACAAGTACCGCCTGGTGACCCGCAGCGACTTCGACGGCCTCGTCTGCGCCGTGCTGCTGAACGAACTGAACCTGATCGACGACATCAAGTTCGTCCATCCCAAGGACATGCAGGACGGCAAGATCGAGATCAGCAATCGCGACATCACCACCAACCTGCCCTACGTGCCGGGCGTGCATCTCGCCTTCGATCACCATTTGTCGGAAACCATTCGCAACCCGGGTGAGCGGCCCGAGCACATCATCTATCCCGACGCCCCCTCGGCGGCACGCGTGGTGTACGAGCACTTCGGCGGCAGGAACAAGTTCCCGGCCGCCTTCACCGAGATGATGCTGGCCGTCGACAAGGGCGATGCCGCCCAGTTCTCGCGCGAGGAAGTGCTCCACCCCAGGGGCTGGGTGCTGATGAACTACCTGATGGACGCGCGCACCGGGCTGGGCCGCTTCCGCGAGTTCCGCGTCAGCAACTACCAGCTGATGATGGATCTCATCAGTTACTGCCGCAACCACGGCATCGACGACATCCTCGCCCTGCCCGACGTCAAGGAGCGCGTCGACCTCTACTTCGAGCACGATGCCAAGGCCAAGGAACAGATCAAGCGCTGTTCCACGGCGCACAAGAACCTCGTGGTGCTCGACCTGCGCAACGAGGAAACCATCTACGCCACCAACCGCTTCACCATCTACGCCCTGTTCCCCGAGGCCAACATCTCCATCCACGTTATGTGGGGCGTGCAGAAGCAGAACACCGTGTTCGCCACCGGCAAGTCCATCCTCAACCGCACGTCGAAGACCAGCGTCGGCGAGCTGATGCTCACCTACGGCGGCGGCGGCCACGAGAACGCCGGCACCTGCCAGGTCGCCAACGACGAGGCTGCGGCCAGGCTGGCCGAGATCGTCGCGAAGATCAACGCCGACGGCTGAGCACGCAACACGTCAAATGGATTTCCCGCTGCAAATCGCCACCGAGATCGAGCGCAACGTGCTGGCCGCGCTGGCCGAGGACATCGGCGGCGGCGACCTCACGGCGCTGCTCGGCCCCGCCGGCTGCTGCGCCGCCGGCACCGTGGTCAGCCGCGAGGATGCGGTGCTGGCGGGCAGCGACTGGTTCGAGTCGAGCTTCCGCCACCTCGATCCCAACGTCCGCATCACCTGGTCGGCCAGCGACGGCGACCGCATCGTCGCCGGCCAGGTGCTCTGCGACATCGTCGCCGACACCCGCGCGCTGCTCACCGCCGAGCGCACCGCGCTCAATTTTCTGCAATTGCTTTCCGGCACCGCCACCATCACGCGGCGCTATGTCGATGCCGTGGCCGGCACCGGCGCCCGCATCGTCGATACGCGCAAGACCCTGCCCGGCCTGCGCATCGCCCAGAAGTACGCGGTGCGCTGCGGCGGCGGCACCAATCATCGCCTCGGCCTCTATGACGGCATCCTGATCAAGGAAAACCACATCCTGGCCGCCGGCGGCATCGCCCCCGCGCTCGCCCGCGCGCGCACCCTGGCGCGCGACGGCGTCTTCATTCAGATCGAGGTCGAGACGCTGGAGCAGCTGGCCGAGGCACTCGACGCCGACGCCGGCATGATCCTGCTCGACAACATGAACCTGCACCAGATGCGCCAGGCCGTCGGCCTCACCGCCGGTCGCGCCCAGCTCGAGGCCTCGGGCGGCGTCAGCCTCGAAACCGTGCGAGCCATTGCCGAAACCGGCGTCGACCGCATTTCCGTCGGCGGCCTCACCAAGGACGTGCGCGCCATCGATCTCTCGCTGCGCCACATCGAGCAGTAGCAGGGGTTTTTTGCTAGAATCCGCGCCTCGCTTGGCCCAGCCTAGGCGAGGCCACCGCGGAGAGGTGGATGAGTGGTTTAAGTCGCACGCCTGGAAAGCGTGTGTAGGTTCATAGCCTACCGCGGGTTCGAATCCCGCCCTCTCCGCCAGAAACACCCCGAAACCCGCACTGCCACAAGCATTGCGGGTTTCTTCATTTTACGCATACAACATTTACCCGAGTGGCGCAGTAGGTCATTATTGGCTAAAATTTACCCCTGAGTGTCCCCGTTTTGTCCCCGTTTGTATTTCCGTGTGTTTCTGTGTATTCCCGTGACTGTCCCCGTTTTGTCCCCGAAGGGCGATTCGGTACTTTTCGATCAAAAAGCCCTGGGCCGACAAACTCGGGACTACAGCACCCGCCATCCATACCGTTTTGCCGCAGCCGCAACCGCTTCGGCCGGATGAACGAAGGTGGCGATCCGTTTGTGCGGAACGTGCATCGGGTCGTCGTCGATCTTCTGCCGCACGACCTTAACCATGCCCTCGATGTCGGCTTCGACACGCTCGGCCGACATGCGCGGCCCGACGGCGAGGATCTTGCCCGGCGCCAATTGGGCCGCGACATCGGCTCCACGAGCGAGGATGTAGACGTGGGGGTAACTATGGGCGGCCATGACTGCACAGTCGACGTTCGACGTGCTTAGCTCGATGATGGCGATCTTCTTGGCCTCGATGGCGGAGACGTTGCAGCCGCCGTTTACCACAACCGCCGGCGGCGGCGGCGGAACGGCGGTCGTGGCCAAAACCGGCAAGGCTTTAGACATCAAAACGCGTTCGACAGCGAGGTCGCCGGGAGCGGCCGAGGCCGCCATCATCGCAACAAGCAAAATATCGAGCATGATCGTTTCCTTTCAGAGGGAAGAGAATTACCAGGAAAAAGAGATTCCGACGCGAGCCGCCGATCCGGCGCCCGACGCGGCACCGACACCGGCCGAGATCACGAGCTTGGCGCCCGTGTCAGGATCATGGTGCAGGAGGTGCGTCAGTGATGCCGCCGTACCGCTGTGACCCGCGTAACTGGCATGACCGATGGAGAACGCGGTCGTCGCCTTCTCATCGACGGTCGACGGCTGCGCCATCGCCATGGCGAGCGCCACGCCGCCATATGCCCTGCGCTCGATGCCCGAAATCTTGCCCTCGGCAGCCGTCACGCGAGTCGCGAGGGCATCGAAATCCGACTGAGCCACACCCGTTTGCACAGAAGAAATCGCCGTTGCCAACTGCCCCAGATTGACGGCATCGGTGGCCTGAATCGCATTGCCGACACCTGTGATCTGACGCCCGCCGACCTCGACGGCATTGCTACGCGTTGCCGTTGTGTTCGCCCCGAGCGCGACCGAATTCGTCACGCCGGCGGCGACAGTTGCCGAGTTACCGATGGCAATACTATTCGTCGCCCCAGCCTGGACAACCGAGTTGACGCCGAGGGCCACCGACGTGTTACCCACGGCTTGCGACCAGTCCCCGACAGCCGTTGTGTTCAGACCAAGAGCCCCCGAACCCGCGCCAATAGCGACCGATGACACGGCCCGCGCGCCGTCACCGATAGCGACGGACAAGGCCGAATCCGCGCGCGCATTCCGACCGACTGCAACGCCACCGGCGGCGAGAGCGACGGCACCGGAGCCGAGTTGCAGGGCTGAACCGTTGACCTGAGTACGAACAGCCATGGCCGTCGACTGCGCCGCGGCGGCTTTAACGTCAGCGGCGGTCGCTTTGGTATCGGCCGCCGTGGCCTTGACATCAGCGGCGGTCGCGGTGACCTGCGCCGCCGTGGCCTTGACATCAGCGGCGGTCGCTTTTGCGTCAACGGCTACGGCCGTTGCTTGCGCTGTCTCGGCGGTCGATTGCGCCGAACTTGCCACACCGATTGCGGTCGCCGAATTAGACAGAGCCGTGGTTGCTTTTGCGTCAACAGCGGCCGCCGTCGCCTGCGCCGCGGCGGCGTCGGTCATGGCTGTCGTCGCCCGACCATCGACGACAAAAAGCTGGCCACCGGTCACGGCATCGCTCGAGCCGGATGAGACAAAGCCATCGGCAACGTTAACGAGTTGCCGCGTCGAGTTGGATGCCGCGTCGCCAAATGAAACTGTGCCGGCGGACACCGCCACACTTCCGACCCCGATGGCGACGGCATTATCGGCGCCAGCACGGACGCTCGAGTATTCACCGAGCGCGAGGCCGCCGATCGCGTTCGACGAGGCCGCCAATCCAATCGCCGTTCCTGATGTCGCCGTCGCCCAGGTACCAATGGCCGTGGCGTCCGATCCCGCCGTCGAGGCGGTTCCAATCGCGGTCGCCATTACGCCTGCTGTCGATGATGCACCAACGGCCGTACCAAACCCATCGGCGGTGACGGTCGATGACGCGCCAATCGCAACCGTGGAGGCAGTGATCCGATCAATGGCGATGGAGGCGACCGCCTGCGCTGTATCGGCGGTCGCCTGCGCCGAAATTGCCACACTGATTGCAGTCGCCGAATTAAACAGAGCAGCCGCCGAATTAGACAGAGCCGTGGTTGCTTTTACGTCAACAGCGGCCGCCGTCGCATTCGCCGATATCGCTATCGCCTGCGCCGCGGCCGCCGTCGCATTCGCCGCGGCCGCGGTTGTTTGCGCGCTGGCGGCATCGGTCATGGCTGTCGTCGCCCGACCATCGACGACAAAAAGCTGGCCACCCGTGACGGCATCGTGTGACCCCGACGCGACAACGCCATCAGAAACGTTGACGATAGTCCGAAACGTGGCCGTCGCGGCGTCGCCAACGCTGACCTGGTAGGCACCCGTCGTCGAACTAAACGCGCCGAGCGCCACGCTGCCGGCATCACTCACGCCGGCTGTGGCGCCCGTGCCAACAACCGTGCTATTGAGGCCCAGGGCGGCAGACCAACTACCGATACTAATGCCGCTCACGGCGTCGAATCCCGTCGCGGGATCGATCGTGGTTGCAAAAGCGCCAATTGCAATCGAGGACAGAGAGTTAACCGTCCCGCCGTCCAGGCCACCGGCGTTTACGGATGATGTTGCAGACAGAACGGCCAAAAACATAAGAGTTCGCTTCATGGTAATCCCTTTCGCTAGGGCTCCGGAATTGGCGCCCATATGCCTCCATGGCGCAACGCGAAACGGAGTACGAAACTGAGCGAAAAGCAACGGCGGAGTGAAGCCAAGTCCACCCCGCACACCGTCTCTATGGGGGAAAAGCCCCCCATACCCCCGCACTGCGGACTGCCCCGGCTTCGCTCTCGCTCACGCCGGCCGCAATGCCAACCCAGCAAGGCAGTCGCGCCGTCTCGGGTCGATCAGCGAGTTGGAGTGGAATTTCCTGTCAAGGCGCGGAGCGAGGATCTGAGGCAGGGCCAGGCGCAGAGCGAGGATCTGAGGCAGGGCCACGATTTCGACGTGCCAGGTTGCTGGAGACCGAGACCAAATCTGATCACTCGAATAAACCCACTGAATACCCCCCCCCATCGAAATAACTTCGACAAATAGTTTAGAAAGAGCTTGTACCATCCCTTGACATGGTGTTATACTGGTCATATCGAATCGAAAGGAGTAGTAAAAATGAACAGATTGAGCCAGCAATCAAACGGATCAGCGACGCGGCGCGAGGACAGTCAGGCCAACGTCTGGCGCACCCTCGCCGAATTGGTCGCCGACGTCTTTTTCATCACGCCATCCTTCGTCTGGATCGGTGTCGGTGCTGCTGCTGCGATGGCGGTTCCAATCTATGCGATTAGTATGATGGTGGCATCGATGACCGCGACGATGGGCGCTTACTAGATGCCAAATAGATACGTCACCAAGGCCGAGATCGAAGGCGCCCGGCGCCGTCACCGGGCCTACCTCGAGCGAAAGGCGGCCGCTGGCATCAAGGGGCGGTCGATGATGCTGACTGACCCCGAGGATGGTCGCGTGAGGCAGATAGTCCACGTCTGGCGGGGTGAGGGGCACAGCCTGACGGAGCCACTCACGGTGGCTGCGGCAGTCCTGGCGCCCGAACAGGTCGAACAAGCCCAACCCGCCGCAGCCCCACTCGTGTAGCAGCATTTAATAACAAACAATTGCGCCGACATCGCCCCATAATTTTGCCAAACTCAAAAACCGTGCTAGTCTAATTTCATGTTCCGCAGCAGACCCAACATCTTCGATCGCGTCGAGCTACGCTGTGCCCTGGGCCCGGCGAAGGTGGAGACCGATCTCGTGTGTAACGAGATCACCGGCGAGTTCACAATCGAGACGATCACCTGGCCCCGCCCCCGCGTGGCTCACGTTCTGAGACTCATCGACAGCGTTGTTTACCAGCGCCGGACGGCGGAAGCTGCCAATCCGGCCGCCGCAACCAAGCTCGACGACCAGCAGGACGCAGACCTGGCGGACTTCACCGCCTTCATCGCCAGCCTCATCAAGGCCGGCGATTCGACCCCCACGGTCACCGCCAGCGACACCCCCGCCGCTGGCATCTGCATCAGCCCCCGCTTAAACCAGATCCCCTTCGCCGTCGCCTGAATAACCCAAGGCTGCTGACCAATATTTAGGTCAGCTTCAGAAAGGTTTTTCAGGCGCGGGCGGCGGCATCGCGCTCGTCGCGTACCCCGTCTTCGCCGCTCCATTCAGGAGTATGCGACGTGGATATGCTGACACTGCTGTACGCATCGTCGAAGACGATGACGCCATGCCTTCGCGAAGCGTGCGCGATCGCGAATCTGGGGTATTCCAAGGCTCGCGCGGACATCTGCGCCGGCCGCCCACCATTCAGCCAGATGTTCCGCCGCGGGAGTCGTTGGTTCGTTCCCCTGGCGTCGGTCGTCCAGCGCCTCGAAGCCGAGGCAGCGACAGGTCTGGCCATCGAGTCGGTCGCGCTCGCAGCGACCCCCGCTGATCCCGCCCAGGAGCAGCCCGCCAGCCTTAAACGCGGCCCCGGTCGTCCCCGTAAGGTCGCCGTCGCGGGGGTGAAATCATGACCGCCCCGGCCACCTGTTGGTTGAGGGCCGGAGCGGCCCACCGCATCGTCGCCGAATCCGGCATCCCCTCGACCGCCGACGACCTGCTGCGTGACGCCATGGAAATCGCCATCCTGACTCCCGAGATCGGCGACGCCGACGAGGAAAGCAACGAAAGGATGAAGCTGCTGGGGGATCGGTGCGGCTTTTGTTTCAATCGGAACACCCGCCGATTCCATTCCGAGGATGCCGCCAGCCGGGCCGCGACGCAGCCCGTCGGCCGCCACGTCAACGACGGCGAGGATGGCGACCCAATCGACAACCTCCCCGACCGCGAGCCCGCGCCGATGACTGTCTGGCGCTCCGCGATCTCGCTGGGCGCAGCCGACCCTAAGCTCAAGCCGATTGAGAGCGAGATTGAGGTCAAGCTCGACCTAATCCGCGGTGGCCCCGATTGCGACGAGATGCTGGCCGCGTTCCCGGGAGTCAGCCATCGGCGTCGGGAACAGATAATCGAGGAGATCAGCGAGCAGATTCTCGAGCGCGTTCGAGCGGCGCGCGGGGAGAGCGACCAAGGCGATCTGTTCCTGGGAGGTGCTGCATGAGCCCGCTCAATGCGTTCGACAAGCTCAAGAAAAATGCCGGCCAGATGACCGGCGGCGGCGCCGGCGACGACGGCGAAGACGACAAGAAGTCGCCCGACCTCCAGTTCGCCGAGATGGTCGAGCACGACGCCAACCGTCGCGGCGACGGCTCAATCCTATATTCCTGGAATTCGAGAATCTGGGCCCCAATCGAGCCGGTCGAGCTTGAGCGCGAGGCGTTTCGGTTCCTGGGAGTTCACTTCCCTGCTCGCGCGACCACCCGCAGCGCCAAGGGCTGCGCCGAGGCCGGCGTGATCAACGCGAAACCGCTGCCCAAGTTCAAGTCCGACACGCTGATCGTGCTTCCCATGCAGAATGGGTATCTGCATATCGACCTGGAAAGTGGTGGCCTGGCGCTGCGGGAACACGAAAAAAAATATGGTCTGAGTTACCAGATCGATTGCAATTTCAATCTCGATGCGGCCGCGCCGAGGTTCGACAAATTCCTGTCCGAAATCTTGCCGGACGAGGCTGTCCGCAACTACGTCCAAGAATATATCGGCTACACGCTGCTCGGGGATTGCCGGTACCAGCGCGCGATTTTCTGGTTGGGAAGCGGCGCCAACGGCAAGTCGAAATTGGCGGAAATCTGCGCGGCGCTGCACTCGAAAACAGCAGCGATGCAGCTCGATGGGCTTGAAGGGTTCAGGCTGGCTGGGTTAGTGGGTACTTCGTTGGTCTATGTTGACGAGACCCCGCAGCGCATCGACGAACAGCAGCTCAAAGCCCTCATCAGTGGCGGACTAGTCCAAATCGATCGGAAATTCCGCGAGCCGATTTCGCTTCGGCCAACCGCGAAATGGATCATTTCGGGTAACGCGCTGCCGGCGATCAGCGACCAGTCCCACGGATTTTGGCGCCGGATGCCGGTCGTGACGTTTCCGACCCGGTTTAGTGACGCCGACGCCGACCCAATGATCGCCGAATCGATCATCAAACACGAGCTCGCGGGTGTCCTGAATTGGGCATTAAAGGGGTTGTGTCGGCTGACCCAGCGCGGGCGGTTTCCCGAGACACCGGCCGCCATGGCCCAGGCCATCGAATCCGGCAAGTTGGAATCGAACTCGGTTCTTGGCTGGTGGAGCGACGACCGCGCCGAGTTCGACGCGGAGGCCGAGACCCCGCGCGCCGACGTGTACAGCGACTACCAAGCCTGGGCGAGGCGGTCGGGGATGGCGCCGGTCTCGTCTCCGAAATTTTGGAACCGCCTTCGCCAAATCCTCGGCGAGGACGCGCTGCCGGAGCACTCGGTCAAGAAACTCGGGAAGAAGATTCGCGTGGTGCCGCTGACGCTGCTCGATCCGGTCGCCGACGCCACCGCCGAGCGCGACTTCCAGAGGATGCGCCGCGATGTTTAACGTCACGACCACCGCCGTGGGGGCAGGTTGGTGGCAGGTTGCCCTTCCAACCTGCCACCCCCGCCAGCCCAGCACCCATGCGGGTTTGCGGACTTTGGGTGGCAGGTGGCAGGTTAGTTTGAAACACATACCTGTGCGTGCGCGCGCCCGCGTGTGTAAACAAAACCAACCTGCCACCTGCCACCTTTTCCCCATAAGGCCAGTGGTACCAATGGATTTAGCGGTGGCAGGTTACTTTTCAAACCTGCCACCACTGCCACCAACCTGCCACCGCGGCGCGAATTCTTTGAAGTACAGGCCGCGCGTTGCGCGTGGGGGTTTTTTGGTAAGCATCGGTTTCTAAAGGAGATTTCATCATGAACGGGCCGGAATGGATCAGCTTCAAGGATTTCCTGGGGTCGTCGGCGCTCACCCAAGGCGAGCGGCAAATCATCGAAAAATGGCTTGATTTAGTCGATGAGCAGGACGATGAGATGCGGGAGGACGTACTGGCGAAGTGCGAGAGCGACCCTGCCGCGCGGGTGTACTTCCTGGGCCGAGCGACCTTCGAAGTTCCTGAATTCGAGAGACGCCGCGCAGCGCACATCGCCTCGGACATGCCGCCGGACGAGGCCACCGCCGCCGCCCGGCGCGACGTGCTGTTCTACTGAAGGGAGACTGGAATGGGACGATTAAGGGAACAGATGGCCACCGCGCTGGACTGGTTCGTGCTCGCAGGAGTGGATCGTTGGAATTTCGCCGTGCTCGACCGCCAACGTGGGTGGATGATCAACCACGACCGTCCCCGCGACCGAGAGGAGGTTGAGCGGGCGATCTCGTGGGCGTGGGTCGGCAACAAGGCCGGCCACGACGTGTACCTGCGCCCCGCGCGGTTCATTGATGACGCCGACGGGAATCCGCAGCCGGCGTCCTGGGCGGTTATTTTCTTCGACGATGTGCCCGACCACGACGTCCGGCAGATCACGAACGGCGCGCTGATCGTCAAAACCTCCCCTAACCGAAACCACGTCTGGATCCGCGTCTCCGAACCGCTCACGGAAACCGAGCGGGCGTCGGCGCAAGGGCTGATGGCGACGGGAATGAACGCCGACCCGAGGAGCACCAGCGGCGACCATTGGGGTCGCGCGCCAGGCTACAAAAATATGAAGCCTGGCCGCGGTGGGTGCTGGGTGGGTCTTGTTGGCGTGGTCGATGGCGCGGCCCTCACTCCGGTGGTGGTCGAAACCATCCCCCACGCGCAACGCGCGGCCTGTACTTCAAGTATTTCATCCAAGAGTTCACCAAGCGGAGCCGACGAAAGCGGCCGCGCCTTCGGCTTCGTTATCGGTCGGCTTCGTTGGGCCGCCAGCGCATCGGGGGTGAGCTACGCCGAAGTCCGCGCTCGATTGATTTCCGAACAAATTGAAATCGCGTTTGCGCGAGGCAAGCGACCGACGCGGGAAAGTTGCCGCGCCTGGGTCGAGTCGTTGGTCGCGTCGGCGGAGAAAGAGATTCCATTTCGCGTGGCGCCATAGAGGTTGTGGGAGTGGTTTTTTTCAAGTTCTTTCAACAAAGTGATTTCGTCCCCCGCCATGTAGTCATAGGGGCGCCATCCCGGCGCCCCGCCCTCAACTTCAACAGGAGATTTCATCATGAAAAAAGTAGCCGCAACCCCCGTCGCAAAGTCCTTCGCCAACGTCCTCGGAAAGCACCTCGCCGACGCCGCCGCGCAACTCCCCCGGAACCGCCTGGCCCCATGTCGCGCTGACATCGAGCGCGCGCTGTCCGCCGACATCCCGCTCTCGAAAATCGCGGGAATGTTGACGGAAGCCGGCGAGAAGGTAACCGCCGACCAACTCCGCGACGCGCTCGCCGCCTGGAAAGTCCCCCACCGCGTCGCCAACCAGGAGACCCGCCATGTCAATTGAATACGCCATCCTTGCCATCGCCGCGTCCCTCGCGGCGGGTTTCGGAGCGTTTTTCCTGCTGCGCGGCCCAGCGGATCGCGAGGGGTCTTTCCTCGCGCTTGCGGGAGCCGCCGTCGTCGTGGGCCTCGTGGCGGGCATCTTGGTCAAAACCGCGACGACGTGGCGACTTGCCGGCGACGGCCCCTCGTCATCCGCGAGGGTCGCCGAGATCGACAAAAGGGTCGCCGAGATCGCCGCCCAGGCCGCCGAAATCCGCGCTCGGAAAGCTGTTGCCCGAGGTGCCAGCGACCAGCAGAACGCCGCCCGCGCAGCCGAGCAGCAACGCCTGAATCAACTGCTGGGAGACTGAGAAATGGAACACGGAATTACGCAAAAGTTGGGCCGGTTTCTATTCGGTGAACCGCCGTGCCGGGACTTCCACGCCCGCTCAGTTGAGCGGTCAGAGATACGCCCGCGCGAGACCGCCGCGACGGCGAAGGAGCGCACGATCTTGAATCTGCAACGCGCGATTTTTCTCGAAGAAATAATGAAACGCGCGATGGTCTTGCTCATCGTCGCCGCGACCGCCGGCTGGGCAATTCACAAGGTCGAGGAATCCATCCATGGCGGTGTCATCAAGGTCGAGAAGTGGGTCAGTTCGTTTGGCGAAGATGATGTAAAGGCTGCCGAAAAACGCCTCGAAGCCGCCGTCGCCGATTTCGACAAATCCAGAATGGAGCGCTAAACCATGAATATTAAATCGATCCCGGGCGTGCAGTTCTTCTCGCCGTCGGCCATGCTCGAATCCGCATCAGCGCGGGCGCTGGAAACCTACAATCTCGCCCTGGCGCGACCCGAGAATGACGATGCCCCAGCCGACCTGAAAGACGGTCGCAGCGCCCCATTCCTGGCCAACAATGGCCGCAGTTTGGCGCGCTACATCGTCGGCGACGACGTGACGCTGGGCGGCACGGGGCCAGCCTGGCCCACGCTCGCCGCGATCCTGACGCTCCCCGTTATCGCTTTCCTGCCGGTCGCGATGGATGGCTGGGCCGGCGCAGCCGCCAGCCTTCCCATTATTTTGATCGCCGGCGCCATCATGGCCGGTGTGTTCATCCGCCGCCGCCTGGCTCTCGCAGGTCAGGCCGCGGGCCTCCTCGGTGAAGCCGATTGGCAAGGTGTCGGCATGAGCCAGCGAGAAGCCCGCGCAGCTCAATCTAAACGCGCAAGCGAGGACGAGACCGCCTTCGTTAAGTTGGGCGTGTCAGCGGGCCGTTTAGCTGGCTCTGGCGACCTGTTCGCCGCTGATCGTGGCCTCGATCTCGGTCTGTCGGTAAATGATCTGAAAACCCACCTGTTCGTCTTCGGGGCGACCGGCACGGGTAAGACCAGCGGAATCGCGCGGCCGATGTTCAACCAAATTGCCGCGACTGACTCAGGAATTTTTGTGATCGATGGCAAGGGCGACCTGCCAAAGGAATTCGCAACCGCGAAAAATTACACGTTGCTGTCCCCGACGACCTGCACGCTCCCGCTTCTCGGCAGCCTGGAACCCCACGAAGTCGCCGAGGCGCTTGTCGTGGGTGGCGACGGCGGTGATTTTTGGCAAATGAGCGCCGGCAGTATGATCTTCCACGCCGCCGCCATTTTGCATGCCGCCCGCGCCAGATCTATCCCCAGCGTGAGGTGGACGTTGAAGTTGTTAATCGCTGTCATCAGTTCTCCCGGCGGCGATTCGACAAGCTCGCGCGCTCAACTGCAACGGGCGATCCTCGACGACAAGGCGGAGATTGGCGCGCTGGCTGAGTCATTCAAATGGTTCGCGCGCTTTTCCAAAATGCCCGACAAGATGGCCGGTTCAATCCAGTCAACAGCGCTGATGCAAATCGAGCCGGTTATGCAACACCCAGCCCTGTACCCATGGGCCGATGCCGAGACCGGCGCCGATCCGCGCGACGTTCTCAAGGGCGCCCGCATGGGCCTGGACGTGCCCGAATATCGCTTTGGTCGCGCCGGCCAGATCGTGAGTCAGCTTGTCCGGGCGCAAGTTTACAAAGCCGCGAAATTACGCGGGAGCAAATGGCCCGAAGGCCACCGCCAGGTCGCCGTCCTGATCGACGAGGCCGCCCTCGCGATCCCGTCTTTAACTAGTCCGTCATCGGAAGCCGCGATCCTCCCGATCGCCCGTTCGCTCGGTCTGGCCTTTGTCTGTATGAGCCAGAACATCGAACAGTTTTCCGCCAAGTTCGAGGCGTCCGGAGCGGCTGCATTCCTCGACCAATTCCGGAGTCTGGTCGCGTTTAACTCATCCCCGGAAACAATTAACTACCTTCGTCGCCGTGCCGGCCTGGCGCTGGTCGTCAAGCAAGAGGGCGGCACGGTCATCAACCTTGTTGGCGAGGTGCGGAAAGAGTCCCTGGGTGGCCAGTGGATCGACCAATTTACTTTAATCCCGAGAGGCGTGGCCGGTGCCGCCATGGGCGCCGTGGGAGTCAGCAGGGAGCCATCGATCAGCGTCATCGAAGCCGCTCCGGCAGTGCCCGAGGATCTAGTCTTGCACGACGGCGAGGCGTTGATGCTCTTGAATCGCGCAGGTGCTCCCCGTCGCGATGTTGCGAAAGTCGAACGGATCTTCTGATTCTGATTTCGCGCTGCGCCATGGAATGTACAGGGGCATCCCGCTCCAAAAACTGAAGGAGACTCGACCATGGAAAAAGATCAGCAACAACTCGACCGTCAGGCCGCCATCGACGACGCACTGGCAAAGAAGGAGGACGATGAGCGCGTTCGCCAGGAGCAGCAGCGCGACGACGAGACGGCTGCCGACGCCGACATCGAGGCGCAGCAGCTTCGCGAGCGCGACGATCAAGCCAGCGACGCGGCGCGTGACCAGAAGGAAGAAGCGTTGACGCGGCGCCACGAACAGCAGGACGTCGGGGTCAACCAGACGTGGGCCGCGCATCAGGAAGTCCAGTTGCGCGAGATGGACAAGATGCGCGACGGCCATGACCTCCAGCAGCAGGATCCCGAGCGTGAGGAGGCCCAGGCCGCCTACGATCAGGAATACGGCACGGGCGACGACAGCAGCCGCGAGCAGGAACAGTCCCAGGAATCCGGTCGCGAGGAGGAATCGGAGGCAGGTCAATGAGCCAACTGACCACGCGCCGGCCGCTGGTCGGTTGGCTGATGATGATGCCGGCGGCGTTGATGACTTGCTCGATGGCGCAGGCGGCGACGACGTGCCAAAAGAACGGAAGCGATTTCGTTTGCGTAGGCCCGACGTTGCCGGCGAAAGTCCAGGCGAGCAAGCGGATGGCTGACGGCGGCTGGAAGTGGGTCAGTAAGACCGACTCAACCACGCCGCCAGCCTTAATCAAGCCGCCAGCGCCTCAAGTCGCCGCGTCTGTCACAACCCCGCGACCGCGCCCTGAAAAGCGCGTGGCGGCAGCGAGCGGGCCGGCAGCAGTCGCCAACCTGTCGCCGCCGATCCGGGTGACTGCCGAGCCAGCGAAAAAGCGCGAGTGTCTGGGCATCCAAGGCTTCGCCCAAAATCTTTTGTGCCGGATCGAGGGCCCGGAAACTTTTTGGCGATGCGCTCCCGACGGAAAGAATTGGAACAACAATCTCGCCGGATGTGACCGGCAAACTCAAGGAGGATGAGATCATGATTGCCAAGTACACGCCGGAGCACCCGTTAAGTGAGGCCACCCCGGAATTCCTGGTGCTGCTCGACGCGACCGACCCCATGGTCGCCGATCCGTCAGGCTTCGACCTACTTCATCGCGCGACGAACAGCCAGCGCGTTCGCGATTGGTTGGTGGGCATGGAAAATCACGCGGACGCGGTCGCCTGGATCGCCGGGCGGTCGCGTTACTAAAAAATCCCCGTAGGACTTCGCCGCCACTGACTTGAAATCGGTGGCGGTTTTCTTTTCAGGCATCGGCTCGCGTGAATGGCCCGACCCCGCCATCCGCGAACATCGCTCCCGCCCCACCGCGAGCCGATCTAATCCCTCCGCCAGGCCACGACCGCGTCCTCGTCGTCTCCTATTCGCTTCCGCTTAGTCGTCTCTCCTCCGAGCACGGCCGACGCCTGGCTGCGCGCCTGCGGCTTGCCAAGGTCAAGGCATCGCCACGGCTGCGCCGACGCGATCAGCAAAGGCACGAACAGCAAGGTCACGAAAACTCTCGGGCAGGGGGCTTCATTTCGCCAGTTCGGCAAGTCGCGGCGGCTCACTAGGGCAAGTCTTTGGTTCCAGTCACGCCAGATCTGCGGGGTCGGCTACGCCGCCGCTTTGCGCGCCCCGTCGCCCGGTACTTCGCTGCGCTCAGTCTGCGGCCTCGGTTGCTCCCCTTGTCTGGCGTGACTGGCACGTCGATTTGCACCGTTCGAAATCCCTCCGCTTTGTTGCCGCTGTCGATGCGCGCGAAAGCCCCCCGCCCCTCCGGCGGTGGTTCGTTGGGAAAACAGGACAGGAGAATTCAAATGTACAGCCACCCCGCAATGATCCAGCAACAGATCGAAGCCATGAAGCCCGCCCCGGTCGCCCGCGACTGCCGGGTGACGGTGACGGTTTCCGATCCAAGGACTGACGACGGGATGGAGTCGCCACCCATCGATGATTGCGGGAACCAGACCAAGGCCGAGGCAACCCGACTGGGTAAGGAGTGGGCTGCCCGAGGATATTGGGCGTCGGTCTATGACCAAGCCAGCGGTGAGTGCGTCGATGAGTTCGCGCCGGAGGACTGAACCCATGACCGGAACCGGATTCATCTTCCCGGAACAAATGGCGAACGGCCAATTCACTTGGTTCGACGACCTTGCCATCGATGGCGGCGGCCCGCTCGATGCGCCCGATCTGCTCCCTGCCGGCGCCACCCGCCGCCACGAGGAGTGGAGCGGCTGCCGTGGGAGCGCATGGCCGGCGCCGATGATGGTCGGGAGGTAGCTAGAACTTTCCAACCGTGACAGCCAAGCCGACCGCGCCCCGGTTCCTTGGCGGCCGGGCGCTAACTCGCCAGAGGGTTCTGGCTCGCCCCAGGTGGCGGCGTGGCTGTAACCGTGGAAAAGTTTTCGAATCCGTTTCGCGTGGCGCCATAGACACTGAGTCCGGCATTTCGCCGGCGACAGGTCGGAGGATTGCGGCGATGGCGACGAGGAATTGGAACAAGGTCAGCTTGAATTACGCGCTGCGGCAAATCGGGTGGTTCAGTTACGCCACGCTTGCCGATCTCGTCCGGGCGTCCGCCAGTAAATGCTTTTGGTGCGGCGAAGAGACGCCCGAGGGTGACCGCGAGATCGAGCACGTCATCCCGCTTTGTCGGCGAGGCCCGAGCCATCCCGGCAACACGGTGATGAGTTGCCACGCTTGCAATGCGGCGAAGCGAAGAACCGAGCCGGAGGACTTCATCGCAGATCGGCGCGACTACCTCCGGCGGGGCGTCATCGGGGACGTGAAGGCGATCCGCAAGAATACGGCCGCCCTGGGCGATGAGTGGCGAACCGGCGACCGCGACTTCGGGCCGATTGCCTTCTATTTCGCAAAGGACGCCGAGGTCGCCTATGTCGTCCCCGAATACAACAAGCCTCTGATCGACCACTGGCGGGCGGCGTGGCAACCTCGTGGCTCCAAACTGATCGTCTATAAAAGATTCCGCGCATTCACCGCCCCGGTTGCCGGCGACAACCTGGCCGCCGAGATCGAGGAATTCCTTTCGAGCGGCGGCCGGATAATTTTTCGCCCGACCGACAACGGCTGAAAAGTTTTGGCAACAGCGGGGGCGAGACCGAGGGCGGAACGCCGGCGAGGTTGAGCCTTGAATCGTACCGCTGCCATGCCTTGCAAATGGCGGACGCCATGCCTTGCAACGAGCCCCGGTTCGCTTCGCTCGCGTACTGGTGTCGTCATGCCTTGCAAAGAGCCCCAGCCATGCCTTGCATTTGTCCGACAGCCATTTTGTAGTGAATCACTTGTCGCCGATTGCAAACCCCTAGTAACCGTGGGCTCTACAAGCCTTTTACTTGAAGCCTAACCAATTTTTGATACACACCCGACTCCCACTAGCGTGAGAGCCGGGCGTCAAGCCCTTGCCACCACAAGCGGTCATGCCTTGCAGGCTCAATAAATCGGCACCATCCCAATTGCCCGCGAGCCTTGCTACCACAGGGCCGGGGCTGATTGCCATACAGAGCCCCACTTTCACTAGAGATCGGGGCTCATTGCCATACAAGCGGGGCTCATTGCCATACAAGCGGGGCTCTTTGTCAGGCAATCGTTTCGCTCTGTCGGGGCTCGTTGCCATACGCCATTTCGCGTCGTGCCATAGAGAGTAAGTCGGGAATTTTCCCGCCGCACCCGGAGACCGAAATCATGTCCACACGCATCAATCTCAGACTTGCTCCCGCCCTTCATTCCGCTCTTGAATCCGAGGCGAACGAAGCCGGAAAACCGCTGGCGGTCGTCATCACCGCCGCGCTTCTTGATCACGCCAACCGTCGCAAAAGTGCCGACGATACCTCCCGAATCATCGCGCGTCTGGCGCAGATGGAGACGGCAATCACCACCCATATCGACGCGCTAACTGAGTAAGGAGCATCAAAAATGAAGGACGCCAAGCTCGCCATTCGCATCAATTCCGACCTGCGCTCCGCCCTCGATGCCGAGGTCAAGCGCTCTGGCCTGACCCTGACCTCACTGGTCGAAATCGGTCTCACCGACCACCTGAAGCGCCTCGCCAGCGCCGACGAAACGACCCAAATTCTGGCCCACATTGACCAGGCCGAGGGCCGGATCCAGAAACAAATCAGCCAACTCGAATCCGCATAAGGAGCCACACCATGAACACCCAGGTTGCTACTCGCAGCATCGTTTTCCTTCCCCTTTTGATTCGTCTGGCCATCGAAGTCGGGGAGGAAAAGGTCACGTTTCAGATTGGTTGTCCGGTCATCGAGCTCGCGGGAAAGTACCTCGATCTCGACCCGCTGACCGGGCAGGAAGACGGCCCGCGCATGAGTCAAGCCATCCATGTCGCGCGTCTGCTACATCACGCGTTGAAGTTCGCCGACGAGAAAATGTCCCTCGATGGTGACGCCGCCATGGCATTCGCGACGGGGTTTCTCTTCGGTGAAAACTGCCCCAATCCACTCTTCGCCGGTGACGAAAATCTATCCGAACCGGCGGCGCTTGACGCCCTTTCGCGTGGTCTTCCGGCATCGCCAGGAGAGGCATTCGAGCGCGGGTTTATCGCGCGCCGGGAGCAATTAAGGGAGCGCCATACGCTATGAATCGCGAAACCGACAACACGTTCATTGCTCTCTTCGCCGCCATCACCGCCGCCCTGGCGGTCTGGCTGGCGATCTCTTTTGCCGGCTGGTTCATCATCGTCGGCGGCGAATTCGATGGCGCAAAGGGCATATTCAAAGCCGACCTGTTCGCTAAATTGCCCACGAGAATGCAAACCCCTGAAGCCAGAAACTTGACCGCCTGGCGCACTCAACACGCCGACGACGAGCGCCTGAAAACGCTCACACTCGCCCGCAATGGCGCGGCGATTCTTGTCGCCGTCGTGACCTTCTTCTTACTGAAAACAAGGATCGACGCGACCGGCAATGACCAACACTTGCGTGGTCGCCGACTGCTGCAAGGCTCAACCGCGCGCCGTGAATTCGCGAGAACGAGCAAGCAGGAGGCGACTGTCTCAGGAGTCGGCATAGCCATCCATCCCTCGTTGTCGCCGCTCTCTCTCGACCGTGAGACCCGGCATTTCCTGATCTTCGGGGGCGTCGGAGGTGGCAAGACGCAAACCATCCTGCCACTGATTCAGGCCGCGCAAGCGCGCCGTGATCGATGCCTGATCTTCGATAACAAAGGCGACTTCTCCGCCAAGTTGCAAGGCATGATCCTGGCTCCCTGGGATACACGGTCACCCATTTGGGACATTGCCACGGACGTTCAAACCGCCTCCGCTGCCGCTGAATTCGCGGCGTTGATCGTACCCGAGGGCGAATCGAATCCGATGTGGCACAGCGCCGCGAGACAAGTTCTCACGGGCTGCTTGATTGCCCTACAGGCTCGAAACGGTGCCGGGAGTTGGGGCTTCCGTGACCTCGCGAACATGCTTTCGAGCACCCCGGAAACGTTACTCGAAACCATGAAAGAGTTTCATCCCGAGGCGATCAAAACGGTCGAATTCAACAACGTAACGACGACCGGCATCCTCATCAACCTCATGTCGTCGCTGTCCGCAATCTTCGAACTGGCGCATGCCTGGCCCCATCCGACGCCGGGCAAATGCTTCTCGATCCTGCGGTGGATCGATGGCGACTTCCCTGAAATCAGGACTGTCCTGCTACCCGGTAACGGTCAATTCAAGACCTTGGCTCAAGGCTTCGCGAGGTCGATCATTGGGCTCTCAAGTCAGCATATCAACTCGCCCAACGTCGGTGAATCGAGGGCCAGAAAGCTCTGGTTCTTCCTGGATGAGATGCCCCAACTCGGCAAGATCGAGGCGATCTTCCCGTTGGTTGAAGTAGGTCGATCGAAGGGCATCCGCGTCGTCATCGGGTTGCAGGATGTCGCGCAGTTGCGTCACATATATGGACACGACATGGCTGATGCGGCGTGCTCGATGGTCGGAACGCACATCGTCGCCCGTGTTTCCGCAGGCGAAACCGCTGAATTCATCGCCGAGAAACTGATCGGTGATCGGGAGATTCGCCGCCTTGAAGAGAGTCGCACGACAGGAACCGGAGCACCCGCCAGCATGTTCTCGCCGGGCGGCACGCGCAACGTTGCACTCAAGGTTCACCGCGAGCCGGTCATGCTTCCCTCTCAACTTCAGAGCCAACTCGGGCCGATTGATAAGGGCGTCAATGTCCTGTTCCTGGGCTATGCCGACGCCTTGATTCTGACCATTCCGTTCACTTCGTTACCGGATCGGCGGAAGGCTTGCCTCGCTGCCGACTGGACGCGCCGGCCAGCAGTTCAACCGAAAGCCGCGGTCATCGAAGAGCCAACGACTCAGCCTGAACAGGAGAAAGAGGTCGAGGTTGTCGAGGTCAAGACGGCGCCGGTGATAGTCCCCTCGACTGCCGTCTCGGTCATTGCCGAGGTTGCTGACGCAGGCAGTGACCTGGCCGAAAAGGGAGTCAGCCTGGCAGCCGAGCACCTTGCGGCCGTCGCCGTACCGGGCGGGGGATTGATGCTGAACCCCCCCGCGTCAGAATAGTTGTCGCCCCGATATGATCTGGAACTTGGGGGCGATAAGGACGAAAGATGGCACGGTACGGAGAAGCATTCAGGAACAGGGCAGTGGCGCGGTTGCTGCCGCCGGAGAGCGCCAATGTAGGCGCGGTGGCGAAAGAGATTGGAGTATCAGTGCAG
>JAUYFI010000063.1 GCA_030691075.1 Sulfurisoma sp. | reverse complement strand
CCCCCCCCCCCCCCCCCCCCCCCCCCCCGCGAGTTGAATCAGGACGACATCTCGTTTAGCGAGAAAATCGCGGAAATCATGGCGACCACGATTCCTCCGATAATCAAACCGATGCCAATAATCATGACAGGCTCCAGGATTGCCATGACCGTCCTTAGCTTGCTTCGAACCTCTAGCTCAAGGCGCTGCGCCACCTTGATCAACATTTCCCCGAGCGCCCCGGACTCTTCGCCGACCCGCGCCAATTGGCCGACGATACTGGGGATTATTGGGTGGGCCTGCATTGGACGAGAAAATCCCCGTCCCTCCCGCAACGATTTTTCCGCATCGGCGAATGCGGCGTCCAGGTCCGCAAAGGGGGTTAGTGCCCGGCCAAGTCGGAGCGCGACCAGAATCGGCACGCCCGCACCCAGGAGGATTCCAACCGTATGCAGGACTCGGGACAGTTCGGCCTTGACGATAATGTTTCCCGCTCCTGGCGAGCGAAGCAAGACACCCTGAAGCCAGCGCGTGCCTCGGGATGTATCCAGAAAAGCCTTTAGCCCTCCCGCCGCGATTCCCGCGCCTAACAAGAGCATCCAGCCGTTGCGCATGAGGATGTCGGACAACGCGAACAGGAGCCGCGCCGCCGCATTGGCCTTCGACATATCGCCATAAGACTCGACAAAGGGTGGAAGCACAAAAATCAGAATGCCCCCCACGGCCACGATACCGAAGACCAGCAACACGATCGGATAAATTGCCGATGTCGCCAGATAGCGAAGGAAATCCTGGCGGGATCGCTGATAGTCCACCAGGCGACGGAGAATCGCCTCGAGCACGCCGCCCTCTTCTCCAGCGCGGATCATGCTCACATCCAGGGCGCTGAACACCGCAGGGTGTTTGCCGAGCGCATCGGCAAACGTTCCGCCTTTCTGGATGTGCAATTGCAGGTCGAAAACGAGGGCTCTCGCGGGAGGTATATCTATCGTTCCAGCGAGAATTTGAAGCGCGCGATCCAAGGGCAAGCCCGCGGCAAGCAAGCCTTCCAACTGATCGAGCAGTTCAAGGCCATCGTTTCGTGTCGCCCTCGGGGAGCCGATTTTCCAGGTCATTGCCGGTCGTCGGCCAGGTCCCGACAAAGGGAATGCCGCTCCCTATTGGCTGTCATTGGTTTGAGCATCGTGGCGCGCGACTCGGGCAAGTTCCTCGAGGGTCGTGAAGCCATCCAGCACTTTCTGGAGGCCATCGGCGTGGAGGGTCGAGTTCCCCTCGCGCTGCGCGACACGCCGCAGGATCGCCGCAGGCTCCTTGCGCAGGATGGCCTCCTTGATTCCGTCACTCACTGGAAGCATCTCGAAGATGCCGATCCGGCCCATGTAGCCACTGCCACCGCACCGTGCGCAACCCACGGCCGCCGCGATATCTTCCTGGTCCGTGATGAGCCCATGCTGTTCGAGGAACAACCGGTCGGCCTGGGTAATCACGTGCCGCGCCTTGCAGTGCGGACACAGTGTGCGAACCAGGCGTTGAGCAACGATAAGAACCACCGACGACGCAATGAGATAGGGTTCGACACCCATATCCAGCAAGCGATGGGGGGCACCGGCGGCATCATTGGTATGAAGCGTCGAAAACACCAGATGACCGGTCAACGCCGACTGAATTGCTATTTCGGCGGTTTCCCGATCACGAATCTCACCGACCATCAGGATATCGGGATCCTGTCGAACGATGGAGCGAAGGGCCGTCGAAAAATTCAAGTCGATTAGAGGCTTTACCTGAATTTGGTTGACACCGTCTATCTGGTATTCGACGGGGTCCTCGACGGTGATTATCTTGTTCCCGGAATGGTTCAACACGCCCAGGACCGCATAGAGCGATGTCGTCTTTCCGCTTCCCGTTGGCCCCGTAACCAATACCATGCCATGAGGAAGGGTTATGGCGCCCTCCAGCATCTTGCGCGCGGACTCCTGAAGTCCGAGATCGCTTATTCCCACCAAACCCGGTCCTTGATCAAGCAGGCGAATCGCCATGCTTTCCCCATGAACCGTGGGGACGGTGGATATCCGAAGATCGATGTCCCTGCCATCTCGGGTCAGTTTGATTCGCCCGTCCTGAGGCAGGCGTCGCTCCGCAATATTCATTTGTGCCCGCAATTTGAGATGCGATATCAGTGGCAGATAGATATTGCGCGGAGGCGAGGGGCAATCAAGGAGAACACCGTCCACTCTGCGGCGAACCCGGAATTCGTTCCGGAAAATCTCCAGGTGCAGATCGGAGGCATGAGCGTCTATGGCCTCCTGCAGGAGTTCTTGAGCCAGCCTGACCACTGGCGCATCCTCCGCCAGCGCCTTCAGGGTATCAAGGTCGTGTTCCGTGTCGTCACTGGCGATTCCGCCACGAGCCGCATCAAGATCGTCAATTTGAGATGTTTCGACGGAGCCGATGAGCGCATCAAGACGTTTGGCAATCCCTTCGCGTGGCGCGAGTACTACCCGTATGTTCTTTCCGACCCGCTGCCGAATGGAGTCGAGTAGCGCCAGCGGAAGCGGTGGCGCTACCACCATGGAAATCCAGTTATCGCCTTCGGCCACGGGGAAGAGATTATGTCCACGCAAAAAATCCACGGACAACTCTGGCAAGGGAAGTAATTTCAGGCAAGACAGTTCATCCTCCCCAAGCATGCGATCGGAGGCAAGTTCAATTTGCTCGCATGAAATGGCCGGAGCATTGTCATCGCGGAAGAAGGCCAGCATCGCGATCAGGTCATTTCTTGGGTGCCAATGCGCCACCAAAGGGAAACGGCGACGGGGATGGTGGATTCGCCGACTTATTCTTTGCAGCCTCGGCGGCTGCCTTGATGGCATCCAGTAGCGTCATGGGCTGACCTTGTCCGGGCTGTTGGGGAACGCCTTGAGTCGGTTGGCCCGCCGGCACTCCGGCGGCAACCGCCGGTGCAACCTCCATGGATGTGACGGGCGGCGCTTCCGCGACGGATGGGACAGCAGCGGGCGGCGGCACGGCACTCAATGACGTCGGCGCCGCGCCATCGGGGGGCGGTGCCTGTTGCGGTTGGGGAGCCGGCGTCACCATGGCCATGGCCGCTTGCGCCGGTACGGGAATTGCCGCCTGCGAAGGCGCCCCGCCCCGATTGACTTTCCTGACAATGGGAATGGTCATGCGCTCGGTGCCCGCCAGGACAATCGCGTGATTGGCCTCGACTCTTTCGAGCACATAACCCGCTCCAATAGTTTGACCGACAGCGATGCGAACCTTGCCTGCGGAGTTCGCCGGGAGCGATCCTTTGAGTTTGCCATCAAGCTGAGCCAGAATGCCTCTGAAGGCACCGAAAGCAATAATCCCCTCGATTTGCAGGTCGTGTGTCGTTAGCGTTGGCAAGCGTGCGGAAGGAGTCTTCCAGGGTTTCCTTCCTGGATCGAAGGGATTTCGTTGGACCAACTCGCTCGCGTTTGCCGCGGCAATACCCCCCACGCACAAGTTCCCCAAAACCACCGGCAAGGTCAACATGCCGGTCCAAAAAACCTTTGCTGGAAAGCGCCGCCTGAACATTGCCCTCATCACCGGGAGGCAGGCGGCTCGACGGAACGCAGCGAAGGTATCGCCCGGCTGGTGTCGGCCAGTATTTTTCTCAATTCCTGAAGGCCGTCACGGAACGATTCAGTCAGTCGATCACCTTCCTCGCGGTTTCTGACAATGAATGGGGTTATCGTGATGAGAAGTTCGGTCTTGTCGTTGACACGCTTGTGACTACCAAAGAGCGTCCCGAGGATGGGAATATCCTTCAAGAATGGAAAACCCTGGCTGGTCTTGTCGCCATGATCTTGAATCAAACCGGCAACCACGAGGGTCTTTCCTTCCTCGATGGTTACGTCCGTGGCGACTTTGCGCTTCGTAAAGGACGGGTATACGGACCCACCCACCTGGACGCTACCACCACGCGAGCTCACTTCCTGCGAAAGCGTAAGGTTGACGCGTCCCGATGCACTTATTGAGGGCTTGACCTCCAGCAATATCCCGGTCGGACGATATTGAACACTGTTCGACGTTGTCACGCCTCCCGCCGTTGTGGCTGTCGGTGTCGAGACGGTTTGGGTCACAACGGGTTCCTCCGTGCCAACCTCGATCTTGGCCACGCGTCCGTCCGTCGCCAACACATGGGGGGCGGAAAGAATGTTGACATCGGTATTTGTTGCCAGCAGGTTGAAGAGACCCGTGATGTCTCGGGCCGAATTGAAGATCAGGTAATTAAAACCGCTCGATATGGCATCCGTTGGAACCGTGGTCACGGGGTTGACGTCGGCACCGGGCGCCATCAGACCGGTATCCAGGCCGGCCTGGGCTTTCGTGCTGATATTGCCACTTGAGAACTTGAGGTTTCGCAACCACCATTCCACGCCATATTGCAGACGATCGGTCAACGTGACTTCTGCAACCATGACCTGAATCAGCACTTGTCTTGGAACGGTATCTATCCGTTCGATAATCCGACGAATCTGTTGATAGTCCTGGGGACTTGCCCGAATGACAAGCGAATTCGTTGGTTCGTCGGCAATGATTTGCACATTGCCCGCGAGAGTACCGCCCGGAGAGCCCCGGAGGACGACCTTGGCCGACTCTGAAAGGGGTGAACTGCCTGTTGGGGGCTGGCCGGCGGGTGCTTGCCCGGGGGCGGACGGGGCCCCCGAACTTCCGCTGGCCAAGGTTGACGACAGCGTCGTCACCGGCATTGGCGATGGAGCGCCGCCATAAACCTGCCGCAACAGGTCGGCAACCCGATACGCATTCGAATTCAACACCGGATAAACATGGACGAAGGACGCCAATCCGGTTTTGGGGTCATCGTCCAGAGAGCGTATCCATTTTTCAGCCGCCATGAGCACCACGTCGCTTGCAGCGGCGACCAGTATCGCGTTCATGCGGGTAATCGGGAGAAAATATATCTTGTTCGCCTCCGTACCTGGCCAATTGAACATTCCAGAGGTGCGGAATAGACCATCCATCTCCCTGGCCAATTCGGTTGCATCCGCTTTTTCGACGAGCACCAGCTTGATGCGAACACGAGCCAGGTAGTCGACATCGAGAAGATTGACCAAATCCAGTATTTTGGCGACGTTTTGGGCACGATCGACAACAATGAGATGGCGATTGGTCGGATCGTTAAGCAGCACGGCCTGTGGCGCAAGGACGGATCTGAGCGGCCCGATGAGTCCGGATGCCTGCACGAATCGCAGCGGAATGATCTGTATTACGGGTGAGTTCTCACCCGCCGCCACTGTCGCGACCTCGCGGTTGGCCTGGACATCGCGAATAACCTTGTAAATCTTTCCATCTCTGACAATGGATATCCCATGCAGTGCCAGGACGCTCTCCAGAATGTGGTAAACATCGGCGGCACTGATGCTACCGGCGGTCTGCAAGGTCACACGGACTTGAATCGAAGGGTCTACAAGGTAATTGAGGTGGAGAATATCGCCCAGGATCGCCTGGACAATGTCCATCACATCCGCATTCTCGAACCGGAGCACGACTCCGGAAACCGGTTGGGCGGTCGCCTCCACGGGCACTTGCACTTTGACCCCCGAACTGGCGATGACGGACTTGGGGCCGCTGGATGTACTCTGTGGCGCCTCTTGATTTGACGGAGGAACCAACGCGCCCTGGGCTGTTCGCGGCGTTCCCGGTTGCCCGGCCACGGCGGTTGGCTGAGACTTGACGGGGAATGGGAAAGGCGGCGCGAGCGGAGCCGCCGTCTCGCCGCGCGCAGCGACGATGGTCAATGCGGCAACCGCGAGAAGGCCCACTTTCCCAAGGATTCGGCCGGCGGCTCTACGAGGCATCATTTTCGTTTTATTTCGCTTGAGATTGGCGTGATGGATGTGTCGGTGCTCCCGCGTTCGACCACTCGCGATTTCGGCTTGGCGGACTTAGTCGCGGATTTTGCTTTGTCCGCGACCGACGGCTTCGGCGGTGCACGCATGGTTTCCCATGACATTCGTGTGGTTAGACCCGTTGGTACCGCTTGATCGTCGACTTCGACTGTTGCCTGCGCCAATCGAAGTGCAAGAGGCGCCGTAACCTTGCTTTGCAGCAGAGTGGATAAGTTTTCTATCAACATGTGTGCCTGGATCTCGCCACGGAGAAAAGTAATGCCATTGGACTCTCGGGTTCCGACGGAAAGGACGACCGCCTCGCGAACGCCGTGGCTGGAATACCAGGTTTTTAGTGTCTGCGCAAAGCGGTCGCCGGCAGAGCCGCTGTCATCATCGGCAAGGACGAGGCGCGAGGAAAGCGCCGAAAAGGCTGTTCCGGCTGCCGCGCGAGTCTTCTCCAATGCCGGCAGCCGCTCCTTCTTTCCACGAGCGGACGCTATATCCGATTCCTTTTGTTCGATTTGTTGAGTCAGAGTATCGACCTCGGACAGTAGATAGTCGATGCCAATAGCCAAAAACAGGCCGGCGATGATAAGAACGCCGAAGGGCCACAAGCCGAATTGATCCAACAGGCGCCCCCATTCTCGCCGCATCATTTGGTTTGCTTTCCCTCGGCCGGCCCAAGGTTGACCGCAACGCGGAAGGTGTCGGATGACGCATCTCCCTCAGCCGACAGTGCCGTGGCAACAAGATGGTTCTTGCCTAGCAGATCGACGACAGCGGAATTGTCGCCGCCGCGGCCCGCGATTTCAAGAATACCGCCCCGGAAAATCGCCTTTTGGATCCAGAATGTATCGGGAAGTGCCGCCGTGATCGCTGAAAGCGCGGCGTGGGGAACCGGCGATCGGTCCATTTCCGCCGCAGCGGCCAGAAAACGTCGTTCAAGCAGCGTCGAACGCTCGAGTTCCTTATAACGGGCAAGGACTGGCACCAAGGTGCGATAGTCCTGATTGAGTTGATGAAGGTTGTCCTCCAGATAGTGTAGATGCAATACCAACCCTGCTGCCGCCAAGCCTCCGAGCACCGAAATAATTGCCCCGATTCGCAGAATTGGCTGCCAAACCTGCCAGCGGTTCGCGTCAATCGAAATGCCATCGCGCCCATCGGACCAGAGGGTCCACAACAAGGCAAACAGTTCGTGCGACCCACCGGGCAGCGTTTCCGACCTTAGCGCAACGGGACCAAAAACAGCTTCAAAAGAGTGGCGTTCGAGGACGAGTTGAGAATTTGCTCGTTCCTCATCGATCGGGAGTTCTGTTGTCCGCCGGATAAGTCCATCGGCAAATCCGTACAGGGCGCCGCCCGTGGCCGGGATATCCTCATGGATCATGAATGGCGGCGTCGGAGATGACGCATCGATGTTTCTGAAAAGAGCGGCGCGCGGGTATATCTCTCGAAGCTTCAGACCCGCTTTTTTCAACACGTCCTGTGCGGAGTTAACCCAGGCCAATGGCAACCAAAAGATTTCGATCAGTCCCTCGCAATGCCTGACCCGCCAGACAATTTCCTGTGGCTGGAAAGGAAGGGCCAGAGAAAGTTGTCGCTCAAGCCAGGAACGGTTGCGTTGGCCGTTTGGCACGGAGGGAAGCACCACCGTGCCACCTGTCCCCGGCGGCGCCACCAGCACCACCTCGGTCTCGGACTTGACCGGATGCTTGCTGGTAATCGCGTATAGGGTTTGCTCGTTTAACTGGCGGCCATTCGTTTCGACCGATTCCCGCCAGAGTAAACGGGCGTTACGGAAGACCTGCTGCTTGACCGCAAACAGATCGAGCGACTTGGCTGTCGAGACGAGGAAAAGGTAGTCGGGAGCATACCGGTCCTGCCGGATAAGCGGGTCAAACATGCGCCAAAGATAGCATGCGCTCGGTGAAATGGAGGGGAATCAATCGCTCTCTGTCCGTGTTGGGTCGGGCTTGCCCGGCTACTGAGGCAGCGGATAAACCGCCCGCGCGACTACAGGGGGGGGAGCATCCGCGGCGGCCGTGGCAAAGATGACAGCCATCACCTGAACGATCTTTCCGCGAGATCCATCGGGTAACTGGATTCGATATTGCCGTGAAGCGGTTGCTTTGCCTGCCAGTTGCAGTCGATCCGACAGAAAACCGGTTGCCTTGTCGCCGTCGTCCCCAACCTTGGAGATATGGACTCGCTCGAAATCCATGGCCCCGTTCATCACCATCACGATCAGGCGAAATTCACCCTGAAATTCGTCGGAAACGGAATTTGAGAAAGCCGCGGTAAGCGTGACGTCGGCGGCACCGGTCTCGCTCCAAATGGTTTTGCCCGAGAGTTCCAACCCGGTGGTACCGGTCGCGGCGGGCGCCGCTCCAAACAGAAATGCGAAAGCCTGGCCGCTGGCCATGAGCATACCGAGCAGAACGACGATCAGGAATCGAATTCTCATAACAACATATCCTATTCAAAAAAAAGGATGGCCAGATGGCCATCCTTTTGTAACGCAGGGCGTGATGGTTAAGGCTGAGTCACCGTCACAGGGCAGGATAGTTCCCGAAGCGGATTTCCGGGAAGCTATGGGTTTGCTGGGCCTGATCGGTAACCGTCGCATTGAACTGGCCGGCCTGCGTACCGAACAATCCCGCGAGATTCTGACCACCAAGACCGGCGAACGCGCCACGGGTGAAGGTAAAGGTCGCCTTGTACTTCTTGTCGCCATTCGGAAGAGTTTCGACAAAGTTCATTGCCTGGGCAAAGGTGCTCTGGTTTGTCGTCAGCGAAACCGATTGAATGGGCACAACCCCGGTACGCACAATCGCGGCGAAGTCAAAAGAGCTGTCCTGGATATCAATCAACATCGGATCGAAACCGGCGGCCAGGACTTGAGGCGACAGTCTGACGGTTCCCGGGGTGCTGCTGACCTGCCCATTCGGAGAAGTAATGGGCATGGTGAGAGCCGGCGTGTTGCCAAAAGCCACTTGCGGGAAGAAGTGTTGCTGCTGCGCGCTATCGACAACACTCATGCGGAACTGACTGGCATCGCCTCCGAGCAGATCTCCCAAAACGGCCGATTGGGGGAATGAGCCACGGGGGAAGGTCAGTGTCGCTTCGTACCGCTGGTCGCCGCTGGCATACGTTCCGGCGTAGGTCATTGACTGAGCAAAGCCACCACTACCCGAACCAAATTGCACCGACTGGATCGGAGTTGCCCCCGGACGAACAATGGCGAGCAGTTTGAAACTGGTGTCGGCCACGTCGATCAGCATCGGATCGAAGCCACCCATCAGCGCCTGCGGCTTAAGTCGCACCACACCGGTAACGTTGATGCTACCGCTCGTGGAGGACGTGACGGTAAGGCTCTGGGGCGTCGAAGTCGCGGTTTGACCCGATGTATTGCTCACGGCAAGCGTGACCGTATAGCTGCCGGCCTGGCTATAGGTGTGCGTCGGATTCCGGTCCGTAGACGTCTGGCCATCGCCAAAAGCCCAAGAGTAGGCAAGCACATCGGCGGAGTTGCTGCTCGTCGAACTGTTGGTAAATGCAATCTGCGTCGTCGTGGTTGAATTCACCGAGAAGCTGAAATTCGACGTCAGGGTAGCTCCCGCCGTGACGGTGACCGTCTGGCTGGATGATGCGCTTTGGCCAAGCTGGTTGGTCGCCGTAAGCGTCACGACATAGACACCGGCTTGACTGAAGGGATGCGTCGGACTCGCATCGGCACTCCCGCCGGTGCCGTCGCCGAAGCTCCAGAGATAGTAGAACAAGCCCCCTGTCGGGCTGTATGTCTGGTTTACGAAGGTCACAGCCTCGCCGGTTCGGGCGCTCGTCGAACTGGGACGGAATCCGACACTGAATGACGCGGTGCTGGCCTGTACGGTGAGGCTTTGGCTGGAGGTTCCGACCTGTCCGTTGCTGTCCATGACAGTCAGGCGAACCGTATAAGTACCGGATGTCGCATACGTGTGCGTTGGGTTCGCGAGGGTCGAAAACTGGCCATCGCCGAATTCCCACGTGTAGGAAGAAATGATCCCATAGCTGCTATACGAACCGTTGTAGAACGTAATTGGCAAATTCGCCTGAGCCGTCGTGGAGCTAGGTTGGAAGTAAGCAGTCACCGCGGATGCGGCCGCAGTGGCGGTGACCACGCCCGAATAAGTCGCTGCCTGCCCCAATTGGTTGCGGACGGTCAACACGACGTTATATGTCCCGGCCTGCAGGTATGCCGCAGTGGGGCTTGAAGCGGTTGATGTTGTCCCATTGCCAAAATCCCAGTAGTACGACAAAAGATCGTTATAGTTGCTGCTGTAACTGGAATTGGAGAAAGAGACATACAGGGGAGCCGCTCCGGAGCTCGGATAGACATAAAAAGAGGGATAAAGGGTCGATGCCGACGTGCTTTCGGCAACGGAAATCGTGTACGCCCCGGTACGCCCCGCACTCAAGGATGTTGCTTCAATGGTGTAAGTACCCGCGAATGGGGCCGTGAATGAAATATGGGAATTCAGCGTGCCGCCAAAGTCGTCGTTGGAGACTTGCCAAGTACCGTACGGATCATAAACGGAAAGATACGCGTCAAAGTTGGCTGACTGATGATCGATGGCGATCGTTTGGCTGGCGGCCAGGTTGATCAAGTAACGATCAGCGTAGGCACCAATAATGGACCAGGCAGGGGCATCGGTGACAACCAAATCGCCCGCCATGCTTGACGCGGGAAGCGAAAGCGTGGGCGTGGTCACGGCCCCGCCTCCCACCGACCCGACGGACAGCGTATACCCGGCGTAACTGAGTGAGCCATTTCCAGAGTAGACGTTACTACTGTATGTAGTCGTCTCGATCGTGAGCGTCCCTGAATTGACGGCGGTATGGATAACCTGCGAATGTCGGGTATCCAGGTAGTCGTCGTTGGATGCGAGCACCTGACCCGCCGAGTCCAGCACATACAGATATCCATCGAAGTCGGTCGTAGACATGTTAATGGTCAGTTGTTGCCCTGGCACGACGTTGACCTCATAGTGATCCGCATAGTAATAGTAACCACTACTACCCAAACGAACGGAAGATATCAGGTCGTATGGCGACACATCGCCAGAAATAGTGGCCGGGAAAGAGGTAATGGGCACCGCCCAAACGGGGGGGCACGTGAGTCCCAGCGCGATACAAATCAGCGACAGTATTCTATTCAGCATGATGCACCCCCATTTTTTCCGGCATTGTGTGGACACAGCAATGGCCAAGATACGCGATTTACACATGGCCATTACTCTGCCAACTCGATCCTTCCCCTCGCACCAACATGCAAGGGGAAGGAAGATCAAGAAAGGTCGGCAATCAGATGCACTGATTATTGCCGCCGCCCAGCGCAGGGAACGAATGCGTTTGCTGCGCCTGATCGGTCACTTCAACACGGAATACACCGGCCATCTGGGTACTCCACAGATCACGGAACGCACCTGCGGGGAACGAGCCGCGCGGGAATGTAAGCGTCATGGAGTAGATATAATCGCCGTTAGCCAGCGTCGACTCCAGACTCATGGCTTGAGCGAAGCTGGTGGCATTCTGGGCCAGGGTCACGGACTGTATGGCCGCGGCAGCACTGGCACGCACGATCGCCTTGACTTTGAACTGCGTATCCGCAAAGTCGATGAGCGTCGGGTCGAAGCCGGCCATCAACACCTGTGGCTTCAGCCTGCGGCACGAATTCGGATTGTAGGCTGCAGCCGACGAAGCCCCGGTCGAACTGGTCAAATTGACATTGTTGCCAAACTGGACAGTCGGGAAACTATGTTCTTGCTGACCGGAATCCACCACGGTAATCTTGTACTCGCCTTGCCCACTGCCGAACAGGTTGGGGAAGGTGAGGCCCGCGGCGGCGCCACGCTGAATCACTAGGGGCAAGCCATAAACCAGGTCGCCATCGGGCAACTGACCCAACAGGCTCATGGCTGTCGAGAAACCGCCGGTGTTGTCCCCAAAGTTGACGCTCTGGATCGGCGCCGCGCCCTGACGAACAACGGCCAGAATATTGAACTGGGTGTCCGTGATGTCAATCAGCATGGGATCGAAACCCGCCATCAACACCTGCGGGCGAAGCTTGACCGAACGGCTCGGGGGGGGCGTCACGGTACTGCCCTGACGGGTGACGGTCACTTGCTGGCGAGTCGTCACGCCCGCGGAATCCGTCGCGGCAACCTCGATAACATTGCTTCCGGTGGCCAGATCGACGGGAGCGGTATACGCGCCGGCGGTCACGGAGACATTCGGAGCTGCGGCACCCGTCGTCGTATTGGTCACGGTGATGGACGCAATACCCACCAACTGGGCGCTACGGAAGAGGTCAGACAATTGCTGGGCGTCGGCAGCCGACAACAACCTGCCCCCACCCGCAGTCGCAATGGCGGTATTGGCGGACGTCGCGCCCGAACCCAGGGCCACGACGTTGACCGTCACCCCCTGACTGGCGGCCAGGGTGGCCGCGCCATTGGGATCGCTGCTCATCGTCTCATCGCCATCCGTGAAAAGAACGATCACTTTCGTTGCGCCAGAACGACCGCGAGCCGTAAACTCATCCAGCGCGGAGCGAATGCCCGAACCGATCGCGGTGGCACCCGTGGGGCCGCCGTGGGATGAAATGGCCGAATTGATGGCCCCAACGGAAGTGGCAACATCGCTCAACTGAACAGCCGTCGAGGCACTGCTGGCGAAGAAGACCAAGCCCACTTTCACACTGGCGCCAGCGGCAAAACTGTTCATCAACTGCTGCACCGCATTGAAACGCTCGCGCGTGGGATCGGCAGTGGTCAAACTCCCCGAGTCGTCGATGACAAGAACCAGGTCAATGCCCTGGCCACCACCCACCGCCGTTGCGCTACCACTCACCGTCGCATGATCCACGGAAACGGAGGCATTGGCCGCAGGCTGATCGATCGTTACCGTCGGAGCCGCCGTTGCTGACTTTGCGCCCAAGATTGCGAAGAAAAACAGGAAGGAACACAGTAACCTCACCAGCCCTCCATCCAACAACATTCTGGTTTTCATGATCCAAACCTCCAAGACAATGGAACGAACGACGTGCCCGCTCTCACACACCAAACCAACACGCCAACCCAGACGCAGAGTGAGGCGAGCCCCTTCTTCGAAGTATGATATAAACAATGCATGCCCGCAAGACGTCGTTCAAAAAAGTTATTCCAGAGTGTGATTATTCGCACTGACTGAACTCTCCAGCCAGACGTCGCAATCCCGTCTATTGTCAAAGATCCGACAAATGCTTTCCGTGAAAAGAACGAACCGCATGAAAGGCTTCACCTTAATCGAGCTTTTGATTGTCATGGTCATATTGGGGCTCCTCACCACCCTCGTCGGTCCCCGGTTGTTCGGACACGTGGCATCATCCAAAATCAAGGCCACCCGCGCCCAGATTGAACTGATTGGGGCCGGGCTTGACAGTTACAGGCTTGACGTCGGCCGCTATCCCTCGACGGAGGAGGGGCTGGCGATCTTGTGGACGAAACCCGAGAACGAAGGCGCCGCAAACAATTGGCGAGGCCCGTACCTGAAAAAGAAGGTGGAAAAGGATGCATGGGGCAATGCGTACACCTATACCTTCCCGGGCGAGCACGGTGAGTACGATTTGGTATCCCTTGGGGTGGACGGCGTCCCTGGTGGCACGGGCGAGGATGCGGACATCAATAGCTGGGAGTAATTAATTGGCGCCAAACCCGCCGCGTCCCCGGGACACCGCTGGCTTCACCATGGTGGAACTGCTGGTCACGACCACGATATTGGGTATTGCGGCATTCGTTGCGGGTCCCTCGTTGAAGCGTCTTTTACAAACGCCGCCCGCGCCGTCGGCGATAGAGGGGCTTGCGTCGGCGCTCGCCGGCAGCCGTGACGGGGCCATTCTGAAGGGAAGGACCTTCCACGGCGTGCTTGCGCCCGATAACGGAAGTTGGCGGGATGCCGACGGGAATCTACTCCATCAATTGCCGGAAGGTTCGCAAATACGGGGCGACCCCGATCGAGGCGAAGCCATCAACTGCGTTTTTCGGGCGGATGGCAGCGGGTGTCGCCTGTCCGCGAAAGTCATTGCAGGGGATGTTGAGTGGACGATAAAGGTCAACCCAATCACGGGGCGTATTTCGTATTCACCATCCCGGGATCGCGCGAAATAGCGCGTCAAGATCAGAATCACGGGGATGTATTCTGCACACGGGATGTTCCAGTGCGCAGCCGCCCCTGTGCCACGGAAACCTCGAATTCGGCAACAACCGGCGCGAGTAGAGCCGCGAGTCGCACGCGTATGCGTGTCGGTTCGCCGTCGTGGCACACTGCACGAGCCGATCCTCCGAAGATTAGCTCGGCGTCCGCGACCTTTAGTCGGCGTGATTTTCTCGCGTCCCGCAGCCGCTCGATTTGTTCGGACGTCGCACCGAGCAGCGACACGAATAATGGAAGCGGCGAGTAGTCAACATGGAGCCGCTTTCCGCCACCGGAAACTGACAGCAGACGGGCCAAGGGAGGATATTGATTATCGCTTTCGTCCCCCAGGCGTAATAATCTCGGCAGGCGGTAGTCCCCCTCAATATCCGAAACCGATTCGAAGCCTCCCTGGTCCCGCCGGGTCTGCTCGAGGCGACGCGCCATGTCAATCGCGTATGGCTCGACCAAGCCATACGCTCCGAGCAATCGTGCCCATTCCTCCACGGTCAAGCCATTCGCATCGGGCCTCAAGTCGGCATCCTCGAAAGACACCGCCAGATCGGCGTGGTCACGCATGACGCCCTCCGTCGCACGCGAAGCCAGTCCGAGCAAGTCACTGGCCGATTCGCCTTGCGGCACATGCAGCATTTCCATCCTGGCTTTGACCAGGGTGGCGGCAGCCAATAAAGTATTGCGAGCGACCAACTGGTCCTGCAGCGCCGCCGACAACCGGCCTTCCTTGCGAATTTCTCGTGCCCCAACCATGACGAGTCCCACCAGCAGGAGCAGGATAGCCGCAACATAAATCAGTACGAAGCCCTTTCCAGGGGTTCGAGGCGAGATCGCATGCCCAAGGGGTGTCATGGCATGTCAGAAGAAAAAATCAGCGGGGGCAACGAACCTCGGGGCGTGGCCAGGTCAAGCCGAATTGCAGTTGGCGGGGGAGCGGAATTAGGCCATTCGGGAACCCAGATCGCGGGCATGCCGGCCGCGGGTGGGGGGCGCAGGTAGGCAAAAACACACGATTCCAGTTCCGCCACCAATAACTCGCCGGGGGGATCGGTCTCACTCGAACTCGCGTCGCTTTGGCCCGCCGATGTTCGATGAAGCACCAACGCATCGGTCCTGTCGGCGCCGAGCGTGGCGATGCACTCGATTCGCACGTGAGGAGCCTCGCCTGGTCGTGCTGAAATGACAAACGAGGGGTTCCCGGATCGGACCACGAATCCCTGACTGGTCTTGCGTGACCAGTAGGACTCGATCAACCGATAGGCATCCCGGACGGCCTGGTGCTGCGCGGTCGAATGCCGAACGCGTTCGTTGGTCCTCAGCGCGGTTCCGAGCAGAGTCGAGCCCAAGGCTGCGATCATGGCCGCCAGCAAGACAGCGACTAGGAGTTCGATCAATGTGAACCCGGCCAACCGAGCGGCCATGTCGCGCCGGACGGATAACATCACTGGGTTAAACCGGCTGAGCCGCGTGGGATTCGCGTGTAAGTCAACATCGTCACCGACGCCGGCCGCGGCAGCCCCCACGCCACATCCACGCGAATTTCGATCAACCTCTGGTCGCGCGGCACCTTGTCAATCGGCACCTCGGTCAACGGCGAGATTTCCCGATATCCGATACGTGTTTGGTAGTTCACACCCTCGTGGCGATCCTCGCGGTTATCCTCTGGTGGCAAACGATCCGGGAAGGCGGCTGCTTCGACCAGGCGCGAACGCGCGAGCCACACCGCATTTTCTCGCTCCATTACGGCGCGGGCCAGCCGACCACTCGCCGTTTGTGTCGCCAGGAGCAGGCCGGCCGCGGTACCCAGCACAGCCAGTGCCACAAGGACCTCGATCAGAGTAAAGCCGGATTCCACGACTATCTTACGTTGCACTTGTCGCATGGCCAATCGGCAACCGAATATTCCCCGCGAAGATTGGATGAAAAAAGCAATTCGAACCCCGGCTCGAATGAGAGTTCGTCAAACGGTATCCTGGTCGGCCATGGTCAAGCAAAATCGATTTGCGGCATCGGCGTTTGACCACTTGTCGGTCAGAGGGAAAAAACTTGGTATCGATTCATCGACAGCAGAAACCTGAACCGCGCCGAGCTGGCGGAAATACCCTGATTCCGGGACAAGAGCGGAACAGTTCCAAGACATGATCCGGGCACCTTGATGACATAAGTGAAGCATCAACCGATGCCAGAAATCCCGCCTCAAGTCCGAATCGTCTGGAAGGCGAAAATCCGCCAGCTGCACGTTGGCGCCTCGACCGGCAATGACAGCATACCCGGCGGCCCCCGCCACGAGAAAACTGTCGTATTGGAGAAGAGCATATTTTCTATTGGGCCTGGGAGAAAACCGCCAGTTCAGAAATTTCGAACTCCGCTCGACACGACAAACGTCTGGCTGGGGAAATGTCGCCTCTAGGGCATCGATATGATCGTCATAACGCTTGACGCGAGCGAGCGAGCCAAGCTTCTCCACCGGTTGTCTTGTCGGAAGCAATACCTCGGCGGACCAGTTGACCATGGATTCAATCCGCCGATAGCCAAGAAGCTTGATGCCGAGATCATGGTGGCGCCTCGAGCCAAAACCATGGATCGACGATATTCCCTCGGTTACACAGGTTTCACAAAGTAAATCGAAAAGCTGACCGACCATCGGGCGGCGGCGGGATACCAGCGTGCGATACTTCGGAAGAGAAAATGTGTCGCGTGCCTGCGCCACCCGGTCCACCGCGTAAGGAACCCCGGAACAACGGTGGAATGTGGCGCCATAGTGCCCCACGACCCGGCCTGCCTCACTCACGGCGGCAAGCGAGGCACCCCCCTCCGGCGACCCACCATAGATTTCGCGCCATGTGGCCGGCGATCGAGCTTCGACGAATGCCTGGTTGAACGCCGAACAAGTCGGATCGACCCATTCATCGGTTACTCGGTGAAAAGACAGTTTCATCCCAACGCATTCAAGATTCTGGTCGTGGCTTCCACGTGGTACCTGGCCCGGAACCCCTCCCGCAGTTTCCGGCCCCATTTCCTTTGCATATGCAGGGTGGAGCCGCGAAACACGGAAGCCAGGTGACCGTCCTCGGGCATGTCGGGAGTCGCCGCTTCATGTTGGACAAGACGCGCGTCGGCGGCCACGATTACCCGATAGCCGACAAGACGCAGGGCCAGGCAATAGTCGACATCACCAAACCGACTCGACAGGGACTCGTCGCAGCAACCAACCCGAAGAAACGCCGAACGCCGGGTCAACATGCACGCACCCGTGACCGCCGATACGTCGCGAACCGCCGCGGCTTCTTGCGAGGCCATCCGATCCCCTATTTCGACTGCAATGCGTTGCGGATCCATGGCGATTCCCGCATGCAGGATATTCCCCTGGGGGCTCGTCAGCACCGCGCTGATCGCGCCGACATCCTCAAAATCGAGATAACGCAGCATATGGCCCAACCAATCTGGATCGTGAATATCGATGTTGCCATCAAGAAACAGCACGGCTTCGGTATCCACGTCGCCGATCGCACGATTGGCCATTGCCGACCAACCCGACGACCGGGTCTGTTCGATAATCCGGATCTGCGGTCGCGCGCCAAGAGCATCCATAAGTTCCTGCGCCCGCGGACTCCCCCCCGTGTCGGCAACGAGAAGCAGCGACATGGCCCGATGCGCCGTACGATTTAGCAGTCCGTCCACGCACCGCTGGATATCCTCGACGTTGCCGTGCATTGGTATCACCACGGTCACTGGTCGCTCTTCACAAGACCAGTTGACAATAAAGCCGGCGCCGTTGTGATTTTCCTGAACCTGGATCGGCTTGTTCACTCTTTGAGCCACCCAATTTGCGAGCATGCGCTTTGCGGTCTCGGCCATCCATGGCTTGGCTTTAAGCGTATACGAAACCGAAGTGTCGGTTGCGCGCCAGTCATACAACGACAACGGCAGATGGCATACGTCATCCTCCGCCACCACGGCGGCGACTCTCAACAATAGATCCCAATCCTGGCAGCCATTGTAGTCTTCCCGAAGTCCCCCGAGATCCGCCACCAGCGAGCGAAGCACCACTGTCAAGTGATTGACATAGTTATACGAGAGAAGCGTGTATGGCGACCAGCCTGGCTTCTCGAAAACATTGAGCAGACGCCCGACATGATCCACCGTGCGATTATTCGAATACAAAAGTTTCAGGCCGGGTTCCCTGTTGATCGCCGACGCCACCTCCCAAAGCGCATCCTTTGGAAGTAGATCGTCGTGATCGACAAATGCGACATGGGTTCCCGTGGCAAGATTCAAGGCGTCATTGCTCGCGCGAACAATACCTCCATTGGATGGCCGTCGAACGATAATTACCCGCCGGTCCCCGGAATATCTTTCCCGAAAATTCTCAAGTACGTCCAGAGTGTCCATGCGCGTCGATGCATCGTCCACCAGGCACAATTGCCATCGGGGGTAGGATTGATCGACGATGGATTGCAGTGTCGCCGCCAGGAGGCGAGGATCGGTATTGAATGCCGGCAAGATCACGGAAATCAGTGGCCCGTCCGACTTGCTCGCAATGAGATGACGCATTGCCTCATCCACGGCCGACGGAAGTGACGAGTCCTGTTCGATAGCATCCCTTAGCGCGGATGCGGCTTCCCGGTATTCAGCGGTCTCGGCGCGCAAGAGGCGCAACTCGGCTTGAGCATCGGCCCATTGTGTCGTGCGATCAAGGAACTTCTTTTTATGGTCATTGACATATTGCTCCAGATGAGTGATATCCGCCGGTTTGATTCGTGCGCAGATACGGTCACGAACCGCATCGCGCCAGGCGGTATGCCCTTTCCGCGCATGCACGGACTTGATGCTGACGACCTCGTCTTTCGGGCCGAAGAGGCGATATTCGCAACCAATTCCACTTACGCGGGAAAAGAGATATCCCGCTTGTTCGGCCCGCGCAAGAAAGTCCCAATCCTCGTAAGCCTCCAACGCCTCATCGAAATCCAGCGCTCGGAATACATGCCGCCGAATCAGCAGCGAGTGCAGGGTTATGTAATTCCCAAACAGCAGCAAACCCGGCTCGTACCGCTTGTCGATGATTTCAACCTCGCCGTCGGTAACGACCCGCAGTCCATCTTGAAAACACTTGACCACCCGACAGCCGGAGAACACGATGTCAAGCGCCGGGGTCGCCGTGAGCTCTTCCACCAGGTTGGTCAGATGCTCCACATAGAAGACGTCATCCTCGTCAAGGAAGCCAACGAGTTCGCCACGCGCGGCCGCGACGCCCAGATTCAAGTTCGCCCCCCGATTGGCACACCCCGGGACGACGCATATTCGGAAGGACCACCTTGAAATGTCCGGAGGACTGGCATCGCCAAACCAAACAAGGATGACTTCCAACCAAGGATATGCCTGTATCTCCAGCGACTGCAAGGCAAGCACAACCAGGTCAGCATTGCTGGCGCGTACCACAATGCTGACAATGGGCTCCGCGGGAAAGAATTGCTGGGCAGATCCGTCCCATTCATAGACGAGAAAAGCCTCGGCAGCCGGTCTATCCAGGGACACCCCTCGCATAGCGGCCAGATGGCGGCAATATCGGACATAGTCGAACGACGCCATCTGGGACTCATGCGCTCCGACCGCCGCCAGCTTGTCTTCCAGGGAATCGGTAATATCCTCGTAGCGATTGACCGGATGCGACGGGCTTGTGGTTTCGTAGAACCAAAGCATTCCGCGCCATCTGCCCTCAAGCGCGGCCAAGAGGCCGCGCGTTAGAGAACGATGATCGACATGTTGCTCGGCGGGATGTGGCAGAAAGATCAGGTCGGGCTTGAACGCGTCCACTACCTGCTGATATCGCGGCTCAATCTTTCCGCCGAAAGGTAGTGCGCCATCGGGAAAATCCCAGAATTCGCAAGTTTCGACACCCACCATGCCAAGGCCGGTCAAGGACTCTTGCCGCCGCAAGGCTGGCGCCTCGTTTGGAGGCAAGCCTGCCGCGCCATCCGAAACAACAACAACGCGAATGACGACGCCCGCGGCAACCAGCCGCTTTAACAGACCGCCACAGCCGATCACCTCGTCGTCAGGATGCGGCGCAAAAACAAGCGCGCGGCCTTTCATGAGCCCGTCTTGGGTGAAACAAGTGGGGCAATGCGCGCAAGATGGGCGGACAATCCCGCCCAATCTCGTTCGCGAAACAAGGCGTAACGCAACAGGCTTGCCGTGCTGGAGTCAGCCAGAACAAGTTCGCTAACCAGAACCCCTTCCGGACGCGCGCCAATGCGATCCAGGAGGGATATCGCTTGGCGATTGCCCTGCAGCGCGTAGAAGATCAACTTCCGGACATGGAGCGAATCAAAAATGAAGGCAAAAGCGGCATGAATAGATTCCCAGACAGCACGGGTTCCCGTTGCCTTGCAAAATCCCACGGAAAACTCCGCCTTGCCGTTCCACTCATCCAAGCTAGACAGGCACATTGCCCCTATCGGGATTCCTGTTGGAACGGCAACAACAATCACCTCGATTTCCGGTGGTTCCGGAAACGAGGCAACCATGTCGATGCGGGCTCGCCACTCGTCAGCAGTCGTTAAGCGGTCCGAGAGGCCGGGGCGATAGCGGGAAAAAAAAAACTGCCGGCCCACCCGGCAAAAAGACCCGCGTCATCGCGTGTAACGGTGCGCAATATCACCCGCTTCCCACCATACACAACCCCCGAAGGTTCCGCGCCATGGATGGCGCCGGTTTCGGAATCAGCAGTCGAGATCAATAAATCCCCCCGACATATGTCGTCCCTGTCCCATAGGTACTCGCCTGGCAGGTCCCAACCGCGATCTCGTCCAGTTCGGAAAAACGGAACTGGCCTGTGCCGGAGGCCACGACCGCTTGAATATAAAAACGTCCGCCAACGGCAAGTCGGGTCAAGGAACTTGACGACACATCGAGAACAATGGAACTGCGAATCTGCGACGCGCTAAATGGAATCTGCGAACCGGCTGAACCGACTATGCCGAGAATCGTCAGGTTTTGCCGACCCACTGTCAGGCGCGAGTCGGCCTGAATGTGCAAGCTGTCGTTCTTGTCGCTGGCCGCCACAACATACACGGTATCGCCCGGCATGACGCCAGTAACAACCATCGACATGTTGGAAGGCAGGGAAAAATTCGTGCACATGCTGGCGGCGTACGAGGATGTGCCATACGGGCTGGTGGCGATGCCGGCATCGCTCGTAATGGAATTGAGTTGAATCCCATCGCCACTCGGCATTTCAATAATGCTCAAGTTGGTACTGATCATATCGGAATACCCTGGCGTGACAGTTGCGGCTTTCACCTGGCCGATAAGAAGCGGTAGCGTGGCGGCCTTGCCTGCCAACAACAAACGAGAGAATCGCATCTTCGCCATAAAAATCTCCTTTGGAATGAGTTACCCATCACATGTGACGGCATTCTCCGCCACACGCCAAATAAATGTCAAGAGGGACTTTAGTCTGCCCACCGTGGCTCAGCCCCCGCCCAGCAACGTTGCATCCTCCACGCCGTCGATTTGACCGGGGTCGAGAAACTGCTCAGCATAGCGGCGATAGACGCCTTGCCGCACGAAGACGTCAAAGAGGTCCGGATCGATGTGTCCGGTTTTTCTGAAATTCGCCATGATGCCCATGGCCTGCGACAGCTTCATGCCATGCTTGTAGGGTCGATCGCGCGCGGTCAGGGCCTCGAAGATGTCGGCAATACCCATCATGCGCGCCTGCAGTGACATCTGCTCGCGGGTCAGACCCTTCGGATAGCCCTTGCCGTCCATGCGCTCGTGGTGGCCGCCAGCGTATTCGGGCACGCTTTCCAGGTGCTTGGGCCAAGGCAGTTGCTCAAGCATCTTGATAGTGGCGACGATATGGTAGTTGATGATCTCCCGTTCCTTCTGCGTCAGCGTGCCGGCGCGAATACTCAGGTTCTCGATTTCGTCGGCGGTCAGGAAGTCAGCCTCGATGCCGTCGACACTGCGCCACTTGTGCTTCTGGCCAATGTCGCGCACGCGCTGCTGGTCGGCCTCGGCCATCGCCTCGCCACCGACATTGGCCTTGCGCAGGATGGCACGCTCATCATCGAGCTCGCGCAGTTCTGCCTGATAGCGGGTCCAAATGGCATCCTCGGCGGCTGCATCGCGCCTGTCACGCAAGGCAAGATGCTGGCGCAGGGCGTGGTTCTCGGCGTCCCGCTTAAGCACCTCGAAGCGGGTATCGATAAGGTGCATGCGATCGAACAGTGTTTGTAGCTTGGTCGCCTTGTCGACCACGTGCACGGGCGTGGTGACCTTGCCGCAGTCGTGCAGCATGCCCGCTATCTTGAGTTCGTAGCGGTCCTTGTCGGTCATCGTAAAGTCTGCCAGCGGCCCGTCGGTCGTCGCATTCACCGCCTCGGCAATCATCATGGTCAGTTCGGGCACGCGCTGGCAGTGGCCACCCGTGTAAGGCGATTTTTCGTCGATCGCCAGGTTGATTAGATTGATGAAGGACTCGAACAGCGTTTCGAGCTGGGAGATCAGCTGCCGGTTGGTCAGTGCGATGGCCGCCTGCGAGGCGAGCGATTCGGCCAGGCGCTGATCCGAAGCCGAGAAGGGGACGACCTTGCCGCTCTCAAGGTGCTTGGCATTGATGAGCTGGAGAACGCCGATGATCTCGTTCTCGTGGTTCTTCATCGGCACCGTGAGGAAGGACTGCGAGCGGTAACCGGTCCGCTCGTCGAACTTGCGCGTGCCGGAAAAGTCGAACCCCGCTTCGGTGTAGGCGTCGGTAATATTAACGGTCTTGTCGTGCAGGGCGGCGTAAGCAGCGACCAGCGAATTGTTCGGATTGCCGTTGTCGTCATGCAACGGCAGGTTGGGGAAGGTGATTGGGTTTCCCGTCGTGCCACCCAGGGCGATACGCAGCGAGTCGGTGCGCAGGATCTCGAAGCGCAGCGCCTGGCCGTCTTCGGTCATGCGATAGAGGGTGCCGCCATCGGCGAGGGTGATGGTCTTGGCGGCGACGAGGATGCTCTCGAGCAGCCGGTCGATGTCGCGCTCCTTGGAGAGCGCCGCGCCGATGGAATTGAGTTGCTCGAGCCGGCGGAACAGGTCTTCGACGGAGTCCATGGCGGGTCTCCCAGTAGTTCAGGCGACGGGCCGCCCCGAGCCTGAACGGCACGCGGCGGAGCCGCAAACCGCACGGGCCTGCCCACGAGGCACCCCATGATGTTCGAGCGCAGCGAGCCACAAGTCTCCCATCCCGCGAGGAATGGGCTGGGGGCGGGCGGGTCTCATTTAATGCAGACCGCGCGAACCTGTTTCATGTCGGTGACGCCCTGACACACCTTTTCCATGCCGTCCATTTTCAGCGTGAGCATGCCGTCCTCCAGCGCCTGCGCAACCAGTTGGGAGACGCGGGCGTGTTCCTGGATCAGCTTCTTGGTCGGCTCGGTGCCAACCATCAACTCGTGCAGGCCAAGTCGGCCTTTGTAGCCGGTCTTGTTGCACGCATCGCAGCCCTTGGCGCGGTGGAACTGGAGCTTGCCGTCCTTTCCGTAATCCTTGACCAGGCGCTGGTAAGTGGCTTCCATGGCGGCCTCTTGACCGCGCTTGAAGGTCTCGGTGTTCACGAGTTCGCCGCAGTATTCGATCATGAACTGCTTCACCTCCTCGGCATCCGGCGCATAGGCCTCCTTGCACTTGCACAGGCGCTTAGCCAGGCGCTGCGCCAAGATTCCGAGCAGGGCATCGGCGAAGTTGAAAGGGTCCATGCCCATGTCGAGCAGGCGGATGATGGATTCCGGCGCGCTGTTGGTGTGCAGGGTGGCGAACACCAGGTGGCCGGTGAGCGAGGCCTCGATGCCGATGCCCGTGGTTTCGGCGTCGCGCATCTCGCCGACCATGATGATGTCCGGATCGGCGCGGAGAAAGGCCTTCATCACTATGGGAAAGTCGAGGCCGGCCTTCTTGTTCACCTGCACCTGGCGCAGGCCCTTCTGGGTGATTTCGACGGGATCCTCGGCCGTCCAGATCTTGGTGTCCACGGTGTTGAGGGAGCCGAGCACCGAGTGCAGCGTGGTGGTCTTGCCCGAACCGGTCGGGCCGCAAACGAAGAACAGGCCGTAGGGCTTGGACACGCACTCCTTGAGCTTGACCAGGTTGATCGGCAGCACGCCGAGCTTGTCGAGCGGTATCGGTTCGCCGGCGGCGAGGATCCGCATGACGATGTCCTCGACGCCGCCGGTGGTCGGAATGGTCGCGACCCGCAACTCGATGTCGAGCGGGCCGTACTTCTTGAACTTGATCTTGCCGTCCTGCGGCCGGCGCCGCTCGGCGATGTCGAGGTCGCACATGATCTTGAGGCGGGCGGCGATGGCGGCGCGGTAACTGGAGGGGATTTCGATGTACCTGGCCAACGAGCCGTCCTTGCGGAAGCGGATGCCGACCTTGTCCTTGCCGATGCCCGGCTCGATGTGGATGTCGGAGGCGCCCTGCTGGTAGGCGTCGACGATAATCTTGTTCACCAGCTTGACAAGTTCGTTGTCGGCGGCGGCGGAAACGTCCTCGACAACGCTCTCGCCGCCCTCCTCGCCTTGATCGAGGGTTGATAGCAGATCGCCAACCGAGGAGTCGTCGGTATAGGGTGTCGCCCCGCCGCCACCGAAAAACAGGTCGACCACCTGCTTGAACTCACGCACCGTGGTGACCCGATAGACAATCTTCGCGCGTGAAAACACATTATTGACGACGCGCGAGCCCTTTACCTGTTCTGGGTCCATGCAGACGACAATGATGCCTTCCGATGTCTCTTCGACTGGAAGCCACTGGTTCTGCTGCACATACTCGCGCCGCAGGTTCTTCATCAGGTCGACCGGCTTGATGCGATCGCCGCGGTGGGGCTCGTACGGCACCATGAAGAACTTGGACAGGGCCGCGCCAATCGCGGCGGGCTGTACCTGCATCTCGGTGATCAGGATTTCCTCGACATCGACGTTCTTCCGCCGCGCCGTGCGGGTCGCCAATTCCAGTTCCTGGGCGGCAATCACCGCATCGAGCACCAGGTGGTCGTACTTGGACTTGGCGACCTGCGCCGGTTTGTTGCGCTGGTTGAAGGCGATGGCCAGGGTTTCGCTCAGCCCCTTGACGCCTTCCTCGGCCACGGCGGCGAAGGGCACGCCAGCCTTGTTGTTGATGATCTGGACGACGCCCATGAGGTCGCCGTTCTGCGCGTCGATGATGGGCGCCACCAGCATCTGCTTGGTGCGGTAGCCAGTGCGCTTGTCGACTTCCTGCAGGAAGCGCAGTTGCGAATGGATGGCCTTCAGTTCCGCCTCGTCATAGACGTCGCGAATGTTGACGATCTTCTTGGCCAGCGCAACATGGCCAGCAATACTCTGGTCGGCGATCGGTAGCTTCAGATCCTTGAAGGAATTCAGACCGGTCTTGACCTTGGAAACGATGGATGCCTTGTCCTCGCCAATCGAGTAGATCGTGAGGCGGTCCGCATTGAACAGACTACAGACATCCTGCGACAGCTCCAGCATGATCTCGTCGATGTTCGACGTCGCGTGGATCTTGTTGGTGACGGTCTGAAGATTCTTGAAAAAGGCCAGGCGGCTGCCGACATCGGACAGGCCACCGGGATCTTGCGGAGCAGACATGACATTACTCATGACGAACCCTTGCTTTGGTTGTTGGCGGCATCGGTAAGTAAAGCCTTGAGACCGCCCTCGAGCAGGTAGGCGTGAAATCCGCGCTGCGATAGCAGGAAGGCGGCTGCGGAACTGCGACGACCGGTCTGGCAATAGACGATGTATTCCCGCGCCAAGTCAAGACCAGCCACGGCATGACGGATTTCGTTGACCGGAATGTTGACCGCGCCAGGCAGACCGTCACAGCAGTACTCGGCGGGAAAGCGGACATCAAGCCACTGGGCCCCGGCGGCAATGCGTTGCCACGCCTGCGGGGGCGACAGCCGTTGCAGCAACGGTTCGCTGAGGAGCCCCATGAAATCAGCCTTGTCCAGCCGCAGCAGGACACCGTCGGTCTTCATGGTAATCGTGGCGTTTCTGGCAGAGTCGGAGACAAGCGCCTCTTCACCGAACGCGTCGCCCTCCCGCAGTTCCGCGAGTTCGACCTTTGCTCCCGCCACCTCGCGCGTGACCTGGCAACGGCCACGCTCGATCAGGTAGTAATAGTCGCCAGGCGCCCCCTGCCAAATCACCTTTTCGCCCCGCTTGACCTTGATCCGCTGAAAACGTTGTAGCAGCTGCTGGATGTTGGCCGGGGGCATGGAGGAGAAAACCCCTTGGGTCAGGCTCTGCACGGTGAATATCCCTGACATGGTTCGCCAGTCGGTCGTGTCCGCGTCGGGGGTGCTCTCCTGCCCTGGCGCGGCGATCTGATCCCAAGTGAGCATGATGTCCACCAGATCCTCGTCGAAACGAAGCAGCTCGACGTCGGTGATGGCTTTGGTCGATGCGGGCACGAGCCGACCGCGCCCTATCGGGAAGAGCGCATCGCCCCATCCCCCGACAATCACCTGCACCACGCCGTCATCGAATTCGAGCTTGAGCTCGCCCTTGACCAGATAGACGACCTGGCCCTGCCAGTCGCGCAACTGAAAGGGGTCCAGGTTGCGCGTGACCCTCTCGCGATGACAATGCGGCTCCAGTTCACGCAAACTGTCCGCGCCCAGCGCGGCCAAGGGCTGGAGACGGGCCAGCGTCGGAATCAATCCGTTATTGAGATTGGCGCCCATTGCCCGACTCAGAGATCGAAGACCTGATTGTTCTGCAGCATTCGCGGGCGCAGTTCGCCGACGCCGTCCTCGATTTCCTGCATCGTGAGCTCGATTTGCCCTGGCTTGAGGTGAGTGATATAGATCTCCGCGTCGCGCTGCAAGTGGGCGAGTTCCTCGACGAGCATGCTCGGGCAGAGATGCTTGGAGATTTGAGCCAGTCTGCGTTCACGGTTCGAAAAGGCGGTCTCGATAATCAGGTGGCGCAGGTTATCGATCTTGTTGACGGCGGCCCAGAGTTCGGGACATGGCCCCGTGTCGCCGGAAAATACCAGGCTGGCATCGCCCGAGTCCATTTGGTAACCCACCGCCGGCACGGTGTGATTGGCCGGCAGCGGGGTAATGCGGCGCCCCTCGAGATCCACGGTCTCGCCGACCGCAAGATTCTCGTAGCGCATGAAGGGCTTCTTCGAGTTCGGAATCTCGCAAAAATCCGGCCACACCGCCCAGTTGAAGATGTGGGTGCGCATGATCTCGATGGTCGCGTCCGTCGCATAGACGGTCAGCGGCCGGCTGCGCATGTCGCCGACGGTGTCGATCAGCAGGGGCAGGCAGGCAATGTGATCCATGTGCGTGTGGGTCAGGAACACATGGTCGATCTGCGCCAGTTCGGCGATCGACAGGTCGGCCACGCCGGTGCCGGCATCGATCAGGATGTCGTTGTCGATCAGTATCGACGTCGTGCGCAGGTGACGCCCGCCGATACCCCCGCTGCACCCCAGTATCCGGACCTTCATACCATGTTCGCACGTCATCACTTGGTCTCGAATGTCGTCACGCCATCCCAGCCCTCGCCCGGCGGTGCCAGTCGGCAATGGGCGATACGCTTGGCGTAGAGATCATACAGGTAACACTGCCGCATGCGCGACAGGTTGAGCAGCATCACCTCGGCCTGATCCCAGTCCTGGGCGCGGTAGGCGCGCAAGGACTGGTTCCAGAGCTTGAGCTCCTCCAGATCATCCTGCGCCACCTGCCCCTCCAGGCCGACCGGTTCGAAGATGCCGACCGGCTCGGCCTTGCCCTTGACCCGCACGCGATCCAGTTCGCGGTAGACGAAATCCTTCCGGGTCAGGTCGCGCGTGCCGTCGCCAACGATGATGCCCACGCCGTACTGCTTGGTGATGCCCTCGAGGCGCGAGCCGAGGTTCACTGCGTCGCCCATCACCGTGTAGGCCTTGCGCACCTTTGATCCCATGTCGCCGACGGTCATGCTGCCGGTATTGACGCCGACGCCGATCTTCAGCTCGGGCCAGCCCTTGGCCAGCAGATCCTGGTTCAGGCCGTGCAGCGCCTGCTGCATTTCCAGCGCCGTGATCACGGCATGCCTGGCGTGCTCGGCGTCGCCGACCGGCGCGCCCCAGAAGGCCATGATGGCGTCGCCGATGTACTTGTCGAGCGTGCCGCGATGCTTGCGGACGACCTCGGTCATCGCGCCGAGATAGAGGTTCATCAAGGTCGCCAGTTGGTCCGGCTGCAGGCCTTCCGAGATGGTGGTGAATCCGCGAATGTCGGAAAACAGCACCGTCAGCTCGGCCTTGCGCCCCTCCATGCTGTAGCCCTCGGGGTTCTTCGCCATCTCGTCGACCAGTTCGGGCGGCACATACTGGCCGAACAGCTCGGTGAACTGCCGCTTGGCTTTCGACTCGACGAAATAACCCCAGGACATGTTCAGGGCGTAGAGCAGCGCCACCAGCAACAGGCCGGCGGCAAGCGGCAGCACCATGTTGCCGGCATGCCAGAAGGCCAGGTTCACGGAGAGCAGGAACAGCAGCACGATCAGGGCGACGATGCTGGCGCGCAACGGCGAGAGCAGCGGCAGCAGGAAGACCATGACGCCGCCGGCGACCAGCACCAGCAGCACGTCGGCGCCAAGGACATAGGCCGGACGGTACTTGATGGCGCCGTCGAGCATGCCGGAAATGAGGTTGGCGTGAATCTCGACCCCGGGATAGGTGCTGGCCACCGGTGTCGCCCGCAGGTCCATGAGACCCGGCGCCGTCGTGCCCATGATCACGATCTTGCCCTTGAGCTGCTCGGCGGGAACGCGATCGGCGAGCACGTCGGATGCCGAAATGTACTTGTAGCTGCCCTGAAAGCCGCGATAGGGAATCAGCGCGGCGACGTTCTCGTCCACCGGGATGCGCAGCGTGCCGCGCGCGGTCGGCAGGTCGAGCCATTCGAGGCCGGCGTAGCCTTTGTCGCCACCACTGCCTTCGGCGTAACCCGGCACGAGATTGGGGGAGCCGAGCAGCGCGCGCACCATGGCCAGCGACAGCGACTCGTAGTAGGCGCCATTGTGCTCGGCCAGCATTGGCACCCGCCGCGAGATGCCGTCCAGGTCGACCATGGGGTTGAAGTGGCCACCGCTCGCCGCGTTCTTCTGGAACGCCGGCAGGTTGCCGCCGAAATGCGGCCAGCTGGTGAAGGCGATGTTGCGGCCAGAGAAGGTCCCCGCCGGCAAGGTCGGCGCGGGCAGCGCGCCGGAACTCGTGCCGTCCTCCTTGCTCGACAGGTAGTAGCCGAGCACGATGGGCCGCTTCTGCAACGCGGCGGCGAACAGCGCGTCGTAGTCGAGCGTCGGCCGCAAACCCTTGAGCACCGCCTGGATGACGCCGGCCTCGCGGCCTTCCTTCTTCGCCAGCGACTCCAGCACCGGCAGGCCGGAACTGGCGTCCGGCTCGGCGAAGACGATGTCGAAGCCGAGCAGGGCGATGCCGTTGCGGTCGAACAGCTTGTTCATCAGCGTCGCCATGCGCTCGCGGTTCCAGGGCCAGCGGCCGACCTCGGCCAGCGACTTCTCGTCGATGTCGAGAATGACCAGACGCTCGTCGACGTTGCGCGGCATGGTCAGCCGCACCTTGGTGTCGTAGATGATGGCGTCGAAGCGCTCGATGAAGCCGATGCGGTAGAAGCCGGCCGCATGGCCGAGCAGCATGGCCAGCACCAGCAGTCCCAGCAGGAAACGGGGTAGATTCTGTTTCATGGGCCTGGAGCCGCGGAAAGTTATGCGAAGAGGTATCCCGTGGGACGGCGCCGGCGGCGTCAGCGCTTGATGAAGAACTGCATCTTGACCCCGGCCAGTTCGATCACGTCATTGTCCTCGAGCTTGTGGGCCTCGGCGCCCAGGGTCTTGCCATCGACGATGGGAAAGTTCGCCCCCTCGACATGGGTGATGAAGTAGCCCTGCGGGCGCCGCGCGATCACCGCCACCTGCACGCCCGGCTTACCCAGCGTCGTCACGGTCTTGACGAGTTCGAGTTCACGGCCAGCATTGGCACCGGACAGCACCTGGATCGAGCCCAGCGGCAGGGTCGGCTGAGCTGCCGGCACAACCGTGGCGGCCACGGCGGGAGCAACCGATTCGGTCGGCGGATGCGCCTCGGCGTTGGGAGCGATCTGCATGCCGACCTGGGTGTCCATGTCCTTGTTGCCGGCCTGCTCGGCGGCCTTGCGCATCGCGCCGGGGCGCATGATCATGGTCTTCTCGAAGTCGGCCGCCGGCGTCTGCTGCGCCACCTCGTTCACATACTTGAGGCGATATTTTCCCAACTCGATGGTGTCGCCATTCTGTAGAAAGTGTTTCTTCACCGACTGGCCATTGACGAAGGTGCCGTTGGTGCTGCCCAGGTCCTCGAGGAAGGAGTCGTTGAGGATGGTGATAATGACGGCATGCTCGCCCGAGATGGCGAGATTATCGATCTGGATGTCGTTGTGCGGCTTGCGCCCGATGGTCATCCGCTCCTTGCCGAGCTTGATTTCCTTGAGCACCAGACCATCCATGCTGAGTATGAGTTTCGCCTTGTCCATCGCGACCTTCCTTCAAGACACCATCATTTTAGCCATGCCAGAAGCCGGGTAGGCCAGGATCGCAAACCGCGCGGCGAACCGAAATCCCCGATCACCTTGACTAGGATAACGGAAACATTGTCGCGGCCGCCATTATCGTTGGCCATCTGTATCAGCTGCGTGGCGCAGAGGTCCAGGTTGGCCGACAGCGCGGAGAGCGTCATCGCGATCTCCTCGTCCTCGACCATGTCGTTGAGACCGTCGGAGCACAACAGAAAAACGTCTCCGACCCGCACTTCATAATCACGAATCTCCGGCTCCACCGTCGGATCGACGCCGAGGGCGCGGGTCACCAGATTCCTGTTCTGCGAATGGCGCGCCTCTTCCGGCGTCAGCATGCCGCTGTCGATCTGCTCCTGCAGCAGCGAGTGATCGCGCGTGATCGACCGGAATTCCTCGCCGCGCAGGCGGTAGAGCCGCGAATCGCCGATATGAGCCACGGTAAGCGTGTTGTCGTGGAAGACCCCCATCACCAGCGTGGTGCCCATGCCCGAATATTGTGGCTGGCTCTGCGCCGCCTGATAGATGGCGCCGTTGGCGCGGGCGATCTCGGCCTCGATCCCCACGTGCGCCCACGGCTTGCCGCCATCGACGCGCGCCGAAGGCGGGCGCAGGGCGAAAGCCTTTTCGAGCTCGGTGCCGAGCAACGTCGTCGCCATGCCGCTCGCCACCTCGCCGGCGTTGTAGCCGCCCATGCCGTCGGCCAGCACGACGAAGCCGCGCAGCGGATTGGCCAGCACGGCGTCCTCGTTCTGCGCGCGCACCATCCCCGGGTCGGTGCGGGTGACGATCTGCAGGGCCTCGGCGACGTTCATGGGCATGACCTACACCGTGCCACCGGCGCCGACTATTGCGAGACAAGCGCGCAGGTCCCTGGCCATCTCGCCGCCCGTCTGGTAGCGCTGCTCGATGTCCTTGACCAGGGCGCGGTCGATGATGGCGACGAGGCAATCCGGCAGTTCCGGCTTGACGGTGCGAATGTCGGGATGCGGATCGTTGGCGATCTTGAACATCAGCTGGGCCATCGACTCGCCTTCGAACGGCAGCTTGCCGCAAGACATCTGGTAGAGCGTAACGCCGAGCGAAAAGAGGTCCGAACGACCGTCGATTTTCTTGCCGGAAAGCTGCTCCGGCGACATGTAGGACGGCGTGCCGAGCACCATGCCGGTCTTGGTCTTGGACGAGTCGGTGATGCGGGCGATGCCGAAGTCGGTGACCTTGACCTGGTCCGATTCCGGCTCGTACATGAAGTTGGCGGGCTTGATGTCGCGATGCACCACGTTGTTGGCGTGGGCGTAGGACAGCGCCTCGGCGACGTGCATGACGATATTCATGACCTTGGGCAGCGGCAGCAGGTTCGCCGGCTTGGTGTGGGGCACCAGATCCTTGCCCTTGAGAAACTCCATGGCGATGTAGGCCAGGTCGTGCTCCTCGCCGGCGTCGTACATGGTGACGATGTTCGGGTGGTTCAGCCGGCCGGCCGTCTCGGCCTCGCGGAAGAAGCGCTCCTTGACGTCCTTCAGCTCGTCCTCGTCGAACTCCTGCGACAGGGCCATGGTCTTGATGGCGACGACGCGGTTGATCTTGGGGTCGCGCCCGAGATAGACGACGCCCATGGCGCCCTTGCCCAGTTCCTTCTCGATCTGGTAGCGTCCGAGCATGGGCTTTTCGGTGCCCTCGCCCATCATCATGGTGCCACCGGGATGGGCCGAGGCGCCGCCGAGGATCACCGTCTCCGACATCTGCTTGGCGCGGGTCAGGCGCTGCTCGAGGTCCTTGAACTTGGGGTTGAAGCCGGCCATGTAGCGGAACACCGCCTCGGCCTTGTTGAACTGGCGCTTGCGCTCGAAATCGAGCGCCAGGTTGTAGAGGTTCTCCATCAACTGCTCGTCGAGCGGGCACTTGCGCAGCTTGTCGAAGGCCATGTCGAGCTGGCCCTGGCCCTGGAAGGCGAGGCCGAGCATGCGGTTCGACTCGGCCGAGTTGAGATCGGACTGCTCCTTGCCGCGCTCGGTGACGGCGAAGCGCTTGACCGTCAGCAGCAGGTGACCGACCAGCAGCAGCGTCGCCGGCACCATCAGCTGCAGCCACATCAGCTGCGTCGTCATCAGCCCGAAATGCGCACCGACCAGAACGGCCAGCAGCAGGACGGTGGCACCGGCCGCCAGGCCGGCCGACAGCCGCGGCAGCAGCACGATCAGATACAACGCGACGACCAGAAAGACGCCCTTCTCGGCCCAGAAGCCCCAGCTCGGCGCGACGAAGAAATGCTCGGAGAGAATCGACGACACGGTGTGCGCCTGCATCAGCACCGAGGGCATGGCCGGCGACACCGGCGTGACGAAGACGCTGCCGACGCCGGCGGCGGTCGCGCCGATCAGCACGACCTTGTCACGGTACTTGTCGAGGGGAATCTTGCCGCTCCTGACGTCGAAGAAGGAGTCGACCTGAAAAGCCGGCTGGCCGCCGTCCCTGTCCTTGTAGAAGAAGGTCAGCATGCGGGTGTCACTGTCGGTGCCGATGCGCAAGCGACCGAGCTTGACCGAATCGCCAGGGCGCACCTGGATGTCGGCGGGCGTAAGATTCAGGCTTTTCGCCGCGATCATCAGCGACAGCGCCGGATAGGTCTGATCGAAGTGGGTCAGCACCAGCGGCTCGTTGCGGATGCCGCCATCGATGTCGGGAGTGACGTTAAGGTGGCCGATGGCCGCCGCGGCATTGCCCAGCGACTCGACCACCAGCGCATCGGCACTCGAGGTCGGGATCGGCGCAAACTCGCCCTGCCCCGGCTTGACCGCCATTTTCTTGAGGTAGGCCGGCAGTTCGCTGTCGGGGCGACCCTGCGGCTCGCCGAGACGAAACAGCATGGGCAGCGCGACATTGCCGGCCTGGGTGAAAGCAGCCGCCAGGCGCCGGTCGGTGTTGAGTTTTTGCTCGGCCTCGAACAGCAGCGCGGCCATCTGCGCCAGCAGCGGATTTTGCGCGACGAGTTCCTCGGGCGTGGCCGTCACCGGCAGGCCGCCGGCCTGGGTATAGAGCTCGATCAGCTTGTTGACGTAGGTCAGGCCGGGATCGAGCTGCGGCTCGGAGAAGAGGATGGTGGTGCCGATCACCTTGGCCTTGGCGGCGGCGAGTTTCTCGACCATGTCCGCCAGCACATCGCGCGGCCACGGCCAGCGGCCGATGTTGTCGAGACTCTGTTTGTCGATGGCGATGACGGCGACGCGATCGGACGGCGGGCGCAAAGTCATGCCCATGCCCACATCATAGGCCTTGCGTTCCAGGCTCTGCAGCAGATCGCTGCCGGAGAAGCCCAGAACGACAAGACTCACGACGAGCCCGAAAAACCAGTCAGTCTTCCAGAAATTGGCCTTACCCAACGCCGGGACTCCCCCTGTCCATTCCGCATCCGCGCGGCCCCGTTTTGCAACAACTGCTCATGGAAACAGAGCGATAGTGGCAATTCTTACAGCCAACCCTCAACTACGTCAATGGATTTCTCAATAGGGGAGTTCCATTCCCAAGCCCTGCTGTCGGGCCAGAACCACGAGCCGAACCGCCACAGCAAGGTCCTGGATGGCCATGCCCTGCGACTCGAACAGGGTGATCCGCTCCGGATCCGTCCGCCCGGTACGCGCGCCGCAAAGGACTTCGCCCAGTTCCACCCGTTGCCCCTCATGCAGACGCCCCTTTTCCAGCGCCGGCAGCAGGTCGCCGGCCTCGCGCAGCGCGGTGGCGCGGCTGTCGACGCAAACGACACCGGCACGGCGCACGGTCTTCTCGTCTATTTCCCGCCGAATCAATGCGTTGGAACCGGCGGCAGTGACGACTCCGGTCGCGACAGGCAGCGAGCGGCGAGGCCGCCGGTCGCTCCCGTTCGCATCATGCCGAGAGTGTCGGCGACGATCACGGCAACAGGCGTGCCGCTGGCGGCATCGAACAGATGGACGAGGAAGCAATTGTCGGACGTCATCCTCGCCCAGGTAGAGCGCCATCAGAGTACCGTCCGCTCCTCGCGCGCCGCGGCACGCCACGCCAGCCAGCTGCCCACGGCCACCACCAGCACGGCGCCGATGGCGCCGGCCAGGTGCGTCGCGTCGGGGATCGCCGCCGGGGCCCAATCCCTGATCGCCACGTCCGACACCATCATGCCGCCCGCCACATAGCCGAGCAGGCCGGCGCCGAGCGTGATGACGATGGGGAAGCGCTCCATCAGCTTGAGGAAGAGCTGACTGGTCCACACGATCAACGGAATCGACACCGCCAGTCCGAACAGCAGCAGCGCCAGCGAGCCCTTGGCGGCGGCGGCGACGCCGATCACGTTGTCGAGGCTCATCACGAAGTCGGCGACGATGATGGTCTTGACCGCGCCCCACAGCTTGTCGGAGGCCTGGATGTCGTGCCCCTCGGGCGGCTCGGGCAACAGCAGCTTGATGCCGATCCACACCAGCAGCACGCCGCCGATCAGCTTGAGATAGGGGTAGCCCAGCAGCGCGGCGGCGAAGGCGGTAAGCACGACGCGCAGGCCGATGGCCCCGCCGACGCCCCAGAGAATGCCCTTTTTTCGCTGCGCCGGCGGCAGGTTGCGGCAGGCCAGCGCGATCACCACGGCATTGTCGCCCGACAGCACGATGTCGATGGCGATGATCTGGAGGACGGCGACCCAGAAGTCGGGAGAGGAAATATCCATCCCTCGATTTTATCGGTCGCCGTCTCGCCAGCGCCGACTTTTTGCCGCGCGGCTTACAGCACCGACCTGAGCAGCTTGCCCATCTCCGCCGGGTTCTTGGTGGTGCGGATACCGCAGGCTTCCATCACCGCCAGTTTCTCCTGCGCCGTGCCACGGCCAGAGGAGATGATGGCGCCGGCGTGGCCCATGCGCTTGCCGGCCGGCGCGGTAACGCCGGCGATGAAGCCGACCACGGGCTTCTTGTTGCGGCATTCCTTCGAGTACCACTCGGCGGCGGCTTCCTCGTCGGAGCCGCCGATCTCGCCGATCATGATGACGGCATCGGTATCCGGATCGTTCATGAACAGTTCGAGCACGTCTCGATGCTTGAGCCCATTGACCGGATCGCCACCGATGCCAACGGCCGTGCTCTGGCCGAGGTCGAGGTCGGACAACTGGCCGACCGCCTCGTAGGTCAGCGTGCCCGAGCGCGACACCACGCCGATACGGCCCTTCTTGTGGATATGCCCCGGCATGATGCCGATCTTGATTTCGTCCGGGGTGATGATGCCCGGGCAGTTGGGGCCGCACAGCACGGTCTTGCGACTCTCCTTCTGCATGCGGTCCTTCAGCGCCACCATGTCGCGCACCGGGATGCCCTCGGTAATGCAGATCACCAGGTCGAGGTCGGCCTCGACCGCTTCCCAGATCGCGGCGGCGGCGAAGGGCGGCGGCACGTAGATGACGGAGGCATTGACGCCCTGCTGCTGCTTCGCCTCCCTGACGGTGGCGTGGATCGGGATGTCCTCGAAGCTCTCGCCGGCCTTCTTCGGATTGACGCCGGCGACGAAACAGCTGGCGCCGTTGGCGTACTCCTTGCACATTCTGGTGTGAAACTGGCCGGTCTTGCCGGTGATGCCCTGGGTAACGACCCGGGTGTCCTTGTTGATGAGGATGCTCATGTCTTTTCCTTACTTGCCGCCAACGGCGGCGACGATTTTCCGGGCGGCGTCGGCCATGTCGCTGGCGGCGATGATGGGCAGGCCGGATTCCTTGAGGATCTCCTTGCCCAGGTCCTCGTTGGTGCCGCGCATGCGCACCACCAGCGGCACCGTCAGATGCGTCTCGCGCGCCGCGGCGACGACGCCGTTGGCGATGGTGTCGCAGCGCATGATGCCGCCGAAGATGTTCACCAGGATGCCCTTGACCTTGGGGTTGGCCAGCATGAGTTTGAAGGCCTCGGTCACCTTCTCGGTGGTGGCGCCGCCGCCGACGTCGAGGAAGTTCGCCGGCTCGGCGCCGAAGAGCTTGATGGTGTCCATGGTCGCCATCGCCAGGCCGGCGCCGTTCACCAGGCAGCCGATGTTGCCGTCGAGCGAGATGTAGGAGAGATCGAACTTCGAGGCCTCGATCTCGGCCGGGTCCTCCTCGTCGAGGTCGCGCATGGCGACGATGTCCTCGTGGCGGAACAGGGCGTTGGAATCGAAGTTCATCTTGGCGTCGAGCGCCACCACGCGGCCGTCATGGGTGACGATCAGCGGGTTGATTTCGGCCAGGCTGGCATCGGTATCCCAGAAGGCCCGGTACAGCCCCTGCAGCACCGCGCGGCCCTGGGCCACGCTGCCCTCGGGAATGCCGATCTGGCGGCAGACGGAGTCGGCCTCGGCGTCGGTCAGCCCGGCCACCGGATCGACAAAGACCTTGTGGATTTTTTCCGGCGCGTGGGCGGCCACTTCCTCGATGTCCATGCCGCCCTCGGAGGATGCCATCAGGCACACGCGCTGCGTCACGCGGTCGACCACCATGCCGACGTAGAGCTCGGCCTTGATGTCGGCACCCTCCTCGATCAGCAGCCGCCGCACCTTCTGCCCCTCGGGACCGGTCTGGTGGGTCTTGAGCTGCATGCCGAGTATCTGACCGGCATATGTTCTTACCTCGTCGAGCGACCTGGCAACCCTGACGCCGCCGCCCTTGCCGCGGCCGCCGGCATGGATCTGGGCTTTCACTACCCAAACTTTGCCGCCGAGATTCTCGGCGGCCTTGACGGCCTCGTCGACGGAAAAGCACGGAACGCCGCGCGGGGTGGCCACGCCGAACTTCCGCAGGATTTCCTTGCCCTGATACTCGTGGATCTTCATGGGGTTTCCTTGTGAGGATGGTGCTTCGCGAAAATCACGACTGGCCGCGATACCAGCGCGGATAGTAGCGCCGCACGATGTCCGATGCGGTATCGAGCGCGTGGCAGCGGTCGAGCTGGAAGGGCTTGACGTCGGGATCCAGCCCTTCCGTGTCGCTGACTTCGCTGGCAAAGGTCTGGATCGCCGCGGTGGGCAGGGACGCGAGCAACTCGGTGATGTGGGAGCAGCCGCTGACCGTGTCGAACATCCCGGCCACCGTCCGGCGAAAGCCGCGCACCAGGTTGAGGCCGACGATAGCGCGATAGGCCGGCGCGATGGTGTCGCAGCCGCCCGGATAGGGCACGGCATCCGAACTCGCCTGCGCATCGACGATGTTGAATTCGTGGTCGATGGTCACCCGCAGCCACATGTCGTGCACCGGCTCGCCCTTGGGCCGCACGCCCGAGGCCAGCGGATAGTCGTGGTCCTTGCTGTCGGTCAGCCTCCCCTCGATGTCCCAGAGACCATCGCTGCGCTTCCAGCCCTCCAGCATGATCCGCCGCGTGTGCAGGCGCTGGCGGGTGACCGTGGGCGATGGGAGGGGCATGGGGTGGGTGGAAATGCCGGAGGAGAAGCCTTGCCATAATTTCGAATTATGGCAAGAAAACATTTACTGATTACTTACGCATCGCTAGCCCGCATGGCGGCACGACTGCACCACATGGAAGCGACTGGCGACGAAGGCCGCATCGACCAGGGACGCGCTGGCCGACGGATTGGCGCCGGTACCGTGATAGTCGGAGAAGGCCGCCGACTGGGTGATGAACAACCCGCCGGTCAGGTTGAAGGACAGGGCAACCCCGGCGCGAATCGCCACGTCCTCCGCCAGTTGCTGCATCACCGGGTTGGTCGAATAGACGGAAAAAGTGACCGCTCCCTTTTCGCGCATGATGCGTTCGGCGATGGCGAAGCTCTCCGAGGCCGTCGCCGTCTCGACGACGCAACTGATCGGACCGAGCCGTTCTTCCATGTAGAGCTGGCGGTCGGAAACCTCGACGCGCAACAGCAGTGGCGAATGCACGCGGGCCTCCGGCCACTGCGGATGAGGCACGGGGGAGGAGTCGCGCAGGATCTGGCCGGACTCGGCGCCAAGCTCGCGCAGGGCATCGATGCGGGTGACGGTGTCCGGGCTCTGGATCGCGCCGAGCACCTCGACCGCGCGCGCGTTATCCTCAAGCAGCGCGCTGATCGCCAGCGACAGGTCGCGGCCGAGCTGCTCCGGCGAATACGTGCCTTCGGGCGTCTTGATCCCTTCGCTCGATACAAGAATGGTCCGGGGCGTCATCGCGGTCTGCCCGGAATGCAGCGACAGTGTTACGGCGAGATTGCGCAGCATGCCCTTGTAGTCGCCTGTGGACTCGATCACAACGCAATTGACCCCCGACTTCTGGGTAAAGACATGGGCCTGCCTGGCGTTTTCCTCGAACCACTCGCCGTACTCCGCCCGTCCGGCACAATCGATCAGTCCGATGTCGGGCTTTACGGCGACATCCTTGGCCACCGGCGTGCCGGAATCGTCCACCAGCAGGGAGACCAGACTGGGATCGAAGCCGGATTCCTTCAACGTCTGCCGCGCCAGCGCCACGGTAATCGCCAGCGGCAGGATGGCCGCGGGATGCGGTTTCACGATCACCGGATTGGCAGTGGCGAGACTGGCAAACAACGCGGGGTAGGCAGCCAGGGTCGGCGACGTGGCACAACCAAGCAGCAGTGCGACCCCACGCGGCACCACGGTAAATCGCTTCTCTATCCGCAACGGCGCATTTTTTCCCTGCGGTTTCTCCCACAGCGCCGTCCCGGGTACCTGTTTCATCTCGCCCCAGGCCTGCGCCACGGCCTCGAGGCCGCGATCCTGTGCGTGCGGGCCGCCGGACTGGAAGGCCATCATCAGGCTCTGCCCCGTGGTGTGCATCACGGCATGGGCGATTTCCATGGTGCAGGCATTGATCCGCGCCAGGATTTCGGCGCACACCCCCGCCCGCGTGTCGGCGCCGGCGCGAATCCACGCCGGCATGGCGCCCTTGGCGGCGGAGATCAGCGCATCGGGGCTGCATTGCGGATAGCTGATGTCGAGGGCCAGTCCGTAGGGCGACGGCGCCGCGTTCACGCGCCCCATGACACCCGGCTGATCGAGATAGAACTGGGCGTCGAAGTAGGCCGAGAAGGCGCGGCGTCCCTCCTCGATCGCATCGTCGCCGTAGCTCTTCGGGTTTTCCGAATAGGCGCTCCAGTAGCCGCGGTTGCGAATGGCTTCCAGCGCGCGCTGCAGCAGTTCCTGGTGCTTCTCGAAAAGCGGATGTGCCATGAGTCAGTCTCCCGGGGTGCCGGATGCGCATATCGCCGTAGGGCATGGCCCCTGCGATAATGCGACAGCGTCCAATTCTAACCGCATGTAGTTACCGCATGGAAACCCTCGTTACCAAGATGACTCCCGAACAAACCGCCCGCCGCTGCGCCGAGATCATGTGGCCCGACGACCACGCCGCCCGCGGCCTCGGCATCGAGGTCGCCAATCCGCGGGGCAAGCTGATCGCGATTTTTCGCGGCCGCTCGACGCGGATCAAGGTCCACTTTTTTGAAATGCCGGACAATGCCGCGCCGCCGGAAGGGAGATAAGACATGAAACAGGCCTTTGAAGCCATCGAAACCGCCAGCCGCGACGAGATTGCGGCCCTGCAACTGGAGCGCCTGCAACAGACGCTGCGTCATACCTACGCCAACGTGCCCCATTACCGGGCCAAGTTGGACGCCGCCGGCGTCCACCCGGACGACCTCAAATCGCTGGCCGACCTGGCGAGATTCCCCTTCACCACCAAGCAGGATCTGCGCGAGAATTACCCCTTCGGCATGTTCGCGGTGCCCCGCGAGAAGGTCGTGCGCGTCCATGCCTCCAGCGGCACCACCGGCAAGCCGACCGTCGTCGGCTACACCCAGAAGGACATCGACACCTGGGCCAAGCTGATGGCCCGCTCGATCCACGCCGCCGGCGGGCGACCGGGCGACAAGGTCCATGTCTCCTACGGCTACGGCCTGTTCACCGGCGGACTCGGCGCCCACTACGGCGCCGAACGGCTCGGCTGCACGGTCATCCCCTTCGGCGGCGGCCAGACCGAGCGCCAGGTGCAGTTGATCCAGGACTTCACCCCCGACATCATCATGGTCACGCCATCCTACGCGCTGGCCATCGCCGACGAGTTCCAGCGCCAGGGCATCGATGCGACGAAATGCTCGCTGCGCCTCGGCATCCACGGCGCCGAGCCATGGACCAACGAAATGCGCGGCGAGATCGAGCGCCGCTTCGGCATGGAGGCCGTCGACATCTACGGCCTGTCGGAAGTCATGGGGCCGGGCGTGGCACAGGAATGCATCGAGACCAAGGACGGCCCGGTCATCTGGGAAGACCATTTCTATCCCGAAATCATTCATCCCGAAACCGGCGAAGTGCTGCCCGACGGCGAACTCGGCGAACTGGTGTTCACCTCCCTGACCAAGGAAGCGCTGCCCATCATCCGCTACCGCACGCGCGATCTGACGCGGCTGCTGCCGCCCACCGCGCGCTCGATGCGGCGCATCGCCAAGATCACCGGCCGCTCCGACGACATGCTGATCATCCGCGGCGTCAATGTCTTCCCGTCGCAGATCGAGGAGCAGATTCTCAAGATGTCCAGGCTGTCGCCGCACTACCAGCTGGAAGTCAGCCGCGAAGGACATCTCGATACCATGACGGTGAATGTCGAGATCAAGCCCGAGTTCGCCACCGCCACCGCCGCCGAGAAGGAATACGTGGCGCACGAACTGCAGCACCACATCAAGTCCTACATCGGCATCAGCACCCGCGTGGACATCAAGGCCGTTGGCGACATCGAGCGCTCGCTCGGCAAGGCCAGGCGCGTCATCGACAAGCGGCCGAAGTAGGGAAGAAAAGTCGGCGCCCCAAGGGTACTTCCCGCGGGGCGCGCTGGCGGGACGGCGATGGTCGCCACGAGGAGGCTCCCGTTACTTTCTATTCCAACACGATTTCCGCCAGCATCGACGGCGACAGGATGGACACGCCTTGAATTGTTTTTCCGTGGAGCGGGCCGAAATGGGTGCGGTCGCCGGTAACCAACACGTCACAGCGGTGGTGAATGGCGGCGGCAAGCACCGGCCCGTCCTTCTCGGGCAGGGTCGTCGCGTCCGGCGGCAGGGCACTGCCTGCGAACAGACCGCCGATCTTGATTCGCGCCGTCATGGCTTCCAGCACGGGCAGGCCGCTGGAGGCTTTGGCAACCAGATTGCGCCGCGCCTCCTCGAAGACGTAGGCGTCCGCCCACAACTCGTGTCCGGCGGCCTCGGCGAGAGCGAGCAACCGCCTTATCGCGCCATCGGCGCGGGCGGCCGAGAACAGGATGTTTGCGTCGAGGAAAACCCGCACTGCGTCAGCGCGACTTCTTGTTCAACACGGCGGCCAACTCGGCCTCCGCCTCGTCGAATTCGCGCAAGCGCTCATCGCCATACAACTCGATGGGCAAAGTGACGGCGGGCCGCAACAAGAGGCCCTCGGGCGTCGTTTCCGCGATGAGCTGATCGTCGGCGGAAAGACCGAGGGCGTTGCGCAGCTTGGTCGGGAGCGTGATGACGCCACGCCCGGTCATGGTAAGAGTGGTTTTCATGTTTCTCAGTATTGCAGAAAAACAGCAATGCTGCAAAGTGAAGATCCATGCCCACGAGTTGGAGCGCCATGCCGAAACCAAAAGTCGGCGCTGGCGGGACGGCGATGCGACAATATGCGCCTTTCGCGTCGTTCCGCTCGAAGCCCCATGACACCGACTCCGTCCCTTCGCGAAGCCATCGAAACCGCCAGCCGCGACGAGATCGCGGCCCTGCAACTCGAACGCCTGCGCAAATCGCTGCGTCACGCCTGGGCCAACGTCGCCCACACCCGGGCGAAGTTCGACGCCGCCGGCGTGCATCCCGACGATCTGAAGTCGCTCGCCGACCTGGCGAAGTTCCCCTTCACCACCAAGGCCGACCTGCGCGACACCTACCCCTTCGGCATGTTCGCGGTGCCGCTGGACGACGTCGTGCGCGTCCATGCCTCCTCCGGCACCACCGGAAAACCCACGGTGGTCGGCTACACGCAAAACGACATCGACACCTGGACCAACCTAATGGCGCGCTCGATCCGGGCGGCCGGCGGCACGCGACGCGACATCATCCACGTCACCCACGGCTACGGCCTGTTCACCGGCGGGCTGGGCGTGCATTACGGCGCGGAAGCGCTCGGCTGCACCGTGGTGCCGATCTCCGGCGGCCAGACCGAGCGCCAGGTGCAACTGATCCAGGACTTCAAGCCGACCATGATCGTTGGCACGCCCTCCTACGTGCTCAACATCGTCGACGAGTTCGAGCGCCAGGGCCTCGACCCGGCCAAAAGCAGCCTCCAGCGCGGCATGTTCGGGGCCGAGCCGTGGGGCGAGGAAATGCGGCGCGAGCTGGAGACGCGCCTGGGAATCGCCGCCATGGACCTTTACGGCCTCTCGGAAGTCATGGGCCCGGGCGTGGCCTGCGAATGCCTCGAAAGCCGCGACGGCCCGACCCTCTGGGAAGACCACTTCTATCCCGAGATCATCGACCCGGAAACGGGTGCGGTGCTGCCCGACGGCGAGCAGGGCGAGCTCGTATTCACCTCGCTGACCAAGGAGGCGCTGCCCATCGTCCGCTACCGCACGCGCGACCTCACTCGTCTGCTGCCGCCGAGCGCGCGATCCTTCCGCCGCATCGGCAAGATCACCGGCCGTTCCGACGACATGCTGATCATCCGCGGCGTCAATGTCTTTCCCTCGCAGATCGAGGAGTTCATCCTCAAGACGCCGAAGCTCTCCCCGCATTACGTGCTGGAGGTGTCGCGCCGCGGCCACATGGACGACCTCGCGGTGAAGATCGAGATCAAGCCCGAGTTCGCGGCCGAGTCCGCGGCCGTGCGCGAGGCCGCCGCCCGGGAACTCCAGCACCACATCAAGTCCTACATCGGCATCAACACCCGGGTCGACGTCACCGGCGTCGGCGCCATCGAGCGTTCGCTCGGCAAGGCCAGGCGCGTCATCGACCTGAGGCAAAAATGAAACCCCACCACTGGCCCTGGACCTTCCTCGCCTTCACGACGCTCGGCAGCGTCACCGCCCTCGTCGGCGTCGCCGCACTGTTCGGCTTGATGAATGGCGTCCATCCGCTGTTCAACGACGGCACCGCCGCCGGCCTGGCGCTGATCGTCACCGCCATCGCCCTGTTCCTCGCCGGCGCCTTCCCGCTGGTCTTGCGCCGCCTGGCCGAACGCGAAGGCGCGTGAGCGACCCCCCTTATGCCCGGCTGACGCCCGATCTCGTCCTCGACGCGATCGACAGCACCGGCCTGCGCACGGACGGCCGCCTGCTCGCGCTCAACAGCTTCGAAAACCGCGTCTATCAACTCGGCATCGAGGAGGAAGAAAAAGTTATGCAAAGCGGTATCCCTTGGGACGGCTCTGGCGAGACGGCGCCGGGCTGGGTCGTCGCCAAGTTCTACCGACCGCAACGCTGGTCCGACGAAGCCATTCTCGAAGAACACGCCTTCGCCATCGAGCTGGCCGCGCGCGAGATTCCGGCGGTGCCGCCGCTGCGACTGAACGGCGCGACGCTGCACCATCACGCCGACTTTCGCTTCGCGGTCTTTCCGCGCCAGGGTGGCCGGCCGCCGGAGCTCGACCAACCGGGCACGCTGGAGTGGCTCGGGCGCTTCCTCGGCCGCATTCACGCGGTCGGCGGCCTCGAACCCTTCCGTCACCGCCCCGCGCTCGACATCGCCAGCTTCGGCGAGGAACCGCGCGACTGGCTGCTTGCCCACGACTTCATCCCGTACGAGTTGCGCGACGTCTGGGCCGGCGTGGCGGCTCAGGCCATCGCTGGAGCTCGCCAATGCTTCGGGCGCGCCGGCGCGGTGCGCGCGATCCGCCTCCACGGCGACTGCCACATGGGCAACGTGCTATGGACCGAGGATGGAAAGACGCGCGGCCCGCACTTCGTCGATTTCGACGACGCCCGCATGGGGCCGGCCGTGCAGGACTTGTGGATGCTGCTCTCGGGCGAGCGCGATGAGCGCACCCGCCAGCTCCACGACATTCTCGCCGGCTACGAGGACTTCGCCGAGTTCGACACGCGCGAACTCCATCTGGTCGAGGCGCTGAGAACGCTGCGGCTGATCCACTACTCGGCCTGGATCGCCCGGCGCTGGAGCGATCCGGCCTTTCCGCTGGCCTTCCCCTGGTTCGACACGCCGCGTTATTGGGAGGAGCGCATCCTCGAACTGCGCGAGCAGATCGCGCTGATGGACGAAGCGCCGCTGCCGGCATAAAGCGGACGCCGACGACAGGCGAAAAAAAACCGCGGACGAATCCGCGGTTTTTTCGATCCTGCGAACTGCCGGAATTACATCGGCTTGATCGCGGAGGCCTGCTTGCCCTTCGGGCCCATCTTCACCTCGAAGCTGACTTTCTGCCCTTCCTGCAGGGACTTGAATCCGCTGCCCTGGATTTCGGAGAAATGGGCGAAGAGATCGTCGCCGCCATCATCCGGAGTGACGAAGCCGAAGCCTTTAGCGTCGTTGAACCACTTGACGGTACCAGTTGCCATGTTGCTTTCCTTGAAAAATGAGAAATCAGGCCGGAGCCCGGAACGCAAGCGAGAAAGGTAGATGGGACTGGTAAAACCGAAACCCCGAGGGGCGCGAACTACCGGACAACGACTGCCTGAATCGAATGCCGCGCCACAATACGACAAACCCGGCGGCATGCCAAGGAATATTTTGCGCGCCGGGCCGAGCCGCCTATCATTACCCCTCTCGACGCAACATGGGAACGACCGCGCAATGAACGACCTTGTCTCGACCGCGACACTCGGCGGCGGCTGCTTCTGGTGCCTGGAGGCGGCGCTGCGCCAGCTCGAAGGCGTCGAGTCGGTCGTTTCCGGCTACTGCGGCGGCGCCACGGCGAATCCGGACTATCGCGCGGTGTGCGGCGGCGCCAGCGGCCACGTCGAAGTGGTGCGCGTCGTCTTCGATCCGGCCATCATCGGCTACCGCACGCTGCTCGAAGCCTTCTTCGTCATCCACGACCCGACCACGCCCGACCGCCAGGGCCATGACATCGGCACACAATACCGCTCGACCATCTTCACCCACTCGGACGAGCAGGAACGCACCGCCCGCGCGCTGATCGCCGAACTCGATGCCGCGAAGATATGGCCCGACCCGATCGTTACCGCCGTGGCGCCGGCGCCGACCTTCTGGCCGGCCGAGGACTATCACCAGGACTATCTGGCCAACAACCCGCGCCAGCCCTATTGCGTCGCCGTGGTCGCGCCCAAGGCGGCCAAGCTGCGCGAAAAGTTCCGCGACCGGCTGAAATAATCCCGGCGGCCCTTACTTGCGGCCGTGGCGGGCGATCAGCCCCTTCGCCGCGTCGAGCAGGGCCTGGCCGTTGTGGCCGCGCTTGCCCGCTTCCGCCAGCCATTCGTCGTCGAGATGATCGGTGGCCTGCTTCCATTTATCCAGCTCGGCGGCGGGGATGACGTTGACCGCGTTGCCGCGCTCCAGCACGAGCTTCTTCGAAAGCGGCGCCGCCTCGTCGTAAAGCCGGCCGGCCGTGGCCGACAGCGCGATGCCGCTGCTGGCATCGACGATCTTTTTCAGGTCGGCCGGCAGCGATTCGTATTTCGCCTTGTTCATCGCCATCATGAATACCGAGGTATACAGGCCCGGCAGCTTGCTGTCGGTTTCGGAGACGAAGCGCGTCACCTCGTGCGCCTTGATCGAGGGCGCCACTTCATAAGGCAGCAACGCGCCGTCGATGACCCCCTTGGACAGCGACTCGGTCACCTGCGGCACCGGCATGCCGACCGGCGTGGCGCCGAGCGCGGCCAGCATCCTGTTGGTGATGCGCGTCGGTGCGCGCAGCTTGAGCCCCTTGAGGTCGGCCAGTTGCGTCACCGGCCGCTTGGCGAGGAAGAAATGGCCGGGCTCGTGCACGTGAAAGGCGAGCGGCTTCACGTCCTTGAACTCGGCCGCCGCGTGATTCTGCGCGTAGTCCCAGACGGCGCGGCTGGTCGCCTCGGCCGTGGTCATCATGAAGGGCAGCTCGAATACCTCGATCAGCGGGAAGCGTCCCGCCGTGTAGCCAAGCAGGGTCCACACCACGTCGACGACGCCATCCTTGGCCTGGTCGTAAAGCTGCGCCGGCGTGCCGCCGAGCTGCATCGACGGATAGATCTGGCACTTGAGGCGGCCGCCGGAATCCCTGGCCAGCCTGTCGCACCAAGGCCCGAGGATTTTCGCGTGCGCCGTCGATGTGGTCGGTAAAAAGTGATGAACCCTGAGCATGACATCCTGCGCAAAAGTCGGCGCTGGCGACACGGCGAGGAAAAGAAGCACGGGGACGAGCAGGCGGTTCATGGTTGGCAGGCGGCATTGGTGGTGGCGAGGGCCGTGATTCTAGAAGGAAAAGGCGGGGAGCACGGCGCTCTTCGGCCTTTCGGAAGTCCGGCAGGCGGCTAGACTCAGTCAATCTGCGGCAACCCCATCCCACGCAGTCGAGACCAGCCATCGATCAAGTAAGTGTACCGGGAACGCCCTTGAAGCCCAACGCAACGCCCCGCCAGACACCCGGCCGGCTTTCCGGTTGTGCCGCCGGCCGCTCGCGGGCATGGCTCATTGCCTTGGGGTTATTGCTGCCCCAGCTTGCCACGGCCGCGACGCCGACGGAACCGGTACTAAGAGTGTCATTGGCGATCGCGGTACCCGCCACTGACTTCCCGGCGGAAGAGCGCGCGCTGCTGCGCGTCGAGTACAAGGCGGGGCAGACGCAGGCGACGGAGGCCGGCATCGTCGGTGACATCCTCGCCCGGGTACAACGCATGGACGGCATGATCAAGGACATCCATGGCCTGGTCGAAGCCTGGCCGCAGGCGGGCCTTGCCCCGGCACCCAGTCCCGCCGCAATACCAAGCCCCGTTCACGCCACGCCGCGTCCCACACCAACACCGATGGAGAGCAACAACAGTGCATCGTCCTCGGACACACCCTTGACCATGCGGGCGCTAATGGCATCGGTCATCGTGTTTCTGTTCTGGCTCCTTGGCAAGCGCCACGTCTACATCAAGACGCAGCATCTCAAGGCGGCCGCCGCTCCCAACCCGGCCACGACACCGACGTAATCCCCGAGGGCAATGCTCTCGTCGCCGAATCTGCGATACCCGCGGAACCGGCCGGGCTCCTTACACGGGATTGTCGAGTTCGACGTACTCGCAGGCAAGACCGCAACTGGCCGCCAGGTGCCGCCCCAGCGCCTGCACGCCGTAGCGCTCGGTGGCGTGGTGGCCGGCGGCGATGTAGGGCACGCCCGACTCTCGCGCCAGATGCACCGTCTGCTCGGAAATCTCACCGCTGACATAGACGTCGGCGCCGGCAAGAATCGCCTGCTCGAACCAGCCCTGGGCGCCGCCGCTGCACCAGGCCACGCGCGTCACCGGCCGGGTCGCGTCGCCGACCAGCAGCGCCTCGCGACCCAGCGCCTGCCCGATCCGCGCCGCCAGTTCGCCGGAAAAAGTCGGCGCTGGCGCGACGCCGAGAAAGCCGATGTCCTGCTCGGCGAAGCGGCCCGTGACCTGCCAGCCGAACAACTGCCCGAGCTGGGCGTTGTTGCCGAGCTCGGGGTGGGCATCGAGCGGCAGGTGATAGGCGAACAGGTTGATGTCGCGCGCCAGCAGCGCCGCCATGCGCCGCTTGCGGAAGCCGGTGACGCGGCCGTCCTCGCCGCGCCAGAACCAGCCGTGATGGACCAGCACGGCGTCGACGTCGCGGCGCACGGCCTCGTCGATCAGCGCCTGGCTGGCGGTGACGCCGCAAAGCACGCGGCGCACCTGCCCGCGTCCTTCCACTTGCAGGCCGTTTGGGCAATAATCCCGGAAGCGCGCGGCTTCCAGCAGTACATCGAGGTGGCCGCGCAGTTCTTCGCGATCCATGTTCATGCCTCCTTAGGGGCCGCCCCGAGGGAGCTCGGTTGCCAACTGAGGCCCCCCCGTGGGGGCAGCGAACGAAGTGAGCGTGGGGGCCATATTTTTCCCTTGGCTTGGCCGGTATCGAAACCGGTAGTGTAGATGAAACGCATTTGGCTGATATTCGCCCAGACCGTCACGATCTGCGTCGCCGCCCTGTTCGTGGTGCAGACGCTCAAGCCCGAATGGCTATCACGCCCAGAGGGCGCCGGCAGCCTTGGCGGCGTGGTTTCGGTGCGCGAGGCGCCGGCGGCGACCGAGGCGCGCGCGCCCTCTTCCTACGCCGAGGCGGCGAAGCGGGCGGTGCCCTCGGTGGTGCACATCTATACCAGCCAGGAAATCAAGGCGCCGCGCCACCCCTTCCTCAACGATCCCTTCTTCCGCCACTTCTTCGGCGACCGTTTCGGCGAGCAGACGCAGCGCCGTTCGGGCCTGGGCAGCGGCGTCGTGGTCTCGGCCGAGGGCACCATCCTCACCAATTTCCATGTCATCGACGGCGCCGACGAGATCGAGGTCTCGCTCAACGACGGGCGCAAGTTCAAGGCCAAGGCCATCGGCACCGACCCCGAGTCGGACTTGGCCGTGCTCAAGATCACCACCGACCTCAAGCTGCCGGCGATCACCTTCGCCGTCGCCGACACCCTGCGCGTCGGCGACGTGGTGCTGGCCATCGGCAATCCCTTCGGTGTCGGCCAGACCGTGACCTCGGGTATCGTCTCGGCGCTCGGCCGCACCCACCTCGGTATCAACACCTTCGAAAACTTCATCCAGACCGACGCCGCCATCAATCCCGGCAACTCGGGCGGCGCCCTGGTCGATGCCAGCGGCAACCTCGTCGGCATCAACACCGCGATTTATTCGCAAAGCGGCGGTTCCATGGGCATCGGCTTCGCCATCCCCGTTTCGCTGGCGAAGAGCGTGATGGAGCAGATCATCAAGAGCGGCACGGTCACGCGCGGCTGGGTCGGCGTCGAGGTGCAGGAAGTCACCCCGGAACTGGCCGAGTCGTTCCGCCTGCCCTCGACGACCGGCACGCTGATCGCCGGCGTCATGCGCGGCAGCCCCGCCGACAAGGCTGGCATCAAGCCCGGCGACCTGCTGGTGGCCATCGACGGCAAGCAGGTGAAGGACGCACAGATCATGCTCGCCCTCATCGCCGCCCTGGCGCCGGGACAGAACGCGCGCTTCACCCTGCGCCGCGACGGCAGGGATATCGAGCTGCCCATCGCCATCGGCAAGCGGCCGACGCCGCCGCGGGAATAGATGCCCGCCACCCCCCGGCCCCCTCCTCGCGGAGGGGGAGACTGATCGGCTCGCTGCGCTCGTGTGTTACGGGCGACTATGTGGTTACTGTCGGTGGGGTCGCGCGTTCCACGCGCTCGGGTTAGTACCTTGCCTTGGGACGGCCCGGCGGCAAGGCCTAACCCTGGCGATTTTGCTGCGAGTCTTCGGTCGCGCGGTCGAGCTCGCGCTCCATTTCCTCGTTGGACGGCGGCCGGTAGTCACTCGCCGGTTCCGCCACCGCCGCCACCGGCTTGGCGATGAAGCGCGACAGCAGCAGGCCGAGCTCGAACAGCAGCCACATCGGCACCGCCAGCATGAACTGCGAGACCACGTCGGGCGGCGTCACCACGGCGGCGATGACGAAGGCGCCGACGATCACATAAGGCCGCGACTCCCTGAGCTTTTCCACCGTGACCACGCCGAACTTGACCAGCAGGATGACGATCACCGGAACCTCGAAGGTGATGCCGAAGGCGAGGAACATGGTCATGACGAACGAAAGATATTGCTCGATGTCCGGCGCCGGTGTGATGCTCGTCGGCGCGAATTCGGCGATGAAGCGGAACACCGTGTTGAAGACGAAGAAGTAGGCGAAGGCGATGCCGGAGATGAAAAGGAAGGTGGTGCCGATCACCAGCGGCAGGGCAAATTTCTTCTCGTGGGCGTAAAGGCCGGGCGCGACAAAACACCAGATCTGGTAGAGCACCACGGGCAAGGCGATGACGAAGGCAGCCATCAGCGTCACCTTGATCGGCACCATGAAGGGCGTGATGACGCCGGTGGCGATCATCTTGGTGCCGACGGGCAGGGTGGCGATCATCGGCATCGCCAGGAGGTCGTAGACCTTGCCGGCCCAGGGCATGAGACAAAGAAAGACGATCAGGATGGCGCCCAGCGATTTGATCAGCCGGTCGCGCAACTCGATCAGGTGGGAAATGAAGGTTTCTTGGGCGTCCATCAGGCGGCGGATTTGTCGACTGGCGACGTGACTGGCGCTTCGGAAAAAATCGGCACCCCAAGGGTACTTCCTTCGGGGCGCACTGGCGGAACGGCGGGCAGGGCTTCCGTGACGGCCACTTCAATGGCCCCTGGCTCCGACTTGGCCTCGACGCCCTGGGCGATCGAGGCATTGAGGTCGGATTCGACCGAGTTCATCTGCTCGTTGACCTGTTTTTCCATATCGTGCGCCTGCAAGACCACCTGTTCCTGCAGCTTCTTCAGCTCGTCGAGCTGCATTTCGCGATTGATGTCCGACTTGACGTCACTGACATAGCGCTGTAGCCGGCCGAGCAGATGGCCAACGGTGCGCGCGACCGTCGGCAGGCGCTGCGGGCCAATGACGATCAGCGCCACCAGGCCGATGACGATGAGTTCGGAAAAGCCGACGTCGAACATGGGGAAGATTCAGACAAAAAGAGCGGGGCGGGCCCGCTCGTCGCCGTAAGCCTGAGCGCGGCTCAGACCTGTTCTTTCTTGGCCTCGCCCTCGATGGTGTGGCCGACCTGCTGCGCCGGTTCGGTGGGCTTCGCGTCGGCGGTGCCTTCCTTCATGCCGTCCTTGAAGCCCTTGACGGCGCCACCGAGGTCGGAACCGACGTTGCGCAGCTTCTTGGTGCCGAAGACCAGCATCACGATGACCAGAACGATCAGCCAGTGCCAAATGCTAAAGGATCCCATGCATAAGCTCCTATTTCTTGACGATCATCGGCCCGAGGGGATCGGGACCACCGATGATATGAACGTGCAGATGATACACCTCCTGCCGCCCCACCCTGCCGGTGTTGATGATGACGCGGAAACCGTCGGTGGCGCCCTGTGCTTTGGCCAGCTCACCAGCCTTGGCGAGGATCTTGCCGAGTATGGCCTGGTGCGACATGTCGGCATCGTTGAGCGAGGCGATGTGCTGCTTGGGCACGATCATGAAATGCACGGGTGCCGCTGGCTGAATGTCGTTAAAGGCGAAGATGTCCTCGTCCTCGTACACTTTCTGGCACGGAATCTGGCCAGCGATGATCTTGCAGAAGAGGCAATCCGTCATTTCGTGCCCCGCGATTTCTTCTCGTCGATGCCGGAAATTCCCTCGCGACGGCGGAACTCGACCATGACGTCATCGACGCCGATGCCGAAGTGCGTCATCAGCACCAGGGTATGGAACCAGACATCGCAGACCTCGCGCACCAGGTGCAGACGGTCGCCGTCCTTGGCCGCCATGATGACCTCGGCCGCCTCCTCCGCCACCTTCTTGCAGATGGCGTCGGTGCCCTTGGCGTAGAGGCTGGCAACGTAGGACGAATCGGGCGCGGCGTTCTTGCGCTCGATCAGCGTTTCCTGAACGCGATGGATGACTTCCAGATCGATCATTTGTAGATCTCCTTCGGGTCCTTCAGCACCGGCCCGACATCCTGCCAGCGCCCGCCGTCGAGTTGATTGAAGAAACAGCTGCGCCGCCCGGTGTGGCAGGCGATACCTCCCACCTGCTCGATTTTCAGCAGGATCACGTCGTTGTCGCAATCAGTGCGCAGCTCCACCACATTCTGGAAGTGGCCGGATTCCTCGCCCTTGTGCCAGAGTTTCCGGCGCGAGCGCGACCAATACACCGCCTGGCCGAGTTGCGCGGTCTTTTCCAGCGCCTCGCGGTTCATCCAGGCGAACATCAGTACCTCGCCGGTCTTCGCGTCCTGGGCGATGGCCGGCACGAGGCCATGCTCGTCCCATTTGACCTTGTTCAACCACTTGGTCATAACCGCACTTCGATTCCGCGCGCGCGCATGAATTCCTTGGCCTGCTTCACGGTGTATTCGCCGTAATGGAAGATGCTGGCGGCCAGCACCGCGTCGGCCTTGCCTTCGGTGACGCCGTCGGCCAGATGCTGCAAATTGCCGACGCCGCCGCTGGCGATCACCGGTATGCCCACGGCCTCGGACACGCCGCGCGTCAGTGCCAGGTCGAAGCCGTTCTTGGTGCCGTCGCGATCCATGCTGGTGAGCAGGATTTCGCCGGCGCCGAGGGACGCGACGTGTTGCGCCCACGCGATGGCGTCGAGGTGGGTGTTGTTGCGCCCACCGTGGGTAAACACCTCCCACTTGCCGGGCGAGGTCTGCTTGGCGTCGATGGCGACCACTATGCACTGGCTCCCCACCTTCGCCGAGGACTCGGCAACGAGATCGGGGTTCTGCACGGCGGCGGTGTTCATGCTGACCTTGTCGGCCCCGGCATTGAGCAGGCGCCGCACATCCTCGACCTTGCGCACGCCGCCGCCAACGGTCAGCGGAATGAACACCTGCTCCGCGCAGGCCTCGACGATATGCAGGATGATGTCGCGCTCGTCCGAGCTGGCGGTGATGTCGAGAAAGGTGATCTCGTCGGCGCCCTGCTCGTCGTAGCGGCGCGCGATCTCGACCGGGTCGCCGGCGTCGCGCAAGCTGACGAAATTGACGCCCTTGACCACGCGGCCGGCCTTGACGTCGAGGCAGGGAATGATGCGCTTGGCGAGCATGGGCTTCGGTCAGGCCGGCGTCAGCGCTTGGCGCACTTGTCGGCTTCGGCCTGGGCCTGCTTGAAGTCGAGCCGGCCTTCGTAGATGGCGCGGCCGGTGATGGCGCCCATGATGCCTTCGTCCTGCACCGCGCACAGCGCCTTGACGTCGTCTACGCTGGCGATGCCGCCGGAGGCGATCACCGGAATCTTCAGCGCCCGGGCCAACGCGACGGTGGCATCGACGTTCACGCCCGAGAGCATGCCGTCGCGGCCGATGTCGGTGTAGATCACCGCCTCGACGCCGTAGTCCTCGAACTTCTTGGCGAGGTCGATGACGTCGTGGCCGGTCATCTTCGACCAGCCGTCCACCGCCACCTTGCCGTCCTTGGCGTCGAGACCGACGATGATGTGGCCGGGAAAGGCCGTGCAGGCATCGTGCAGGAAACCGGGATTCTTCACCGCGGCCGTGCCGATGATGACGTAGCTGATGCCGTCGTCGAGACAGCGTTCGATGGTATCGAGGTCGCGGATGCCGCCGCCGAGCTGCACCGGAATCTCCTCGCCGACTTCGGCCAGAATCGCCTTGATCGCCGGTTCGTTCTTCGGCTTGCCGGCGAAGGCGCCGTTGAGGTCAACGAGGTGCAGCCGCCGCGCGCCCTGGGCTATCCAGTGGCGCGCCATGGCGGCGGGGTTATCGGAAAAGACGGTGGCGCCGTCCATGACGCCCTGCTTGAGGCGCACGCAATGGCCATCCTTGAGATCGATCGCGGGTATCAGCAACATGGTGGGAACACGTGAGAACGGTTGGGGGAAATCAGGGATTCCAGCTCATGAAGTTACCGAGGAGCGCCAGGCCGGACTGGGCGCTTTTCTCGGGGTGGAACTGGACGGCGAAGATGTTATCCCGCGCCACCGCACTGGTAAAGGGGATGCCGTAGATCGTCGAGCCGGCGATGACGTCGGGCTGCGCCGGTTCGACATAGTAGCTGTGCACGAAATAGAAGCGGCTGCCGTTGCCGATGCCGTGCCACATCGGGTGCGGCTCGGCCTGTTCGACCTCGTTCCAGCCCATGTGCGGCACCTTGAGGCGGCTGCCGTCGGCGCCGACCATCGCCTCGTTCGGAAAGCGCCGCACCTGGCCTTTGAGCACGCCGAGACCGGCCACGTCGCCCTCCTCGCTGTGCTCGAACAGCATCTGCAGACCGATGCAGATGCCGAGGAAGGGTTTGTTCGCCGCGGCAAGGATCACCGCCTCGCGCAGGCCGCGTCCCGCCAGCTCGCGCATGCAGTCCGGCATGGCGCCCTGGCCGGGCACAACCACGCGATCCGCCGCCATGACCTGCGCGGGATCGGCGGTGACGAGGACATTCGCATGCGGTGCGACGTGCTCGATCGCCTTGGCGACCGAGCGCAGATTGCCCATGCCGTAATCGACGACTGCGACGGTAATCATGGCGCAGGAATCAGAGACTGCCCTTGGTGGAAGGAATGCGGCCTACCGCGCGCGGATCGGCATCGACCGCCATGCGCAAGGCGCGACCGAAGGCCTTGAACACCGTCTCGGCCTGGTGGTGGGCGTTGTCGCCGCGCAGGTTGTCGACATGCACGGTGATATTGGCGTGATTGGCCAGGCCCTGGAAGAATTCGCGCACGAGGTCGACATCGAACTCGCCGACGGCGCCGCGCGCGAAATCGACGTTGAACGTCAGTCCCGGCCGGCCCGAGAGGTCGATGACCACGCGCGACAATGCCTCGTCCAGCGGCACGTAGGCATGGCCGTAGCGCACGAGTCCCTTCTTGTCGCCCCAGGCCTGCGCCAGCGCCTGGCCGAGCGTGATGCCGACGTCCTCGACGGTGTGATGCGCGTCGATGTGGAGGTCGCCCTGTGCCTCGATTTCGAGGTCGAGCATGCCGTGGCGCGCGATCTGGTCGAGCATGTGATCGAAGAAGCCGACGCCGGTGGCGAGCTTGGACTTGCCGCTGCCGTCGAGATCGACTTTGACGCGGATGCGGGTTTCGAGGGTGTTGCGTTGGACTTCGGCGCTGCGCATTTGCGGTTCGCTGATGGGGACAAAACGGAGGCCATGATACCATTTCGCGCCTACCGCAAAACCACCCCGCCGCCGCCATGAGCCGATTCTGGAGCACCGTCGTCAAGGGCCTGACGCCCTACGTTCCGGGCGAGCAGCCCAAGCTCGCCAACCTCGTCAAGCTCAACACCAACGAGAATCCCTACGGGCCCTCGCCCAAGGTGCTGGAAGCCCTGCGCGGCGAGATCAACGACGGGCTGCGGCTCTACCCCGACCCCAACGCCGACCGGCTCAAGGCGGCCGTCGCCAGTTTCTTCGGCGATATCGAGCCGCGCAACGTCTTCGTCGGCAACGGCTCGGACGAGGTGCTGGCCCACGTTTTCCTCGCCCTGCTCAAGCACGAGCGGCCGATCCTGTTCCCCGACATCACTTACAGTTTCTACCCGGTCTATTGCGGGCTGTATGGCGTCGACTACGCGACCGTGCCGCTCGACGACGCGTTCGCCATCCGCGTCGCCGACTACGCGAAGCCCAACGGCGGCATCATCTTCCCCAATCCCAACGCGCCGACCGGCCGCGCGCTGCCGCTGGCAGATATCGCCAAACTGCTCGATGCCAATCGCGATTCGGTGGTGGTGATCGACGAGGCCTACATCGACTTCGGCGGCCCAGGCAACAATTCAGCCGTCGCGCTGGTCAAGCGCTACCCCAACCTGCTGGTGGTGCAAACGTTGTCCAAGTCGCGCGCGTTGGCCGGCCTGCGCGTCGGTTTCGCCATCGGCCACCCCGACCTCATCGAGGCGCTGGAGCGGGTCAAGAACAGTTTCAATTCCTACCCGCTCGACCGCCTCGCCATCGCCGGCGCCGTGGCCGCGCTCGAAGACCGCGAATGGTTCGACCGCACGCGGCAGGCGGTGATCAAGAGCCGCGCGAAGCTGGTCGCCGATCTGGCGGCGCTGGGCTTCGATGTACTGCCGTCCGCGGCGAACTTCGTCTTCGCCCGCCACCCGCAACGCGACGCGGAAAAGTCGGCGGCTTCGCTACGGCAGCACGGCATCATCGTGCGTCATTTCAAGCAACCGCGCATCGAGCAGTTCCTGCGCATCACCGTCGGCACCGACGAGCAGTGCGAGGCGCTGGTAACGGCGCTGCGCGAAACAATGCCTTCGGACTCCACTTTGAACTGAGTCGAAATTCCGGCGAGGCTTCGAGGCCCGACCGGCACTGACCGTGGCCGGACGGCAAACGGGGGCAGCCGGCATCACGCCGGCGTCAGCAGATTCATGCGGAAACGCCGCCCCTTGATGCCGGCGTCGGCGAGGTGGCCGAAAGCGCGCGCGGCGACGTGGCGATCGAGGGCAACGTAGCAGGTTTCGTCAAAAACATCGATGCGGCCGACCTGGTCCTTGTTCAATCCGGCAACGCCGGTCAGCGCGCCGAGCAGGTCACCCGGACGCAGCTTGTCCCGGCGTCCCGCGAGGATGCGCAGGGTCTGCATCGGTGCCTGCGGGGCCTCACCGACGGCTGGCGTGAGTTCGGCCAGATCGCACCAGCGTACCGGGCCGCGCTGCCAGGCCTCGATCAGCTTGACCCACTTGCGCTCGCTCGGTGCGCACAGGCTCAGCGCCATCCCGATGGCATCGCCGCGACCGGTGCGACCGATGCGGTGGATATGGACTTCAGTGTCCTTGGCAACATCGACGTTGATGACCGCGTCCACGGTGCGGATGTCGAGGCCACGCGCGGCGACATCGGTCGCGACCAGCACCGCGCAGCTGCGGTTGGCGAACTGCACCAGCAGTTCGTCACGGTCGCGCTGCTCCAGCTCGCCGTGCAACGCCAACGCGGAAATTCCCCGCGCGCGCAGTTCGGCGGCGAGTTCGCGGCAGTGGATGCGGGTGTTGCAGAAGGCCAGTGTCGATTCCGGCCGGAAGTGCGCCAGCAGATGGGCGACGGCGTGGTTGCGCTTTTCGTGCGCGACCTCGTAGAAACGCTGCTCGACGCGGGTGGCGTCAAGCCCGGCCTCGATCTTGAGTTCTTCCGGATGATCGAGGAAAGCGGCGCTGGCCATCTTCATGTCGTCGGGGTAGGTGGCCGAGAACAGCAGCGTCTGCCGCTCCTTCGGACAGGCGCGGACGATGCCCTTGATCTCGTCGAAAAAACCCATGCCGGCCATGCGGTCGGCCTCGTCGAGCACCAGCGTGCGCACGCCGGAAAGATCGATGCTCTTGCGGCTCATGTGGTCCTGAATGCGCCCCGGCGTGCCGACGACGACATGGGCGCCGTGTTCGAGCGAAGCGCTCTGCGGCCCCATCGGCGTGCCGCCGCAGAGCGTCAGCACCTTGATGTTGTCGGCGAAGCGGGCGACGCGGCGCAATTCCTTGGCGACCTGATCGGCCAGCTCGCGCGTCGGGCACAGCACCAATGCTTGAATTCCAAAATCGGCGGGATCGAGCCGGTGCAGTATGCCGATGGCGAAGGCCAGCGTCTTGCCGCTGCCGGTGTCGGCCTGGGCGATCAGGTCGCGCCGTTTGAGGATCAGCGGCAGGCTTTGCGCCTGGATCGCCGTCATGCTGCGGTAGCCGAGGTGATCGAGATTGCGCAGCAGTGCCGGCGACAGCGGCAGGGTGGAAAAGTCTCGGTGGGTCACGCGATCCGCAACTCCGCCGCGCGGGCATGGGCAGTCAGGCCTTCGCCGTGGGCCAGCGTCGAAGCGATCGGGCCGAGCGTCCGCGCGCCGACCCGCGACACCTCGATCAGGCTGGAGCGTTTCTGGAAATCGTAGACGCCGAGCGGACTGGAAAAACGCGCGCTGCGCGATGTCGGCAGCACGTGGTTCGGCCCGGCGCAATAGTCGCCGAGCGACTCCGAAGTGTAGTGGCCCATGAAGATGGCGCCGGCGTGGCGGATCTTGTCGACCAGCGCGCGCGGATTCTCGACCGACAGCTCGAGGTGCTCGGGCGCGATGCGGTTGGCGATGACGCAAGCCTCGTCCAGATCCGAAACATGGATCAGTGCGCCGCGACCGGAGATGGATGCCGAGATCACGTCCTTGCGCGACATGGTCGGCAGCAGCTTCTCGATGCTCGCCGCGACGCGCTCGATGAAGGCGGCGTCGGGACAAAGCAGGATGGACTGCGCCAGCTCGTCGTGCTCGGCCTGGGCGAAGAGGTCGATGGCAATCCAGTCCGGATCGCCCGAGCCGTCGGAAATGATCAGCACCTCCGAGGGACCGGCCACCATGTCGATGCCGACGGTGCCGAAGACGCGGCGCTTGGCGCTGGCGACATAGGCGTTGCCGGGACCGACGATCTTGTCGACCTGGGGAATGGTCTGGGTGCCGTAGGCAAGCGCGGCCACGGCCTGGGCACCACCGATGGCGAACACGCGATCGACGCCGACGAGATGCGCGGCGGCCAGCACCAGCGCATTTTTTTCTCCACGGGGCGTCGGCACCACCATGATGAGTTCGCGCACTCCGGCTACCTTGGCGGGCAGCGCGTTCATCAGCACCGAACTCGGATAGGCGGCCTTGCCACCGGGGACGTAGAGGCCGGCGCGGTCGAGCGGCGTGATCTTCTGGCCCAGCCGCGTTCCGTCGGCTTCGGTGTATTCCCACGATTCGAGCTTCTGCCGCTCGTGGTAGCTCTTCACGCGGGCGGCGGCCTGCTCCAGCGCCGTGCGTTGCGCGGGGGGCAGGCCGTCGAAGGCGGCCTTGAGTTCGTGGCGCGGCAGTTCCAACTGCGCCATGTTGGTCGCCTCGAGCTTGTCGAAGCGGCGCGTGTAATCGAGCACCGCCGGATCGCCCAGCGTACGCACGTTGGCGAGAATCTCGGCGACGGTGCGCTCGATGGCCTCGTCGGTCGAATTGTCGAAGGCGAGCAGCGCGTCCAGCGTCGACAGGAACTCCGGCTCGCGGGTGGACAGGCGACGGATGCTCATTTCACGGCTCGGGCGAAAGCGTCGATGACCGGTTGCAGCAGCTCGCGCTTGAGCTTGAGCGCGGCCTGATTGACGACCAGGCGCGACGAGATCGGCATGATGTCCTCGACCTCGACCAGGTTGTTGGCCTTGAGCGTGCCGCCCGAGGAAACGAGGTCGACGATGGCCTCGGCCAGGCCGGCCAGCGGCGCCAGTTCCATCGAGCCGTAGAGCTTGATCAAGTCGACATGCACACCCTTGGCGGCGAAGTGTTCGCGGGCGGTGTTGATGTATTTGGTGGCGACGCGCAGCCGCGCGCCGCGGCGCACGGCGGCGGCATAGTCGAAGCCCGCCGGCGCGGCGACGCACATGCGGCACTTGGCGATCTTGAGATCGAGCGGCTGGTAGAGGCCGGCGCCGCCGTGCTCGAGCAGCACGTCCTTGCCGGCGATGCCGAGGTCGGCCGCGCCGTACTGGACGTAGGTCGGCACGTCGGAGGCGCGCACGATCACCACCCGTACGTCGGCGCGATTGGTGCCGATGACGAGCTTGCGCGAGGATTCGGGGTTCTCGCTCGGCACGATGCCCGCCGCCGCCAGCAGCGGCAGGGTTTCCTCGAAGATGCGGCCCTTGGAGAGGGCCACCGTGATCATGTTTATTCCGTTCATGCGATCATTTTACCCGTCGCACCCGCGCACCGAGCGCCATCAGCTTCTGCTCCAGCTTTTCATAGCCGCGATCGAGATGGTAGATACGCTCGATCAGCGTCTCGCCCTGCGCCACCAGGCCGGCGATGACCAGGCTGGCCGAGGCGCGCAGGTCGGTGGCCATCACGGTGGCGCCGTCGAGCTTGGACACGCCCGTGACGAAGGCGGTGTTGCCGTCGATCTTGATGTCGGCGCCGAGGCGAATGAGCTCGACGGCGTGCATGAAGCGGTTCTCGAAAATCGTTTCGCGAATCACCGCCGTGCCGGAGGCGGTGGCATTGAGCGCCATGAACTGCGCCTGCATGTCGGTGGGAAAGGCCGGGTAGGGCGAGGTGCGGATGGACACCGCCGTCGGCCGCGCCGGCGCCTTCAGCATGATGGCGTCGCGTTCCAGCGTGACTTCGCAGCCGGCATCCATCAGCTTGTCGATCACCGCGTCAAGGTAGCTGGCCGAGGTCTGCGTGAGACGGATCTGCCCGCCGGCCGCGGCGGCCGCGCAGAGGTAGGTACCCGTCTCGATGCGGTCGGGCATGATGCGGTGGGTGGCGCCGTGCAGGCGCTCGACGCCGCGAATGCGGATGACGTCGCTGCCGGCACCGGAAATCTGCGCGCCCATGGCCACGAGGCAGTTGGCGAGGTCGACCACCTCGGGCTCGCGCGCGGCGTTCTCGATCACTGTTTCGCCGTCGGCCAGGCAGGCAGCCATCATCAGGTTCTCGGTGCCGGTTACGGTCACCATGTCGGTGAACAGTCGCGCGCCCTTGAGCCGGGTTGCCCGCGCATGCACATAACCGTGCTCCACCGAGACCTCGGCACCCATCGCCGTGAGGCCCTTGATGTGCTGGTCGACCGGCCGCGCGCCGATGGCGCAGCCGCCGGGCAGCGACACCCTGGCCTCGCCGGCGCGCGCCGCCAGCGGCCCCAGCACCAGCACCGAGGCACGCATGGTCTTGACCAGCTCGTAGGGCGCGACGGGATTGTCGAGGCCGGAGGCATCCAGAATCACCGTATTTGCCGTCCCGCCAGCGCCGACTTTTTCGATCTTGACGCCCATCTGCGCCAGCAGCTTGAGCATGGTGCCGATGTCGTTGAGATCCGGCACGTTGGAAAGCCGAAGCGGCTCACGCGTCAGCAGCGCGGCGCAGAGCAGCGGCAGCGCCGCGTTCTTCGCCCCGGAAATGGCGACCTCGCCGGACAGCGGCCGGCCGCCTTCGATCAGCAGCTTATCCACGGGCGGCGGTTTCCTCTGGCGTCAGACATTGCATCGACAGCGCATGCAGCACGCCGCTGTCGAAGTGCTCTTTGAGCACCTTGTTCACTCGCTGCTGCCGCTGCACGCGATTGAGGCCGGCGAATTCCCGGCTGACGATGACGGCCTGGAAGTGCTGGCCGTCGCCGTCCACGCTCAGTTGCTCGCAGGGCAGGCCGGCGGCGATCCACTCTTCAATTTCTTGCGGGTCCAACATGGTTACATCCTCAGTTTGTAGCCGCGCCTCAGCAGTTCCAGCGTCAGGGCGGAAAGAAGAACGAAGCATACCCCGACCACCGCCAGACTCTTCCATGGCGACACATCGGACAGGGCAAAAAAACCGTGGCGGAAGCCGTCGATCATGTAGAAAACGGGGTTCCAGTGCGACACCTCCCGCCAGAACGGCGGCAGCGAGTGAATGGAGTAGAACACGCCGGAGAGGAAGGTCAGCGGCATGATCAGGAAGTTCTGGAAGGCGGCAAGCTGGTCGAACTTGTCGGCCCAGATGCCGGCAATCACGCCGAGCGTGCCGAGCATCGCCCCGCCGAGCAGGGCGAAAACGAGTATCCACAGCGGCGCTTCCAGCCGCACGCCGGTAAAGGCCAGCGTCACCAGGTACACGCCCAGCCCGACCAGCAGGCCGCGCAGCGCGGCGGCGGCGACGTAGGCTGCCCAGAAGGCACGGTAGGAAATCGGCGCCAGCAACATGAAGACGACGCTGCCCGTCACCTTGGACTGGATCAGCGAGGACGAGGAATTGGCGAAGGCATTCTGCAGTATCGACATCATCACCAGCCCGGGGACGAGGAAGGCTGTATAGGGCACGTCGTCATAGACGCGGACGTGATCCGCCAGCACGTGAGAGAAGATCAGCAGGTAGAGCAGCGCGGTGACCACCGGCGCGGCGACGGTCTGGAAGCCGACTTTCCAGAAGCGCAGGATTTCCTTCCGCAGCAGGGTGAGGAAACCGATCATTTCGCCGCCGGCTCGCGCCCCGAAGGAAGTCCCCTTGGGGGACCCCAAGGCGAAATGCGCGGCTTGCCCCCTCTGGGGGTGGGGGGCAGCGAATGGAATGGGCGTGGGGGGCTAATCACACCGCCTCCTTCATCACGCGCATGAAGGCGTCTTCGAGATTGGTTGTGCCGTCGCCGAAGCGCCGCAACAGGTTAGCGGTGGTGTCGAGCGCGACGATGCGGCCAGACTTCATCATGGCGATGCGGCCACACTCCGCCTCGGCCTCTTCCAGATAATGCGTCGTCAGGACGATGGTATGGCCCTCGCCGTTGAGCCGACGGATGAAACGCCACAGGCCCTGGCGCAGTTCGACATCGACGCCGGCGGTCGGCTCGTCGAGCACGATCACCGGCGGCTTGTGCGCCAGCGCCTGCGCCACCAGCACGCGGCGCTTCATGCCGCCGGAAAGAGAGCGCATGTTGGCCTCGGCCTTGCCCGTCAAGTCGAGGTTGGCGAGGATCTCGTCGATCCAGTCATCGTTGCGGCGGATGCCGTAATAGCCGGACTGGATACGCAAGGTCTGGCGCACCGAGAAGAAGGGATCGAACACCAGTTCCTGCGGCACCACGCCGAGCTTGAGCCGCGCCTGGCGGTAATCGGCCTGGACATCGTGACCCATCACTTCGAGGTGCCCGCTGTCGGGCCGAACCAGACCGGCCAGCGCCGAGATCAGCGTGGTCTTGCCGGCGCCGTTGGGGCCGAGCAGGCCGAAGAACTCGCCCTCGGCAACCTCCAGGTCGATGCCGGCCAGCGCCTGCGTCGCGCCGAAGCGTTTGGCGACGCCGGCAACGCGAATGGCGGGAGACATGGGACAGACCCGCAGCCGCGCCGTCAGGCGAGCGGCAATTGATCGACCACGCCATAAACCTCGGCGAGGCTGATGAAATCCTTGGGCGGATTGGCGATGCGGATGGACTTGCCCTGTGCCTTGGCGGCGCGCAGCCAGCCGAACACGACCGAGAGGCCGGAGGAGTCGACGTCGGTCACGCCCGACAGATCAATCAGGCCGAGCCCCCCCGCGACCAGCGCGTTGCCCTCGTTGAGCAGGCTCGTCGCCACCGGCAGGGTCATCGCCCCATCGACGACGATGGCATCATCGGTGCTGCAAATTGTCATTTTTTGGGGGCGGCGCCTTCACCGGACTTGTTCTTGGCCTGCAGGGTGGCGATCAGGCCATCGATGCCGCCCTTGCGCACCTCGGTGGTGAATTCGCCGCGATAGTTGGTGACGAGACTGACGCCGCCGACCTCGATGTCATAAACCTTCCAGCCGTTGGGCATTTTCTCGAGGTAGTAGTCGAGGCCGATCGGCTTGGCGCCGGCCTGGTCTATCTGGGTGCGCACCTTGACGTCGGTTTCGCCCGCCTGCATCTTGAACGGCTTGAAGTCGATGGTCTGGTTCTTGTACTCGGTCAGCGCCTTGGAATAGGTGCGCACCAGCAGGGAGCGGAATTCCTCCGTCAGCACCTTCTGCTGCGTGGCAGACGCCTGTTTCCATTCGCGCGCCACCGCCAGCTGTGTCATGCGCGGGAAATTGAAGTGCGGCAGCACCTTGGCCTCGACCAGCTCGATGGCCTTTTTCGTGTTGCCGGACTGGATATCCTTGTCCTTGCGCACGATCTCCAGCACTTCGTTGGTGACGTTCTTGATGAGGACCTCGGGCGCCTGCTCCTGCGCCAGCGCGGCGGCATTGAAAGACAGCGCGGCAACGACGGCAAGCAGCCATTTCATGGAATATTCCTTGATCTTCACGGCTTAGAAGTCCTCTTTCTCGCGCGGCGGATTGCCGTCGTGAATCAGGTTGCGGCGGCGCTGCAGATAGCCGTCGCGAATGTAGGCATACTTGTCGAGCGCGGCTTCCTCGATCACCTTGTCGGCCGGCAGCATCTGGGCGCGGTCGCTGACGATACGGGTGACGAGCAGGACGTTGCGCGACGGTACGTCGTGGATGTTGGCGATCGGATCGGTCTTGACGTCGAGCACCAGACCGACCGTGTCGCGCGCCGTGCGCGACCCGAAGAACGGCACCACCACGTAGGCGCCGGGACCGATGCCCCAGCGACCGAAGGTCTGACCGAAATCCTCGTCGTGCTTTTCCATGCCGATGTTGCTGGCAACGTCGAAGATGCCGAATATCCCGACGGTACTGTTGACCAGGAAGCGGCCGAGATCGACGATGCCATCCTTGCCCTTCCCCTGCAGCAGGTTGTTTACGCCGATGAAGACGTCGTCGATGTTGCCGAAGACGTTGGCCACGCCACGCTTGACCGGCGAGGGCAGGACGAAGTCATAGGCCTTGGCGACGGGCTTGATGGCGACCTTGTCGACGGCCTCGTTCAGGCCGTACATGGCCCGGTTGAAGCCTTCGATCGGATCCTTGGGGTTGCCGGAGGTCGCGCAGCCGCCGAGCAGCAGGGCGACGCAGGCCAACACCGGGATTCGCTTCACGAGCAGATTCCTCACTGCATTCCCCTCACTTCTTGTCACTGCCGCCGTCACCACCCTCGGCAGCCTTGTTGAACATGAACTGACTGATCAGCTTTTCCAGCACCACGGCCGACTGCGTCTTCTTCAAGATTGCGCCGTCCTTGATCAATTCGCTGTCGCCGCCTACCTCGAAACCGACATATTGCTCGCCAAGCAGGCCCGAGGTGTTGATGGTCAGGATGGTGTCGCGCGGGAACTTGAAACGGCTTTCCACGTTCATCGCCACCACTGCCCGATATGACTCCGGATCGAGCCGGATGTCCGCAACCCGCCCGACCACCACGCCCGCGCTTTTCACCGGCGCCCGCACCTTGAGGCCGCCGATGTTATCAAATTCGGCCTGCAGCCGGTATGTCTCGCCGCTGCTCGACGCGGCCAGGTTGCCGACCTTCAGCGCGAGAAACAGCAGGGAAACCAGGCCGATGGCGACGAAGGCTCCAACCCAGAGATCGATGGTGGCTCTATTCACGGGATTACCCTCTGAACATGAATGCGGTAAGAATGAAGTCGGCGAAGAGGATGGCCAGCGACGAAGTCACCACCGTGCGGGTGGTGGCGCCGGACACGCCTTCCGCCGTGGGTTCCGAGTCGTAGCCCTCGAACACGGCGATCCAGCTGACGATAACGCCGAAGACGAAGCTCTTGATGACGCCGTTGATGATGTCCTCGCGGAAATCGACCGAGGCCTGCATCTGCGACCAGAACGAACCCTCGTCCACCCCGATCAACTGCACGCCGACCAGATAGCCGCCGAAGATGCCCATGGCCGAGAACAGCGCCGCCAGCAGCGGCATGGAGATCACGCCGGCCCAGAAGCGCGGTGCGACGACGCGGGCGATCGGGTCGACGGCCATCATTTCCATGGCCGAGAGTTGCTCGGTCGCCTTCATCAGGCCGATTTCGGCGGTGATCGCCGAACCGGCGCGACTGGCGAAGAGCAGCGCCGACACCACCGGGCCGAGTTCGCGCACCAGCGAGAGGGCGACGAGAATGCCCAGCGCCTCCGTCGAACCATAGCGTTGCAGCGTGTCGTAGCCCTGCAGGCCCAGCACCATGCCAACGAACAGACCCGACACCAGGATGATGATCAGCGACAGCACCCCGGTGAAGTAGATCTCGCGGATGGTCAGGTGAAAGCGCTTGAGTGCCGTGCCCGAGTGCAGCAGGGTGGCGAACAGGAAGCGAGCGGCGAAGCCGAGGCGCCAGATGCGGCCGGTGACGCGACGACCCAGGGCTTCGAGGATGCGGCGCAGGGCGTTCACCACCACACCTGCTTTTTGCCGGGTCCGGCGAGCATTTCCTCACCGTACGGGCGCGGCGCCGGGTAGTGGAAGTTCACCGGTCCGTCGGGCTCGCCCCAGACGAACTGATGCACGTAGGGCTCGGTCGAGTGCTTGATTTCCTCGGCGGTGCCCTCGGCGACGATCTTGCCGGCGGAAACGAAATAGATGTAATCGACGATCTTCAGCGATTCCTGCACGTCGTGGGTCACCACGATGGAACTGGTGCCGAGCGCGTCGTTGAGCTTGCGGATCAGCTCGCCGACAATGGACAGCGAGATCGGGTCGAGGCCGGCGAAAGGCTCGTCGTACATGATGAGCATCGGATCGAGGGCGATGGCGCGCGCCAGCGCCACGCGCCGCGCCATGCCGCCGGAAAGCTCCGAGGGCATCAGGCCGGCGGCGCCGCGCAGGCCGACGGCATGGAGCTTCATCATCACCATGTCGTGGATCAGCTCCTCCGGCAGGTCGGTGTGCTCGCGCATCTGGAAGGCGATGTTGTCGTAGACCGACATATCGGTGAACAGCGCGCCGAACTGGAACAGCATGCCCATGCGCCGGCGCAGTTCGTAGAGGCCATCGGAATCGAGCTCATGCACCACCTGGCCGTCGACCTCCACCCTGCCCGATGACGGCCGAATCTGCCCGCCGATCAGGCGCAGCGTGGTGGTTTTGCCGCAACCCGACAGGCCCATGATGGCCACCACCTTGCCGCGCGGAATGACCAGATTGATGCCGGTGAGGATCGGCCGCTGGTCGTAGGCAAAGTTGACATCGGTGAGGCGAATGAGCGGATCGTCGTTCATGGGGCCGGATTTTTAAGCGCGTGATTCTACCAGTAATGGCTCGGCCCAACTTCAAAGCATTTGGCATGGCAGGGAGCCGGTTCCAGCCCGGCCCCCTGCCTATTTTGCCTCCTGTATCATGCCGCCGTCCGCCTAACGAGTACCGCTGCCCCCGTGAGCGACCACCCCGCGCCAGCCCCCCTGCCCCTGCTGCTGATCGTCGACGACGACCCCCTGATCGTCGATTCGCTCAAGTATTTCCTGGGCAAGGAGTTCGTCATCGTCTCGGCGGTGACGCGCGGCGAGGCGCTGCAGCGGCTGGAACAGCAAGAACCGAAACCGGTCGCGGCCCTGGTCGACCTCGGCCTGCCGCCGCTGCCCCACCGGCCGGACGAGGGCTTCGCGCTGATCTCGGAACTGCTGGCCCGCGTGCCGGACATCCGCATCGTCGTGCTCTCCGGCCAGAACGACGCCGCCAACGCCCGCCATGCCCGCGTACTCGGCGCCGCTGATTTCGTCGCCAAGCCGGCCGACCCGCGGCATCTGCTGGGCCTGCTGCGGCAGCTGCTGGCCGTCGGCAAGGAAACCGCGGGGGTTCCCGAAACGCCGGCCGCGGCCGATGCCCTGCTCATCGGCGCGAGCGCCCCGATGCAGAAGCTGCGCCTGCAACTGCGCCAATATGCCAATGCGCCCTTCCCGGTGCTGATCGAGGGCGAATCCGGCAGCGGCAAGGAACTCGTCGCCAACGCACTGCATCATCTGTCGGAGCGCACCGGCCGCCCCTATTTCGCGCTCAATTGCGCCGCCATTGCCCCGTCGCTGGTCGAACCGACGCTGTTCGGCCACGCCAAGGGCGCCTTCACCGGCGCGACCGGCGCCCGCGCCGGCTACTTCGAGGACGCCGCCGACGGCACGCTGTTCCTCGACGAAATCGGCGAGTTGCCGCTCGATCTGCAACCCAAGCTGCTGCGCGTGCTCGAAAACGGCGAATACCAGCGAGTCGGCGAAACCCAGTCGCGCACTTCGCGCACCCGCGTCATCGCCGCCACCAACCGCGACCTCAAGAAGGAAGTGCGCGAAGGGCGCTTCCGCGCCGACCTCTATCACCGGCTATCGGTGTTCACCGTCGCTGTCCCGCCGGTGCGCGAACTCGGCGACGACCGCCTGCTGCTGCTCGACCATTTCCGCAACGAATTTGCCCGCCAGTTCGCGGTGGCGCCGTTCACCCTGTCCGACGCGGCGCGGCAACGCTGGCTCGACTATGCCTTCCCGGGCAATGTCCGCGAGCTGCGCAACATTGTCATCCGCCTGACCACCAAGCACCCCGCCGCCGCCATCGGCCGCGAGGAACTCGAGGACGAGCTTGACGAGGGCGAGACGCCAGCCGCCGCCCCGCGCATGGAACTGCCCGAGGAGCCGGCTGCATTCGACACGCTGGCGCTGGATCACCTGCGCGCAATGGGTTCCCTCGGCGCCCAGGGCGACTTCAGCCTCGACCGCCAGCTGCGGCAATGGGAGCGTGCCTACATCAATGCCGCGCAACAGCTGGCGCAGGGCAACCTGAGCCAGGCCGCCAAACTGCTGGGCGTGAACCGGACGACGCTCTACAATCGCATCGAGACTCTTTCGCGCAACGATTCCCGCACCGACTCGTGACTCCGCTTCCCGACACCTCATAGGCCCGGCTACCATGTACCTCGAACACTTCGGCCTGTCCGAAGTCCCGTTCCGCATCACGCCGCACACCGACTTCTTCTTCGCCGGTGCCAACCGCGGCGCGACGCTGGAGGCGCTGATGTACGCCATTACCCATGACGAGGGTATCGTCAAGGCGAGCGGCGAAGTCGGCAGCGGCAAGACCATGCTCTGCCGGGTGCTGATGGAACGCCTGCCGGCGCACGTTTCCATCGTCTATCTGGCCAATCCCTCGCTGGCGCGCGACGACATCCTCTACGCCATCGCCCACGAGCTGCAACTGAATATCCCCGAGCACACGCGGCTTTCCACCATATTGCGCATTCTGCAGGACCACCTGATCAAGCTCTATGCCGAGGGCCGCCAGGTCGTGGTGCTGATCGACGAGGCCCATGCCATGCCGGCCGAGACGCTCGAGGAAATTCGCCTGCTGTCGAATCTCGAGTCAAACCGCCACAAGCTGATGCAACTGGTGCTCTTCGGCCAGCCCGAGCTCAACGACGTGCTGGGGCGCCCGGACATGCGCCAGCTCAAGGAGCGCATTACCCACAACTTCACCCTCGAGCCGCTGGTGCGCGAGGACATCGCCGAGTATCTCGACTTCCGCATGCGCGCCGCCGGCTACAAGGGGCCCAACGTTTTCGCCCCCGCCGCCATCCGCGAGATCGCCGGCGCCTCGCTGGGACTGACGCGGCGCGTCAACATCCTCGCCGACAAGTCCCTCCTCGCCGCCTACAGCCAGAACACCCACCAGATCACCGCCAAGCATGTGCGCGCCGCCATCGCCGATTCGGAATTCGGCGCCATGCCGCGCGGCGGCAAGTCGGCCTGGCTTGCCGCCGGCGCGGCGGTCGTGCTGCTGGCAGCGGGGGCCGCGTGGTTCTGGAGCAACCAGGCCATTACACAACCCAACCCGGTCGCACCCGCCGTCCCGCCAGCGCGCCCCGAAGGAAGTACCCCTGGGGTGCCGACTTTGCCCATAACACCGCCACCCGCCGCGCCGGCCGCCGCAAGCGTCCCTCCAAACGCCGACGCGGTGGCCACGCAGCCGGCGCCCCCAAGCCAGCCGGCGCCCACAACACCTCAAGTGCCACCCACCCAGGCGACTACCGCCCCACCCATTCCACCGGCGTGGCAGAAGCTGCCCAAGCCCGTGCAGCAACGCCTGATCGAGCATCGACTATGGTTCGAGCAGGTTCAGGACGACCGCTGGTTCATCCAGCTGCTCGGCACCGACAGTTCCCAGGTCCGGCGCATCGAGACCCTGCTCGGCCGCGCCGACGCCCTGCTCGATCCCGCCATGGTGCGGGTCTATTTCGTGCCGATGCACGGCACGGAGCGCATGGGTGTCATTTACGGCGATTTTACGAGCCGGGCTGCCGCCAGCGAGGCCCTGAAGGCCCTGCCGGCGGAACTGCGCCCCTATCGCCCCTACCCACGACAAGTCATTAAACTGAGATGAACGGGAATAAATTGCTAAAATTCATCAAGTTGCTATTGGTTTTTGACGTGATATGATAAGAACGTCCCGCTCAGGAAAGGCGGCAATGAATCATTCGAATCCCTGCTCGACCCGCACCGTCGCCGTTGCCGGCATGGCTATCGCCATGGTTGCATTGGCGGGCTGCACCAACGCCCCCGTGCAACCCCCCTCCAGCGGCCACCTGCGCGCCGAGGAGGTTCGCCCCGCGCCGGCCAACATTCCCGCCCCGGTGCAGAACACCGTCTCGCTCGCCAAGCCCAAGGCCGTGCCCAGGGTCGAAACCTACAGCGTGGTGGTGAAGGACGTGCGCGTACAGGAACTCCTGTTCGCCCTCGCCCGCGACGCCAAGCTCAACGTCGACATCCATCCGGGTCTGGTCGGCGCGGTCACCCTCAACGCCATCGACCAGACGCTGCAACAACTGCTCAGCCGCATCGCCAGGCAGGTCGACATGCGTTGGGAGATCGACGGCCCGAACCTGATTGTCATGCCGGATTCGCCCTTCCTGCGCAACTACAAGGTCGACTACGTCAACATGTCGCGCGACGTCTCCGGCACGGTGGCGATCAACACCCAGATCGCCTCGACCAGCACGGGAGCGACGACCGGCGGCGGTGGAGCGGCGGGCGGCGGCAACAATTCATCGACGAGCGTCAGCAGCAAGTCGCAAAACCACTTCTGGGAATCGCTTGAAAAGAACCTCAAGGACATCCTGCGCGAAACCGACAAGATCCTGCCCGAGGGGTCGTCGGAAACCGTGACCGAGCGCCTCGATCAGCAGCAGACCACCGGCACGGGCGCCGCTCAGGCAACGAGCGGCGCCCGCGGCGGCGCCAACGCGCAGCCCTCGATCGCCGGCAGCCCCAACCCCGCCGCCCTGCAGCAGCAGGGAAGCACTGTCGTGCGCCGCACCACCTTCCGCGAGGCCGCCTCGGTGATCGTCAACCCGGAAGCCGGGGTCGTCGTCGTGCGCGCCACCGGGCGCCAGCACGAGAAGGTGCAGGAATACCTCGATCAGGTGCTCACCAACACGCGGCGGCAAGTGATGATCGAGGCGACCATCGCCGAGGTCCGTCTCAGCGACCAGTACGAGCAGGGCATCAACTGGTCGAGCCTGCGCACCGGCCGCACGCAAAGCCCGGCTACGGCCGGCTTTTCCATGGCGCAGTCGCCCGGCGGTCCGGCCTTCAATCCCGCCGGCGACACCAGCAAGGGATTCCTGCTCAATTACATCGCTCCGGGCCTGAATATCGCCGGCACCCTCAAGCTGCTGGAGACCTTCGGCAACGTCAAGGTCCTGTCGAGCCCGAAGATCAGCGTGCTCAACAATCAGACCGCGATGCTCAAGGTGGTCGACAACATCGTCTATTTCACCGTCAAGGCCGACACCACCACCACCACGGGCGGTCCGTCGCTGACCACGGTCACCACCACGCCGAATTCGGTCTCGGTCGGTCTGGTGATGAGCGTGACGCCACAGGTGAGCGACACCGACAACATCCTGCTCAACGTCCGGCCCACGATCTCGCGCATCACGGGCTACAAGACCGACCCCAACCCCAGCATCCCCGCCAACATTCCCAACTCGGTACCAGAAATCCAGACACGGGAAATGGAATCGATGCTGCGCCTGACCAACGGCGAGATTGCAGTCATGGGCGGTCTGATGCAGGACAGCATGGATAACACCACCAACGCCGTACCCTTCCTGTCAAAACTCCCCGGCATCGGCCCACTGTTTACCCAGCGCAACGATGTCGCCACCAAGACCGAGCTGGTGATCTTCCTCAAGCCCACCGTCATCCGCGATCCGAGCGTCGCCGCCGACTATCGCAGCTTCGCCGGCCAGTTGCCGGGCAAGGACTTCTTCGCCAACAACCCCGGTCCGCAGCCTCCCCACATCGAGGTCGGAGGAGGGCCGGCGCGGTGAGCCTGTTGATGGAGGCCCTGAAGAAGGCGGAACAGGCCAAGCAGGCCGGTGAGGGGTCGTCCGACGGCAACGATTCGCTCCGCCTGGAGCCGATCGACTCCAGCATGGCGACAACCGAGCCCGCCGCCACCACACCCACCGGCAACCGGCTACCCGACCTGCCGACGCAGCTCGGGGTGCTCGACGCGGAGTTCATGGCCCATGCCCAGGCGGCCGCCGACAAACGGCCAAACAAGCCGGCTGCCAAGCTGGGCACATCATCCAAACCCGCGCATCAGGCCGCTCCCGCCACCGCGTCACCCGCACCGGGGCGCACCACCGAACCGTCGCACCGTCCCGCCGCTGCCGATGGCGAGCGCAAGGCGGCGCAGCAGGTCTTCGCGGCAAAGCAGCCCGAGCGCAGCCGCAAGGGCTTCGCCATCGCCATGGGCACTTTGACGGTCATCGCTCTTGCCGCCATCGGCGGTTATTTCTGGTGGCAGTTGCAGCCCAAGTCCGACTTGGCCACGCCCGGCATCGCCCTCAAGGCGTCGCCCCCCGCGCAGATTGCGGCCGCGCCCGTACCGCCCGCCGCCGTCCCGCCAGCGCCGACTTTTCCGACCACCGCCCTGGCGACGCCAAAGCCCGCCGCCGCGGACGACGTCGACGATGTCCCGCCGCCGCGCCGCGCCGCGTCGCGACCGGCACCGACGCCCGCCGAACCCGAAAGCCCGATTCGCGTCACCAAGTCGCGCCTCAAGCTCAACCCCGCGCTGACCCAGGGCTTCGACGCCCTCAATGCCGGCGATCTCGCGGCGGCCCAGGCCGACTACGAGCGTGTGCTGCGCACCGAGCCAAGAAACGGCGATGCACTGCATGGGCTGGCGGCGATCGCCCTGCGTCAGGGCAATGTCGGCCGCGCTGAGGAATACTGGCTCAAGGCGCTGGAATCCGACCCGAAAGACGCGCTGGCGCAGGCCGCCCTGATCGGCTCCGGCGGGCGCGGTGGCGCCGACCCACAGGCACAGGAGTCGCGGCTCAAGACCCTGATCGCCGCCCAGCCCGAGATCGCCGCCCTGCACTTCGCCCTGGGCAACGTCTTCGCCCGGCAGAACCGCTGGAACGAGGCGCAGCAGTCCTATTTCAAGGCCTTCAGCGTCGAGCCCGAGCATCCGGACTATGTGTTCAACCTCGCCGTCAGTCTCGATCATCTGCGGCAGCCCCGCCTGGCGGCGCAGTACTACAACCAGGCGCTCGCGGCCGCCGGCGGCAAGCAGCCGGTCGGCTTCGACAAGGCCCAGGTCGCCACGCGCCTGCGCGAGATAAATTCAGTACCGAGGGAAAAGGATTGAGCGCCGAGGGCCGGGGTTTTACTCAGTCCTCAGTCCTTTAACCTCGGTCCTGCCTTAAAATGGTGCTGACATGAACAGCCCCTCGTCCTCCCGCCGTCCCATCGGGCAGATCCTGATCGCCCAAGGGGTGATTTCCGAAGACCAGCTGCGCATCGCGCTGCTGGAGCAGATGAAATCCAACCAGCCGGTGGGCAAGCTGCTGGTCAGTCTGGGTTTCGTTTCGGAAGCGACGCTGCGCGAGGCGCTGGGCGAGTCGCTTGGCCAGAAGTCGGTCGATCTCGCCCACGTCACCGTCGATGCCGCCGCGCTGCGCATCGTGCCGCGCGAGTTGGCGATGCGCCACCACCTGCTGCCGCTCGACTACCACGCCACCGAGCAGCGGCTGACCATCGCCATCGCCGATCCCAACGACATCGTCGCGCTGGACAAGCTGCGCGCGCTGGTCACGCACGATCTGCTGATCGACTCGTTGCTGGCCGGCGAGTCGGAAATCGCCCGCGCCATCGACCAGTACTACGGCCACGAGCTGTCGATCGACGGCATCCTGCACGAGATCGAGACCGGCGAGATCGACTACCGCACGCTGGCGGCCTCGCTCGACGAATACAGCCAGCCGGTGGTGCGCCTGGTCGATGCCCTGCTCACCGATGCCGTCAAGCGCGAGGCCTCGGACATCCACTTCGAGCCGGAAGCCAGCTTCCTGCGCATCCGCTACCGCATCGACGGCATCCTGCGGCAGATCCGCGCGCTGCACAAGTCGTACTGGCCGGCGATGGCGGTGCGCCTCAAGGTCATGAGCAGCATGAACATCGCCGAGATGCGCGCGCCGCAGGACGGCCGCATCTCGCTCAACATCAGCGGCCGCGCCGTCGACTTCCGCGTCGCCGCGCAGCCGACCATCCACGGCGAAAACCTGGTGCTGCGCATCCTCGACCGCCAGAAGGGCATCGTGCCGCTCGACCAGATCGGCCTCGACGACGAGCAACTGAGCACGCTGAAGCTGATGATCGCGCGGCCCGAGGGCATCATCCTCGTCACTGGCCCCACCGGCAGCGGCAAGACCACCACGCTCTACTCGATACTCAACCACATCAACGAGGAGGGCGTGAATATCATGACCCTCGAGGATCCGGTCGAATACCCGATGGTCATGATCCGCCAGACTTCCGTGGCCGAGGCCGCCAAGCTCGACTTCGCCAACGGCATCCGCTCGATGATGCGCCAGGACCCGGACATCATTCTTGTCGGCGAAGTGCGCGACGCCGACACCGCCGAGATGGCCTTCCGCGCCGCGATGACCGGCCACCAGGTCTATTCGACGCTGCACACCAACTCGGCGCTCGGCGCCATTCCGCGCCTGCTCGACATCGGCATCCTGCCCGACATCATGGCCGGCAACATCATCGGCGTCGTCGCCCAACGCCTGGTGCGCAAGCTGTGCCCGCACTGCCGCAAGCCCTACACGGCGGAACCGCACGAGCGGCGGCTGCTCGCCGCCGAGCAGATTCGTCCCGTGCCCATCCTTTACCGCCCCGCCGGCTGCGAACGCTGCGATTACCAGGGCTATCGCGGCCGCATCGCGATCATGGAAATCCTGCGCATGGACGCCGACATCGACGAGCTCATCGCCCGCAAGGCCACGGCGCGCGAAATCCGCAACGCCGCGCTGACCAAGGGCTTCCGCCCGCTGGCCGAGGACGGCCTGCGCCGCGTACTCGACGGGTCGACCTCGATCGAGGAAGTCGCGCGCGTCGTCGATCTGACGGAGCGGATGTAAGACTCCACCATGGCCCTCTACGCCTACAAGGCCATGAACGACAACGGCCGCGTCGTCTTCGGCCGCCTGGATGCGATCAATCCCATCGACCTCGAAATGCGCCTCAAGCGCATGGGGCTGGACTTCATCAACGGCAATCCCGTCTCGCAGGGCAGCGCCTTCTTCGCCGCCAAGGTGCCGCGGCGCGAGCTGATCAACTTCTGCTTCCATCTCGAGCAACTCACCCGCGCCGGCGTGCCCATCGTCGAGAGCCTCGCCGACCTGCGCGACAGCATGGCCCACCCGCAATTCCGCGAGACAATCGCCAGCATGATCGAAAGCATCGAGGGCGGCGACACGCTGTCACAGGCCATGGCCGAGTCCCCGCGCGTCTTCGATGGCGTGTTCCAGAGCCTGATCCGCGCCGGCGAGGACACCGGCAACCTGCCGGAGGTGCTGAAGAGCCTGGTCGAGGCCCTCAAGTGGCAGGACGAACTCGCCGCCCACACCAAGAAGCTCGTCATGTACCCCGCCTTCCTCGGCTCCGTGGTGCTGGGCGTCACTCTCTTCATGATGATCTACCTCGTGCCGAGAATGGCCGGTTTCATCAAGAACATGGGGCAGGAACTGCCGATGCAAACCAGGCTGCTGATCATGACGTCCGATTTTTTCGTCAATTACTGGTACATCGTGATCGGCCTGCCCATCGCGGCCGCCATCGCCATCGCCGTCGCCGTTCATTCGAGCCCGCGGGCACGCCACCGCTTCGACGGCGTCAAGCTGCGGATCCCGCTGCTCGGCGACATCCTGCGCAAAATCATCCTCTCGCGCTTCGCCGGCCTGTTCGCGATGATGTATGGTTCGGGCATCACCGTGCTCGAATCGATCCGTGCCACCGAAACCGCCGTCGGCAATCTCGTCATCAAGGAAGGCCTGGAACGGGTGGGCGCCATGATCGGCGAAGGCCAGAGCATCACCGAGGCCTTCCGCAACGCAGGCTTGTTTCCGCCGCTGGTGATCCGCATGCTGCGCGTCGGCGAGAATACCGGTGGCCTCGATACCGCCCTCATCAACGTCAGCTACTTCTACAATCGCGACGTCAAGGAATCGATCGAGCGCGTGCAGGCCATGATCGAACCGGCAATGACGCTGGTGGTCGGCGTCATTCTCGGCTGGGTCATGCTGGCGGTGCTCGGCCCGATCTACGACATCATCACCAAGCTCAAGACCTGACCCACTCGTACCCTCCGCCGCCATGCCCGCCCGCCGCCTGCTGTTTCTCGACGCCGCCAGCCTGATCGCCTACCGCTGGGCCGGCGGCCACCTGCACTGCGAAGCCGAGTTCGCGCCGGATGCCACCGGTTTCGAGGCCTTCGGCGAATATGCAACGAAGGCCCGCGGAAGCCTGTTCCACATCCTCGCCGACGTCGCCGAGGAAGGCTTCCAGATCGAGGAGGTTCCCTACGTCCAGGGCGGCGACCGCTTTGCCCTGATCCAGCGCAAGCTTTCCCAGTACTTCTACGGCACACCCTACGCCCTGGCCGTGTCGCTCGGACGAAAGCGGGAGGGGCGTCGCGACGAGCGCATGCTGTACACGGCGCTGACCCGGGCACCCCAGATCGAGCCGTGGCTGGCCGCCTTGCGCCAGGCCGAAGGCCAACTGGCCGGGCTGTTCAGCCTGCCCATGGTATCGGCCGCGCTGCCGCCGCTGCTGGCCGCCCACGCCCAGCGCTTCCTGCTGGTCTCGGTGACGCGCGGCGGCGTGCGGCAGACGCTGTTCGACAACGGCCAGATCGCCTTCTCGCGCCTGACGCCGCTGGTCACCGGCTCGACCGAGGAAATGGCGCTCACCTGCGCCGTCGAGTCGGAAAAGATGTACCAGTACATGGCCGGCCAGCGCCTGATCGGGCGCGGCAGCCAGATCACCACCCATGTGCTGGTGCATCCCGCCCAGATAGGCATCTTCCGCGAAACCTGCGTCGACACCGGCTCGATCCATTTCGAGTTCACCGACCTGCTGGCACTATCCGGCAAGCTCGGCCTCAAGACACCGCCCAAGGACACGCTGGCCGAATCGCTGTTCCTGCATCTGCTGGCGCGGCAGCCGCCGCGCGAGCAGTTCGCGCCCGCCGCGGACCGGCACTTCTTTCGTCTCGGCCAGGTCCGCTTCGGCCTGCGCACCGCCGGCCTGACCATTTTCGGTGCCTGCCTGCTGTTCGCCGGCCGCCAGGTCATCGAATACCAGTCCATCAGCGGACGCAGCGCCGACACGGCCACCCAGACCGCCGCCGACCGCGGCCGCTACGACGCGATCCTGCAGGCGCTGCCGAAGATTCCCCTCTCCAACGACAACCTGCGGGCCGTGGTCGGCCGCTACGACCGCCTGCTGCAACAGGCGGCGGGGCCGGAGCCGATGTATGTCGCCATCAGCCAGGCGCTGCGGGAATCGCCGCGCGTCGAACTGGTGCGACTGGACTGGACGCTCGGCGGCAAGGGCGGCGCCGCGCCAGCGCGCCCCGAAGGAAGTACCCTTGGGGTGCCGACTCCAGTGCCAACCTCCGGGATCATGGCATTTCCGGCGAGTGTCGCCGAGTCCGTCGAGCTCCATGCCCAGCTACCGATCGGGCTGGCCAGCGATCCGCGCGCCCAGCGCGCCGCCGTCGACGTCTTCGTCGAGCATTTGCGAACCCGCAAGCTACATGTGCAGGTACTCAAACAGTCCTTCGAGGCCGACTCGGCCAAGTCGATCAAGAGCAGCGCCGAGGCCGTGGCGCTGATCCAGGCGCCGCAGTTTTCCCTGCGCATTGCGCGGAGCGCATCATGAGCATGACGGTTTCCCGCGACGACTTCCGCCGCATCCAGTGGAGCCTGCTCATCCTCGTGGTGCTCGCCCTGCTCGGCGCCGCCGTCGTGTTCGGTTCGCTGCAAACCACCCGGGTCGCCAGGGCGGCGGCGCAGAAGGTCGAGGCCGAGCGCGGCGATATCCGCAACAAGCTCGCCCGCGCCCGCGAGGAGGAGCAGGAAATCCGCGGCAAGATTTCCCGCTACCAGGCGCTCGTCAACCGCGGCTACGTCACCGAGGAGCAGCGCCTCGACTGGATCGAGCGCATCGCCCAGATCAAGGTCGCGCGCAAGCTGATCGACGTGCAGTACGAACTGATGCCGCAGCGAACCGTGGAAGCGGCGCTGCTGCCTGAAGGCGCGGCCGGCGGCGGCTACGAATTCATGTCCAGCACCATGAAATTGCAGATGCAGCTGCTGCACGAGGGCGACCTGCTCGGATTCCTCGCCGACCTGCGTGCCAACGTGCGCGCTCTGATCGTTGTTCGCCAGTGCACTGTCGAACGCATCGCGCCTGCCGCCGGCAACGCGCGCGGCACCCAGGCACAGCTCAAGGCCGACTGCGACATCGACTGGATCACATTGCGGGAGAAGAAGTGAGTGCGCGCCCCATTCTGCTGCTGATCCCGCTGCTGCTCTCGGGCGGCGCGGTTGCCGCGACCGACAACGGCGGCGCATCCCTCGGCCGACTCTTCTTCGCACCGGAAAAGCGTGCCACGCTCGAGCGCCAGCGTCAGCTCAATATCCAGGAAGCGCAAACGCTCGAGGGCGCCAGCATGAGACTCGACGGCGTCGTCGTCCGCTCGTCGGGCAAGCGCACCGTCTGGATCAACAGCCACGCCCAGCACGACCAGGCCGCGCCCGCCGGCGTCACCGCCGACCTTGCCGCGCGCCAGCCCGGCCGCGCCGTGCTGCGCGCCGGCGAGGAAACACCGGCCGAACTCAAGGTCGGCGAGACCATCAACCGCGCCACGCGCGAAACCGCCGGCGGCCTGGCGGGCGGGCAAATCGGCATTCACCGGCCGGCCGCCCCGGTCAAAAAGTAAAAAGTCGGCGATGGCGGCACGGCGAATTCCTCGTCGCCAGCGCGGCGCCGCGCTGATGATCTTTCTCATCGTTGTGGTGATCGGCGCGCTCAGCTATCTGCTGACAAGCCTGACGCCCGAGGAGATGCAGGCACGGCGGGACAGGCAGACGCAGGAGGCGCTGGCCCAGGCGCGGGATGCCATAGTGGGCTACGCGCTCCAGTACCGCGAGCAACAAAACGCCACCGGCGACCCCGCGGCAATGTATGGCTATCTGCCTTTGCCTGACCTCGGGGAAAGCGTTAACCTGAACGCGAACCTTCTCAACCAGCCATGCACCAGCGAAGGCTGCGCGAAGATCAACCCCGCGGGAATATCCGGAAGCACGGTGATCGTCGGGCGCTTCCCGTGGAAGACGGTCGGTACCGGGCCATTGCGCGACGGCCATGGAGAATGCCTGTGGTACGCCATCTCCGCCACGCATCGCGCGGTAGGTTCCACGGCGACTGCGATGAACTGGGACACACCGGCAGTGCCGGATGTTGTCATCGGCAGCGGACTTGCCTCCCTTGCCGCAATCAATGCACACGAGCGGCCGATCGCGGTAATTTTCTCCGCGGGGGCCGCATTCGACAATATTGGCCGCATAGCTTCCAACGATGCTCCGGAGTGCAAGGGCAACTACGATGTCGCGCATTACGTCGATGCAGCGCTAAACAATACTCAGCGATCACTACCGGTGACCAGCGGCACCCTTTTCGGCTCCCTGCGAAAATCATCCTACTTCCGCACCGACATCAACTCGATGCTCGATCGCATGGTGGGCTGCTTGCGCGACCAGATTGCGGCGGGCCCCGGTTTCACTCCGGCGACCATCGACGGTTACACGACACCGGGCGACAAGAGTGCCGGCCGGGTTCCGACCAGCGCCTGTTACGACGACGCCCGGGACCCGCTGGGCTACTTCAGCCATTATGCGGAACTCATCTTCGTCGCCAAGCCGAACACGGGCAGCTTCACCGTCACGGTCGATGGCGCCCCGCCACAGTCCTGTGCCGGAACGCTGGTCTTTGCGAGTCAGCGCGACACCGCTTCACAATCGCGCAGCACAACCACCGAAAAAAATACCCCGTCCCAATACCTCGATGGCAGCAACCTGACCAGCTTTACCGCCACCGGCACCGCCTTCGCCGGCGCCAGCCAGTTCGCACGGGTGTCCGCCGCGCAGACGGCATCACAGGACATCGTTCGCTGCATCCCCGCCGGTGCAAGCTTCACCGAAGCGCCATCGGCGCTCGCACCCGCCGATGACCTGATACGCTACGACCCCACAACCCGCACGCTGACGCTCGGTCGCCAGGATATCGAGTCCGACCAAGGCTTCGCCGCCGCCAAACTGTTCGGCTGCGCCTGGACCCCGGAAGCGCGCGCCACGGGCAGCGGCTTCCGCAGCTACTTCAAGCTCAACATCAAGGATCGCGGCGATGGTTTCGTCTTCGCCGCCGTCGATGGCGACCGCAACTCCACCAGTCGTTGTGGCGCAGGCGAGCAGCATCTCGGCTATTCGGGCAACAACGGTACTGCCTTTTCTCCCATCCTGTACCCCAAGATCGGGCTGGAGTTCGATACCCGGAAGAACCACGAGGACAACCCGGACGCCAGCTTCGTTCCCGACGGTTTCTACCCCGGGCGCTATCTGAACTCGCCGTGGACCTTGCGCACGCTTGCCAACGGCCGCTCCGATCCCGATTACTCCGGGTACCACTTCGCTCTCACCTATTGGGGAGGCGAATCGCCGATCAGCACCGGCTATGCGTGCGGGGAAGGCTGGTTCTGTCCGTCGCCGAGCTTCTGCGACGCGGACACCATTTGCAAGCTCAACCCGGAAGAGGACGACAACGTCCATGGACAATTACCGACCGCTCCGGCGGTGCGTCCGCCACCGCTGAATCCGCCGCGAATCGACAATCCGGCGACACCCGGGCTGGACGACAGCTACTACTTCGCCCCCTACCCGCCGCCCTATCTGCCACCGGCACTGGCCCCGCTCAACGTCTCGACTGACGTGGACACGCACGTTCGCGTCGAAATCGAGCGTTCCGCCTACGCCGGGCGCGACGACAACAGCCGGCTGATCAGGGTAGTGGCCACCGCCAACCTCGCTTCCCTCGCCGGACTGCCGACCATCGATTCGATCGCAGTGCAGGCAGGCGACACGGTGCTGGTCGCGGGACAGACCGACGCCAGGACCAACGGCATCTACATCGCATCGGCCGGTACGTGGCCACGCGCGGCGAACGCGGACGAAGGCGCCGACCTGCCTCCCGGCACCTCATGGTTCATCAAGGAAGGTATGACGTACCGCGGCAGCCTGTGGCGGCTACAAAACCTCGAAGCGCCCGTCATCGGCAGCAGCGAACTGGTGATTTCGCGCTTTCGCGAACCGGTCAAGGCCGTTGCCACCACCAACTTGGCCCTGACCGGGCTGCAAACCGTCGATGGCGTCGTGCTGGTATCCGGAGATCGCGTGCTGCTCAAGGGCCAGACGGATGCCAGGCAGAACGGCGTTTATACCGCCAGTACCGGCACCTGGAGCCGGGCCGTCTTCGAAAACACGGCAGCGGGCCTGAAAGACGGCGCGATGTGGTTCTCCACCAGCGGCACCGGAAGTTACTGGCGCCTGAGCGGTGACGCCACACCGGACACGAGCAATATCGTCATCGACGCCATTGCATTCCCGTCCAACAATATCTATTCAGCCACCATGACGACGAAAGTCTGGAAGTTGCCCGACAGCGTCACCACCGCCAACCAGATCGCTCGCATGAAAATCACCACCCGCTCCATGAACCAGCTCGACCCGGTAATCAGGCACAGCGTGTGTCTCGCCGGCGGCACCTGCCCGTCCAGCAACCCCGATGGCCAGTCGTGCGGCGGCATCGAAACCGACGGGTTGCGCTATTGCTACACTGGCCAGAAGCCAAATCTGTACGACAGCAAGAAGGTGTTCGACATCCGGAGCACCACGTCCTGCGGTAGCAATGTCAGTTGTACCGGAAATCAGTTCTGCGGCATCGACAATGTCTGCTATCAGTCGGCCTTCCGCACCACGCGGCTGGGATTCACCAATAGCCAGAGCACCAGCGACCAGGAAATCGACATTACCGACTTTTTCACCACATGGCTGCCCTGACCCCCGCCGTCCCGCCAGCGCCGACTTTTTCCGTTCGTGTAAAGTCTCCATGCAGGCAACCCAATCTCAGGAGGGATCAATGAATATTTCCGATCGCATCACTCTCGAACCTGGCAAGAGAGGCGGGCGTCCCTGCATCCGCGGCTTACGCATCACCGTCTATGACATTCTTGCCATGCTCGCCGAGGGCATGGCGGAAGCAGAGGTTCTCGAGGATTTTCCCGAACTCGAACCCGCCGACATACGCGCCTGCCTGGCCTATGCGGCCAGAAGGGAACAAGGCGTGATCAAGCTCGTCGCCCAATGAAATTTCATGGCGCGCCGCCGCCAGTGATCTGGATAAGAATGCCCAATCAGGCAAAAGCGGCCGTGCTGAAATTGCTGCTCAGCCATCGACTGGTTCTCCAGGAAGCTTTGCAGGAGAAAGGCATCGCCTGTATCGAACTCGGCCCACAGGGCGCCGATCAATAGCCAATGCAACGGAATCACATGAGGACCCTCGCCGTCCCGCCAGCGCCGACTTTTTCCCAGCGCGGTTTTACGCTGACCGAACTCGCGGTGGTGCTGGTCATCGTCGCCCTTCTGATCGGCGGCATGATGATGCCGCTGTCGACGCAGCAGGACATCGCCGCACGCAATAACAGCGAGAAGGCGCTGGCCGAGATCCGCGAAGCGCTGATCGGCTTTGCCGCCGCCAACGGCCGGTTGCCGCGGCCGGCAACCTCGGCCACCGACGGCACGGAAAACGCCACCATTTGCGCCACCGACGCGGCTTGCAGCGGCTTCATTCCCTGGGTCACACTGGGCACCGCGAAACTCGACGGCTATGGCAAGCTCATCCGCTACAGCGTCACCCCGGACTACGCCAACGGAACGATCAGTCTGACGACGGTTGCAAACCGCACAGTGCAGACGCGCGACGTCGCGGGCACCGTCGCAGGCTTGGCAACGCAGGTTCCCGCAGTCATCTTCTCCCACGGCAAAAACCGCTGGGGTACCAGCGACTCGGGCACGGCCCTGGCGGATGATTCGGCCACCAACGTCGACGAGGACGCCAACGAGGCCGGCCCGACAAGCTATTTCAGCCGCCAGGCCGCCGACAATACGGTAACGACTGGTGGCGAGTTCGACGACCTGGTCATTTTGTTGCCGGCCAATCTCCTCTTCAACCGCATGATCTCCGCCGGCAAGCTGCCCTGAGCCGGAAAGTCGGCGCCGGCGGCACGGCGCCGGGTAGCGCCAACGAATGGTTATTTATGCAATTTCAAGATTGATTTTTGAAATTACATGACTTAAAGTCATGGCATGTTCCCGCGACTTATCGCCCGCCATCTGATCGACCTTGCCCGCCAGTATCCGGTCGTCACCGTCACCGGCCCGCGCCAGAGCGGCAAGACGACGCTGCTGCGCCGGACGTTTCCCGACAAACCCTACGTCAATCTCGAAGCGCTCGATACCCGCGCCCACTTCCTGGCCGATCCGCGCGGCTTTCTGGCGCGCTATCCGGACGGGGCGATTTTCGATGAATTCCAGCGCGTGCCCGATCTGCCCTCCTGGCTGCAGGTGTTGGTGGACGAAGCACCGACGCCCGGGCGCTTTCTGCTCACCGGCAGCCAGCAACTGGAGGTGATGAGCCGGGTCAGCCAGTCGCTGGCCGGTCGCACGGCCCTTCTCAAGCTGCTGCCGCTTTCGCTGGAGGAACTTGGCAATGCGGGAATCCACCCCACTGTCGATCGGATGCTGCATGCCGGCGGCTACCCGCGCATCCATGCACAGGGAATCGATCCCGGGCAGATGCTGGCCGACTATTTCGACACCTTCGTCCAGAGAGACCTGCGCCAGCTTGCCGAAGTCCGCGACCTGAGCCTGTTCGAGCGTTTCGTCCGGCTCTGCGCGGGGCGCATCGGGCAACTGCTCAACCTCAACAACCTTGCGGCGGACACGGGCGTCTCACAACCCACGGCTCGCGCCTGGCTCGCCCTGCTTGAGGCAAGTTACGTCATTTTCCTGCTACAGCCTCGCCACGCCAACCTGCGCAAGCGCCTGGTCCGCTCGCCCAAGCTGTATTTTCACGATGTCGGCCTGGCGAGCTTCCTCGTCGGCATCAACGACGAGTCCCAGATCGCCACGCATCCGTTGCGCGGCCCGCTGTTCGAAAACCTGGTGGTATCCGAGGCGGTCAAGTGGCACTTCAATCGCGGGCGGCGACCCCAGTTGAGCTTTTACCGCGATTCCAACGGGCTCGAGGTGGACCTCCTGATCGAGCGCCCCGTCCGTCCGCTCGCCATCGAGATCAAGTCCGGCGCCACGGTTTCCGACAACATGCTTGTCGCGCTGCGCCGCCATGCCGCGGCCGATCCGCAAGCGGCATCCATCCGCATGCTGGTACACGGCGGCGACCTCGACGCGACGCTTTCAGGCGTCTGGCTGGTGTCGCTGCCCCATTTTTCGATCGCGCTGGAGCACAGCGAATCGGCAACGGAATCTGGCTCAGCCTGACGACTGACGAAAACTCGTCGCTGACGTATGATTCAAGGCGCGAAAGTAATGAAATTGACGCGAGGTAAGCCATGGAGGCCATCCTGAGCAGCAAAGGCCAGATCACCCTCCCCAACCCCCTGCGGGAGCGCCTTCATCTCAACAGCGGTGACCGGGTGGAATTCCTTCTCGGCGACGACGGTCGTGTGGAGTTGATGCCAGCCTCTGCGCCCGTCAAGCGGCTAAAGGGAATGGTACCGCCGCCCGCCAAGGCCGTCACGCTTGAGCAGATGGACGTCGCCATCGCGCAGCGCGCTGGGCGCGGATGATCGGGCTCGATACACCGTCGTCGAGGTGCTTCGAACCGTGCTCACCTCGGCCGAACTGCGGGTTGAAACACCCGACATGGCTTGGAGCGCATTGCGCAGCTACCAAAGCAGTGGGGCCGGTTTTGCCGATAGTCTGATCGGCCTGCGCAATCGGCAGGCCGGCTGCGAGACGACGGTAACGTTTGACAAACGCGCGGGGCGAATGGAAACGCATCGTTTGGCGAAAGCCTGAGTGCCTGCCTTGACCACCCCCCCCGTTCCTGCGAAACTGCCCCTCCATGCTATTCGCAATAACCCGCCCCGAATGAGCGCCCTCCCCTCGCCATCAGCCAACGCCAGCTTTATCCGGCGCCTGCGCACTGCCGGCATCGAGCCGGGCGACGACGAGGAATTGCGCCTCAACAAGTCGCTGCTGATGCTGGCCACCGGCCTGGTCAGCATCACCTCGATGCTGTGGCTGGTGATCTACTGGGCGCTGGGGCCGCAGCTCTCGTCCACCCTGCCCGTCGCCTTTCAACTGCTGCTGGCAGGGAACATGCTGCTGTACATCCGGACGCGCAATTTCAATTTTTTCCGCCTCACCCAGATCGCGCTGTTCCTGTTCATGCCGTTTGTCATGCAGTGGACCATTGGCAGCTTCATCACGGCCAGCGGCATCGTGCTCTGGGGCCTGCTGGCACCGATCGGCGCCATTCTGTTCTTCGGCGTGCGCGAGTCGGTTGCCTGGTTTTTCGCCTGGGTGTTCCTGATCGCACTTTCGGGGCTGTTCGACTATCTGCTCGTCGACAGTTCCGCCGCCGCCCATCTCGCGGTGCCGCTCCGCACCAGCGTGGTGTTCTTCGCCCTCAACTTCGTCGCGGTCGCCACCATCATCTACTTGCTGCTGCGCTTCTCGACCCAGGAAAGAATGAAAATCCAGGCCAAGTTCGACGAGGCCCACCGGATGCTGGCGATCGAGCAGGAGCGGGCCGAGCGCCTGCTGCTCAACATCCTGCCGGAGCCCGTCGCCACCCGCTTGAAGAACTCCGACCAGACCATCGCCGATGGCTTCGCCGATGTCTCTGTAATGTTCGCCGACATCGTCAATTTCACCCAGGTCGCGGCCAACATGGCGCCGAACCAGGTGTTCGCGATGTTGAACCGCATCTTCTCGGCCTTCGACGATCTCGCCGACGACCACGGCCTGGAGAAAATCAAGACTATCGGCGACGCCTACATGGTCGCCGGCGGCCTCAACGAAGGCTCGCAGGACTACACCGCCGCCATCGCCGACATGGCGGTGGCGATGCGCGACCTGCTGCACCGCGACTTCGCCGTCAATTCCGCAAACCTCGAGATCCGCATCGGCATCGGCACCGGGCCGGTGGTGGCCGGCGTGGTCGGCAAGAAGAAGTTCATTTACGACCTGTGGGGCGACACGGTGAACATCGCCAGCCGCATCACGGCCGAGGGTGTACCGGGCATGATCCAGTGCGACACCGTCACCTATCATCGCCTGAAGCAGACGTTCGACTTCCACGAACCGCAGACGATCTACCTCAAGGGCAAGGGCAACATGACGGTCTATCGCCTGATCGGCCGCGCGCAGCCCGCAACGACCGGGGCAGCCCCCGAATCCGATAGTCAGTTCTAAGCCGCCACCGTGGGAATCAGGCGGAAACAGACTTGGCCGGGGAGGTTGGTGCTCAGTTCCAGCCGGTAGCCGGCGTTCGCCGCGAGTCGCGCCACCTGATACACACCAATGCCGAGGCCATTCTCGGACTTGACCGGCTCGACGCCCAGGCGTCCGACCAGACCCGCCGGAACCGCCGTGCCGCTATCGCAAACCTGCAAAACCAGGCCGGCGGTATCGACGGCCGACAGCGTCACTTCGATGGCAATTCCAGGCTGCAACTGGCGCTTGTCCAGGGCGTTCTGCAGCAGGTTCTCGGTCGCGGAGGAGAACAGGCCGACCGGAAGCCGTTGCCCCGCCAGATCGCCCGCGCTGGCGAACGCGATTCCGCGGCCAGCGAAGGTGTCCTGCACTTCGCGCCACCAGCGGTCGGCCTGCGTCAACGCACCCAGATCGCCGGGCGGATGTCCCAGCTTGTCCAGCGTCTGCCGCAGGCGCTGGGTGATCGCCGGTAGCTGGCGCCGCATCAGGCCCTGGAATTCCGGCGATGCCGTGGCGCCCTCGGCCGCCACGGCGGTGCAGAGGGCGTTGAGCGACTGGAGGATGTTCTTGACGTCGTGCGTCAGGCGCGAGCCGGTTTCGTAAATCGCCTGCAGGTAACTCAGTTCCCGCAGCTTGCGTTCGCGCAGGCGAGCCAGGTAAAACTCGTCGAGCAGTTGCAGCATGACATTGATCTGCCAGATCATGGATGGCGTCAGCGGGTGCCCGGTATAGAGATCGAAGTCGACTTCTTTTTGTTTGAAGCGGATACGATGCCCGTCGCGCCGACCGACGGTGCCGCCGCCGGTTTCGGCCGACCAGGCGACGCCATTCACCCACACAACTTCCTGCAAGAGTTGGCCGCAGGCCCAGTCCAGGAATTCGCGCGGCTCGGTCTCTCCGGCCGGATAGGAAGCCAGCGACTCCACCCACGGTTCAAAGGGCAGGCTGGCCGACAGCAGATAGCGGGACACAAAGACTCCGATGCCGGAGAAGCCGCCGCGGGGGTTCCACGACCAGCCGAGAAACAGCAACACCACCCCCATCGCCAGCAGCACGACCAGCAGCGAGCCGACATAGTCCAGGCCCGTCAGCAGCATTCCGGCCACGCTGCCCAGCACCAGAACCGCCAGCAGCAGGAAAACGAAGACGCTGTAGGCGAAGTCGATCATTTCCGGGCGCTCCTGCACGTGGCGCTCGGCGGGCATCGCCAGCATCACGGCGAAGATCAGGGGCAAACCGTAGCGCGCCAGGCGGTCGAAGGGCGCGCTGATGGCCGCGGCGGCCGGCAGCAGACCGGGCAGCAGGAAGATCAGCAACGCCGCGATCAGGTAGGCAAGGGCGGCGAGATGGAAGATGCGGTTCCAGCGCGTGCCGAGCACGAATATCTTGCCGCCGATGATGCCGGCCAGAAGCATCGTCCACAGCATCACCAGCGCCGCGCTCTGCAGCAACACGGCCGCCGCGACCATGCCGAAGACCATCACCAGATTCCCCGCCGAAAGGCGCTGCTCGGTGCGAACGAAGGGCTGCCAGAGAAAGAACAGCCCGATGTGAATGACCATCAGGATTCTATCCATCAGGCTGTCCACGCCTTCGAGCAAGGTCAGGTGCAACAGCACCAGCATCGCCAGCAGAACGCCGCGCCGGTGCGGCGCGAGCCAGGCCAGGAGAACTGCGCGCCCGGAAGACGGCGACGGGCCCATCACACTAAAGAGATATGTCGAATTATCGACACACCTGTCGGGAAATAGACGGAAAAGGGTCTCCCAGCCTGGATTTGCGGGTTCAAAAAGGCAAATTCGGTCTTCAATATGGCTGGCATTGTAGTTGCTTCAGGCTAGACACAGGCTTTTCAGGAGACATCAAATGTACCGCAAACAACAAGGTTTTACGTTGGTCGAAATCGCCATCGTGCTGGTCATCATCGGTCTGCTGCTCGGCGGCGTGCTCAAGGGTCAGGAACTGATCAACAGCGCGAAGATCAAGAATATTGCCAACGACCTGAACGGCATAACCGCCGCCGTCTACACTTATCAGGATCGCTACAAGGCACTGCCCGGTGACGATCTGGATGCAACCACGAAGGCCCGCTGGAGTGCTGTTCCGACCCCAGGCGGCAACCAAAATGGCAAGATTGACATTTTGGCCGGTACCGCTGGCTGTGCTTTCAACAGCAATGCAGCCACGGACGAGTGCGTCACATTCTGGATGGATTTGCGGGCAGCCGGATTGATCGGCGGCGATCCAGCGAGCGCTGTCCTGCCTCAAAATGCGGTGGGCGGCATAATGGGGGTACAAAACAACGCTGGACTTAGCACAACCACCTCCTATATTGCCGGCCTCGTCGTCTGTACCTCCAATCTCGACGGAAAAATCGCAGGCGCGATCGATGCCCAGTTCGACGACGGCAAGCCGAATAAGGGCAACATACTCGGCTTCGAGCAAGCAGGTAGCGTAACTCCCGGCTCTGCACAGCCCACGGCTGGCGACACGAGTCTACTGCTCGCCTATTCAGAATCCGATACATCGAAGCTTTACACAGTCTGCAAGAAACAATAGGGGACGCGCTACCCTTTCTTTCCCCCTCTCGCAACAAAGCCCGCTTCGGCGGGCTTTGTCTTTGGTGCCTCCGAATTAGCCGATCGCACGGCCTGGCCTGCGATGACTGCCCCTCAGAAATCGTGGTTGACGCATGACAAATATAGACTAGACTAGGTCTGGTCAATCCTGCGGAGGAAATATGGAACACGTCAATATTTACGAAGCCAAGACCCACTTTTCGAAATACGTCGAACTGGCGGAATCCGGCCAGGATGTGATCATTGCGCGCGGAGGCAAGCAGGTCGCCAAGCTGACTGCCATTCAGCCCAAGCAGCGTCCGATCCGCTTCGGCGTGCTAAAGGGGAAGGTTCGCGTCGCCGACGATTTCGACGCCCCTTTGCCGGACGATATGCTCGCCGGTTTCGAAGGACGCTGAGGTGCGGGTATTGCTCGACACCCATGTCTTCATCTGGGCGGTGTCGGACAACCGACGCTTGACCGCTGCGGCCAGGGCCACCATTCGGGCAGCGACCGAAGTTTTCGTCTCGGCGGCCTCGATCTGGGAAATTGCGATCAAGTCGGCCGTCGGCAAAATCGATGCCGATGCCCAGGCAATGGCGCGGGCCATCGACGACAGCGGTTTTATCGAACTGCCTGTATCGGCCATTCATGCCGCGCGAGTGGCGACGTTGCCACTCCTCAATGATCACAAGGACCCGTTCGACAGGTTGCTGGTGGCACAATCCATGGTCGAGCCCCTGGTTCTGCTTACCGCGGACCCGAAGGTTGCCGCTTACGGCGGGTTGATAGAAACGATCTGAGCACGAAGCGAATCACCGTGGCCCTGATTACGTTTATCGTAAATCAGGCCGCTGCCACGGTTCCACGACTGCCTTCTTGCGCGATGCCCGGCGCACTCCTCCTCGCTTGAACATGATCCGACTGGTCGCTATGCCGGTCTATAGCGACTTGAAGGGGGATCGCCATGAATCTCGAGATCGGATCGTACGAAGCCAAAACCAAGTTGCCGGAATTATTGCGCGGCGTTCAGGCGGGAAATCGATATACCATCACCCTGCGAGGCGAGCCGGTAGCGGATCTGGTGCCGGCAGAGAGCAGCAAAAGTGGTGACGCGGTTGCCGCGGTCGAACAAATGCGCCAACTGATGTTGAGCGCGGCAACGATCAGCCAGGAAGGCCGGCGTAAAGCGATTTGAACCCAAGGTTTGATCCGCGGCGGGCTTGGTTTTGGCGGTTGCTATAATCCGCCGCCATGTCTCGCGCTCAATCCACGCCGCCCTCCGCCACCACCCCGGTCGAACTGGCCCGCCAGGTGCTGCGCATCGAGGCGAAGGCCATCGCGGCGCTGGCCGAGCGCATCGACGGCGCCTTTGCGCAGGCCGTCGAATTGATCCTCGCCAGCCATGGCCGCGTCATCGTCAGCGGCATCGGCAAGTCGGGCCACATCGCGCGCAAGATCGCGGCGACCATGGCCAGCACCGGCACGCCCGCCTATTTCGTCCATGCCGCCGAGGCGGTGCATGGCGACCTGGGCATGATCACGCATGACGACGTGCTGATCGCCATTTCCAATTCCGGCGCCAATGACGAGCTCCTCACCATCGTGCCACTGGTGAAGCGCCAGGGCGGCAGGCTGATCGCCATCACCGGCAACCCCGACTCGCCGCTCGCCCGCGAAGCCGACATTCACCTCGACGCCTCGGTGGCCGAGGAGGCCTGCCCGCTCAATCTCGCCCCCACCGCCAGCACCACGGCGGCGCTGGCGCTGGGCGACGCGCTGGCGGTGGCGCTGCTCGACGCGCGCGGCTTCGGCGCGGAGGATTTCGCCCGCTCGCACCCGGGCGGCGCGCTCGGGCGCAAGCTGCTGACCCATGTGAGCGACGTGATGCGCGGCGGCGCCGACATGCCGGTAATCGACGAGGCCGCCACGCTCGCCGCCGCGCTGCTGGAAATGACCCGCGCCGGCATGGGCATGGTGATCATCGTCGATGCCGCGCGCCATGTCGCCGGCATCTTCACCGACGGCGACCTGCGCCGCGCCATCGAGCGGGTCGGCGATCTGCGCACGGCGGCCGTTGCCGATGTCATGACTCGCAATCCGCGCTCCATCGCGCCCGAGCGCCTGGCCGTCGAGGCGGTGGAGATGATGGAGCGCTTCAAGACCTTCGTCCTGCCCGTCACCGACACGACCGGCGCGCTGATCGGCGCCCTCAACATGCACGACCTGTTCCGCGCCAAGGTGGTGTAATGGCCCCCCCCGCTCGCAAAAGCAACTCGCCGCCCCCCGCCGGTGGGCGCATGCCTCCTCGGGGCGGCCCTTCGGAGGCATGATGCTCTCTCTCTCCCGTGCCCGCACTGTCCGCCTGATGGGCTTCGACGTCGATGGCGTGCTCACCGACGGCCGCCTGTATTTTTCCGCCGAAGGCGATGCGCTGAAGGCCTTCAACAGCCGCGACGGCTTGGGCATCGCCAGACTGCTGGCGCCCGCCGGCATTCGAATTGCCATCATCACCGGGCGAAAGTCGGCGCTGGTGGAACGGCGCGCCGCGAATCTCGGCATCGACCTGGTGTTCCAGGGCGTCGAGGACAAGCGCGCGGTGATGGCCGAGCTGCTCGCCCGCGAGGGGCTGGATTTCGCGCAGGCCGGCTACATGGGCGACGACGTGGTCGACCTCGCCGTCATGGCCGCGTGCGGCTTCGCCGCCACCGTGTCCGACGGCCATCCGCTGGTCAAGCAACTGGCCCATTACGTCGCGCGCCAACCCGCCGGACTCGGTGCGGCACGCGAGGTGTGCGAGCTGATCCTGCGCGCCCAGGGCAAGCTGGACGCGGCCCTGGCGCCCTATCTGGCATGAGACACGCCGGCTCCCTGTTTCCGCTGCTGCTGATCGGCGTACTGGCAGCGCTGACTTTCTGGCTGCAGCGCGTCGCCGAGCCGCAAAGCGCGGACCGCAGCGGCCGCGGCCGTCACGATCCGGATTTCATTGTCGACAGTTTCACGGTACGCCGCTTCAATGCCGAGGGAGCGTTGCAGCACACCCTCGCCGCCACGCGCATGCTGCACTACCCGGACGATGACACGACGACGGTGATCGCCCCGCGCGTGACCTTCCACGCGACGCCACCAACCCAATTGACGGCGGAACAGGCACGGGTGTCAAAGGACGCCAAGTCGGTTCGCCTCGAACGCGACGTGCGGCTCAGCCGCGGCACCGAGGCCGGCAGGCTGACCACCGAGGTCACGACTTCCCGTCTGGATGTCATGCCCGACCTCGAGACCGCCAGCACCGACGCCCCGGTGACCATCACCCAGGGGCGCAGCGTCATCGCCGGCAACGGATTGATCGTCGACAACAAGACCCGGCAAACCATCCTGCTCGGCCCGGTGCGCGGCACCATTTATCGCAACACGGAAAAAACACCATGAAGAGTCGCCTCTGCGTTTCCGCCCTCGTCACCGTCGCGACCGTCTTCACTGCCACCGCGGCCCTGGCCGAGCGCGCCGACCGCGAAAAACCCGTCAATCTCGAAGCCGATCGCATTACCGTCGATGACGTCAAGAAGGTGCAGGTGTTCGAGGGCAACGTGCAGCTGGTGCAGGGCACGCTGGTGATTCGCACCGATCGCCTGGTGGTGACGCAGGACGAAGAAGGCTTCCAGAAAGGCGTGGCCCATGGCGGCGCCGGCGGGCTTGCCCGCTTCCGTCAGAAGCGCGAAGGCAGGGACGATTTCGTCGACGGCGAGGCCGAGCGCATCGAATACGAGAGCAAGGCGGAGAAGGCGGAGTTCTTCGTGCGCGCCGTGGTCAAGAGCGGTCTCGACGAGGTGCGCGGCCAGTTCATCGCCTACGACGGCAAGACCGAACGCTACCTCGTCACCAGCGGCCCGGACGGCACCAGCGCCGCCGCGAGCGGCAAGCCCGACCGCGTGCGCGCCGTGATCCAGTCCAAGGCCGCCAAGGGCACTCCGCCGCCACCGGTCAAGGGCGTCGACATCCCCCTCGCCCCCGCCGCCGGCATCGCCAATCCGCGCGCGGAATAGCGCCCCCACGGCTGCGGCGCCGCAGCACGTCCTGACAGCACCGCCTGCATCTACCAATCGAAGCGGGAAATAAACCTATCACATTGTTTCAATAGTATTTATTACGCAAAACAAAAATATTGTGCATTGCAGCAAAAAGTTCTTGACTTCCGGTTTCTCGTCCCTATAATTTGAATCGTGTTGCACTGCAACAAAGCGCTTCGGTGGATAGCACAAGAAACTCCGGCGCGCCCTGGTAACAGCGGTAACGAATCAAACTGACCCTTAGGAGAGAACCATGTACACCACCCCCGAACAACTGAACAGCGCCAACAAAGCCAACGTCGAAACCCTGCTGACGATCGCCAACACCGCCTTCGCCAGCGCCGAGCGCCTCGCCGCCCTCAACCTCAACACCGCCCGCGTCCTGCTCGAGGATGCCGTCGGCAACGCCAAGGCGCTGATGAGCGTCAAGGATGTTCAGGGGTTCATGGGCATGCAAACCACTCTGACCCAGCCCACGCTGGAAAAGGCCGTCGCCTACTCGCGCAGCGTCTATGAAATCGCCACCCAGACCCAGGAAGAGCTGGGCAAGGTGTTCGAAGGCCAGTTCGCCGAGATGAACAAGAACGTGTCGACCGCGCTCGACCAGGCCGCCAAGAACGCCCCGGCCGGCTCCGATGTCGCCGTCGCCGCCGTCAAGTCCGCGATCGCCGCCGCCAACTCCGCCTATGACAGCATGAGCAAGGCCGCCAGGCAGGTCGCCGAGATGACCGAAGCCAACGTCGCCGCCGCGACCAGCGCCACCGTCAAGGCTGTCGGCGCCGCCAAGGCCAAAAAAGCCGCCTAAGCAGCAACAGCGTCTCCTCCCCCGGCCTCGGCCGGGACTGCCCCGACCGGACCTCCTCCCCGGCCGGGGCTTTTATTTTGCGCCGAGATCGAGCCCGCGCCGCTCCAGTTCGGCGCGCATGGCCGCGAACGCTGCCTCGGCCAACGCCGGTGCGCCGCGCACGCCAAGCTCGACGTGCCGGCGAATCGTGTCGCTGCCGAATGACGGCAGGCTGAATACCGTCACCCCGGCGAATTCGGCCTCGATGCGGCGCATCAGATCGAGCAGTTGCCCTTCCAGCCCTTCCCAGATGATCAGCGCGAACTCCGCCTCGGCGTTCCGGTGGAAGAACTCGCGGTAGTGCGTGTCCAGCGCCCACTCCAGCATCGGCCAGGCCATTTGCGGGAAGCCGGGAAAAAAGTGGTGGTGCGCAAAGGAAAAACCCGGAATGCGGTTGAACGGATTCGGGATGATGCGGCTGCCCGCGGGAAAACTGCCGAGTTCCAGCCGCGCCGGTGTCACCTCCTGCCGCAATTCGGCCATGCGCGCGCGGATCTCGCGCTCGGCCTCGGGATGCAGCTCAAGCAACACGCCCGCGGCAGCGGCGGCAGCCTGGCGCGTGTGGTCGTCGGGGGTGACGCCGATGCCGCCGAAGCTGAACACCACGTCGTTCCCGGCCAGCGTGCGGCGCAAGGTGTCCGTGAGCCGTGCCCGATCGTCGCCAAGATACTGCACCCAGTCCAGATGCAGGCCGCGCGCCGCCATGATCTCCACGGCGCGGCCGAAATGCTTGTCCTGGCGCTTGCCGCGCATGATCTCGTCGCCGACGATGATCGCGCCCCAGCCCGTCAGCTTATCCATATGCCTTCCTTCCGCCTCAGCTCGGCCAGACGCCCGAGGCAAAGATGCACGAACACCAGCGCCGTCCATGCCGGCACGATGAAATTGACCAGCGGCACATGCAGCGCCAGCGCCGTGACCAGCCCCGCCAGCCGCAATTCGCCGCCATGCTCGGCGACGACGCGCCTGCGTTCCTCGGGCGTCGCGTGTTCCGCCAGCGCGTCATAGCGGAAAGTGCGCTGGTTGAGCCACGCCGTCCACGCCAGCGGCAGCACCAGCAGCGCGCCCGGAATCAGCAGCAGCGGCAGCGTCGCGACCCAGCCCAGCACGAACACCGCTCCCGCCGCCAGGGTGTTCCACACGCTGCCCCGGAAGGCGTTGACGCCATGGCGCGACAACCGCGGGTAGTCGCGCGCCGCGACGATGTCCATCATCCGCGACAGGGCGAAGGTGGCCAGCAGCAGGAGCGTGGTGCCGTAGACCAGCGGCGCGAAAACGAAGAACAGCGCGATGTGCGCAAGCCACGCCCCCATCCAGGCCAGCCACGACCAGTCCGGCAGGTTGGCGACGATCCAGACACTTGCCGGCTGCCACGCCCACACGGCCACGCCGGACCACAGCGTAAAGGCCAGCAGCGGCGGCCACAGCGCCTGCCACAGGATGTCGCCGCGCGCGAGATCGCGGCCGGCCCTGCCGCAGGCCGCGACGACCTTGACGACGTCAACCATGGCTGCGTCCCTCCCACATCTTCTGCAAACGTTTCACGGAGACCGGCGACGGCGTGCGTAGTTCCTGCGCGAACAGCGCGACGCGCAATTCCTCCAGCAGCCAGCGAAATTCTTCGTGGAAGGGGTCGATCACGCCGGTCTTGACCTGCTGCGTCCGTTCGCGCTCGAACGGTTTTGCCAGCGCCTGCCAGTCGGCCATCAGCCGCGCATCGCGCGCCGCGTCGGCGCGTGCCTTGTCCAGGCGCAGGCCGGCGGCCTTGAGATAGCGTGGATAGTGGGCGAGACGTTCCCACGGCGTGGCGGCAATGAAGTTTCTGCCGAGCAGCTCGGCGAGCTGGGCCGCGATGTCGGCGCAGCTCGACGGGAAGGCCTTTTGCATGCCGGCGAGTTTCTTCTGCAGCGCCGAGTGCTCGACGAGCACCGTGCCGATGAGCCGCGCGATCTCCTGCGCCACCAGCAGGATGCGTCCGCGCGCCGCCTCGCGCCGTGCCGCGAACGCCGACTCTTGCGCCGGCAGCGGCTCCATCAGACAGGTGCGCGCAAGCGTCGCGGCGACCAGCGCCTCTTTCAGATCTTTCTCGCTTCCCAACGGCATGAACTGCAGCGCCATGTCGCGGAGATTCGGCAGTTTCTCGATGGCTTTCACCTGCTCCTTCAGGGCGAGCGCGAACAGGCGGGCCATTCCCTTGCGGTGCATCGCCCGGGCCTTGTCCTCGGTATCGAAGGCGGACAGGCGCACCCCATCGCCTTCATCGACCAATGCGGGAAAACCGACCACCGGGCGGCCCGCGACCTCGACTTCGAGCAGTTCGGGCAGTTCGCCGAAGGTCCAGGAAGTCGCCTTCTCCTTCCCCGGCGCCGTGTCGCCAGCGCCGACTTTTACTTCGGCGCCGGAAAACGCCTGGGCGACGCGATCACCATAGTGCCCGCGCAGCTCGGCCAGGTTGCGCGACAGCGCCAGGGTGCCGCCATGCTCGTCCTGCAGGCGGAAGTTCATCAAGAGGTGCGGGCGCAGCTCGCCGGGGCGGAAGGCGTCGAGCGGCAGCTTCATCGCGAGCTTTTCCTCGACGGCGCGGGTCAGCGCGCGCACCAGCGGCTCGTCATGCTGACGCATTTCTTCGCAAAAACCCTCGGCAAAACCGTCGAGCGGCTGCAGGCGATGGCGATATTTCTGCGGCAGGGTTTTCACCAGCGCGATCGTCTTTTCCTTGAGCAGCCCCGGCACCAGCCATTCGCAACGCTCGGTCGGCAACTGGTTGAGCGCGGCCAGCGGCAGCGCCAGCGTCACGCCGTCATCCATCGCGCCGGGGTCGTGCTTATAGGCGAGCTGCCACTGCTGGCCGCGATGCTCGAAGGCAGGAGGAAAGGCATCGGTGGTGATGCCGGCCGCCTCGTGACGCATCAACTGCTCGCGCTCCAGGAACAAGAGCTTCGGCTCCGCCCGCTCGGCCTCGCGCCGCCAGTGGTCGAAGGCGGCGAGCGTGACGATGCCTTCCGGAATCTTCGCGTCATAGAAAGCGTGGATCAGTTCTTCATCGACCAACACATCGGGACGGCGCGACTTGTGTTCGAGGTGCTCGATCTCGCGCTCGAGCTTGCGGTTGTGCTGGAGGAAGCGCCACTTCTTCAGCCAGTCCTCGTTGACTTCGCCCTGCACCAGCGCCGAGCGGATCAGAATCTCGCGCGCCAGCTTCGGGTCCGTCGGCCCATAGTGCATGCGGCGCTTGGCGTGCAGCATCAGGCCATGCAGCGTCACGCGCTCCCACGCCACCACCTGCCCCGGCCCCTTTTCCCAGTGCGGTTCATAGACATGGGAACGGATCAAGTGCGCGCCGACGCTCTCCAGCCACTCGGGTTCGACCTTCGCGATGCAGCGCGCGAACAGCCGCGAGGTCTCGACCAGTTCGGCCGCGACGATCCAGCGCCCGGCTTTCTTCACCAGCGTCGAACCCGGGTGGATAAAGAACTTGATGCCGCGCGCGCCGAGGTAATGCGGCTCGGCCTCGTGCTTGAGGCCAATGTGGCCGAGCAGGCCGGCGAGCAGCGCGCGATGGATGGCGTCGTAACCGGCCGGCTCCGGGTTCTCGCGCCAGGAATGTTCGTGGCACAGCGTGGCAAGCTGGCCGTGCACGTCGCGCCATTCGCGCAGCCGCAGCCAGGAAACGAAATTCTGCCGGCACCACTGGCGTTGCTTGTTCGAACTCTCGTGCTTCCACACCTCGTCCGCGGCATGCCAAAGTTTTATGTAGGAGAGGAACTCGGAACGCTCGTCCTTCCACTTGGCATGGGCCTGGTCCGCAGCGGCGGCGGCATCCTGCGGCCGCTCGCGCGGGTCCTGCGCCGCCAGCGCGGAGGCGATGATCACCATCTCGGCGAGGCAGCCTTCCTGCCGCGCGGCGAGAATCATGCGGCCGATCTTCGGGTCGAGCGGCAGCTTGGCCAGCTCGCGACCGGTCGGCGTCAATTCCTTCGTGGTCTCGTCGATGGCGCCGAGCTCGGCCAGCAACTGGTAGCCATCGGTAATCATCCGCGGCAGCGGCGCCTCGAGGAAGGGGAAATCCTCGACATCGCCCAGGTGCAGCGACTTCATGCGCAGGATCACGCCGGCCAGGCTGGAGCGCAAAATCTCCGGTTCCGTATAGGGCGGCCGCTTGTTGAAATCGTCCTCGGCGTATAGCCGGAAACAGACGCCGGCCGACACGCGGCCGCAGCGCCCCGCCCGCTGCTTCGCCGCCGCCTGCGCCACCGGCTCGACCTGCAGTTGCTCGACCTTGTTGCGATGCGAGTAGCGCTTGACCCGCGCCACCCCGGAGTCGACGACATAGCGGATGCCCGGCACGGTCAGCGAGGTCTCGGCGACGTTGGTCGCCAGCACCACGCGGCGGCCCTGGTGCGGCGAGAACACACGGCTCTGCTCCTGCGCCGACTGCCGCGCGAACAGCGGCAGGATTTCCAGGCCCGGCGGATGATGCTTGCGCAAAGCTTCGGCCGCCTCGCGGATCTCGCGCTCGCCCGGCAGGAACACCAGCACGTCGCCCGGCCCCTCGCGGTGCGCCTCGGACACGGCATCGACGATGGCTTCGTTGAGGTCCCTGTCATCGTCCTCGCCGAAGGGCCGGTACCGGGTCTCGATCGGATAGAGCCGGCCCGAGACCTCGATCACCGGCACGCCGCCGAAATGCTGCGAGAAGCGCTCGGCATCGAGCGTGGCGGAGGTGACGATGACCTTGAGATCAGGCCGCTTCGGCAGCAGTTGCCGCAGGTAGCCAAGCATGAAGTCGATGTTGAGGCTGCGCTCGTGCGCCTCGTCGATGAGGATCGTATCGTACTGGCGCAAGAGCGGGTCGCCCTGCGTCTCGGCCAGCAAAATACCGTCCGTCATCAGCTTGATGTAGCTCTCGGGCGTGGTGCGGTCGGTGAAGCGGATCTTGTAGCCGACGTAGCGGCCGAGTTCGCTCTTCAGCTCCTGCGCGATGCGCGACGCCGTGGCGCGCGCGGCGATGCGCCGCGGCTGGGTGTGGCCGATGAGTCCGTTGATACCACGACCCAGTTCGAGGCAGATCTTCGGCAATTGCGTGGTCTTGCCCGAGCCGGTCTCGCCGCAGACGACGACGACCTGATGCGCGCGAATGGCGGCGGCGATTTCGGCGCGACGGACATTGACGGGCAGCGCCTCGTCGTAAGCGATGGCAGGCCGCGCCGCCAGCCGGGCCACGGGATCGAACTTCGCCACGCCTCAGGGCTCTTCGCGCACGAGCCGACGAATCACCGACATCATCAGGAACATGCTCAAGTCGACATTCTGAAACGACTGGAATCCATAACGACCATAAAACGCCGCCGCCTTGGAATGCTTGGCATCGACCACCACGGCATGCAGGCCGATCCGGTCGGCCATGGCGGCGGAAAGCCGCAAGGCATGATCCAGCAAGGCCGCCCCCACCCCGGCACCCTGCGCGCGCAAATCGACCGCCAAGCGTCCGATGCGCGCCACCGGCACCGGGTAACGCGGCAGGCGCAATCCCGGCGGCCAATTGCGGAAGTCGATGGCGCCCGTGCTGACGGTATGGAAACCGAGAATACGTGCTCCATCGTCCGCAACCGCCACATAGGTGCGGCTAAAGTCGCGTTCGGCCTGTTGGCGAGCGTAGCGCAGCAGGAAATCGTTTAGCGCCGGCTCGCCGCAGTCGAAGTCATCGCGCCGATGCCGCGCAGCCAGCAGCTCGATTCGCGGCGGCATTCAGCGCCGCGCCATCAGACGACGCAACGCCTCGGTCGGCTCCGGCGGATTTTCCAGCGCGGCGAGAAAAGTGTCGCGGTCCCGATCGGAAAGCGTGATCGTTTCGTGCTGCGTAACCAGACGCTGTGCGGCTTCGTAAGCGTTCTGCAACATGAAACCAGACACGGTGGTGCCCATCAGCGCGGCGGCGCGTTCGATCAAGGCTTTCGCCTCGGGGCTGGTGCGCAGGTTGATACGGGCGCTGTCTGTGGCAGGGTTCGCGGCAGGCATGTCGGTGACTCCATCAGGCTAACATCCGATAATTGTACGTCAAATTGCCACACCAGTCATTTTCCGGCTGGCGGCAAGAGCGGGTTGGCCCGCGCCAGCGCCACGATCACCTCGCGCGCCACCTTGCGTTGCGGCACCGGCAGCTTAAGGAAGAGCCCGAAGATTTCCCTCTCCTGGTACTGCGCGATCGGTCGAATGGTGAGACAAAGTCCGTGGCGGCGGTGAACTACCCGTTCTGATGCACGCGGTTTGCTTGGTCGGTGAGCGTGCGATGGTAGCCAAAAATCCTCTGGTGGACACCCGCATACAGGAGCAGAGCATCGATATCCGAGAACAGCGAGTCGAGAAAGTAATCGCCCAGCCCCGCTTGCTACCTCTCGTAAAAGTGGCGGCCGGACTCCAGATCGTCGAGCGCGAGGGAAAGAAGGCGGATTCTCAAGTCGGGCTGTTCTTGCGCAATAGATTCTTGGCTTGCGACCAGTCGACGAAGCGCGCCGCACCCTCGGCCAATTCATCCTCCGCCTGTTTCAGGGCAAGCCCATGCCACGCAGGCGAGGCCACATCGCCGTCCGACAGGGTATCCAGGGAATCCCAAAGTGCTTCCATCAGCTTCAGCTTTTCTGAAACAGGCATTTCAGCGATATCGATGGCGGTCATTGATTCACTCCTTTTCGGATGCGCCGGACAACAGATGCCATCAAAAGTCGGCGCTGGCGGGACGGCAAGCAGGACTACTGCGCCAGCTTGTGAATGGTGAAGATACCCAGCCCCGTCATCGCCAACGAGCCGAAGAGGTGCAGACTCGCCGCGCCCGCCGCCCAGCCATAGCGCGCGCTTTGAATGAGATGCACCACTTCCGCCGAGAAGGTCGAGAAGGTGGTCAGGGCGCCGAGAAAACCGGTGACGAAAAACAGCCGCAGTTCGGGCGACAGATCGACGTTGAAGTGGAACACCGCGACGGCCACGCCCACCAGATAACCGCCGACTAGATTGGCCGCCAGCGTGCCCAGCGGCACGGCAACAAACAGCGGGTTGAGCCACAAGCCGAGGCCATAGCGCAGCCATGCGCCAAGCACGGCGCCGAGGGCGATGGCGGACAGGGCAGTCGCATTCATGCCGCGAATTCTACGCGAGGGTGGCGGCAAGCTTGCCGGCATTGCATGGTGTGCCTACTCGGCATATGCTTCGTGAATTCCCCCGCGGCCTTCCATCCATGAACCTCCTCGACGCCTCCTGCCGCATCGCCTTCGCCGCCCTGTTGCACGATCTGGGGAAATTTCATGAACGGACCGGCCTGCCGCTGGCTGGCGACTACGATGGGCTGCTGACGCTGTATCGCTACAGCCACGCCGCCCATACCGGCGGTGTCTGGGACGTGGTGGAGAAATTCGCTCCCGACCTGCTGCGCGGCGACCTGTTTCCCTTCGCCAGCCGTAGCATGGGCGAGGACATCACCGACAGCATGGCCAACACCGCGGCCGCGCACCACAAGCCCGCCACCTTGCTGCAATGGATTGTCGCCACGGCAGACCGCGCCGCATCGGGCTTCGAGCGGCAGAAATTCGACGAATACAACGAAGACTGCGAGGGCATCACCGCCTTTACCTGCAAGAACCGCTTCCAGGCCCGTCTTGTCACCCTGTTCGAGCAGATCGCGCCAGCGCGCAATCTCGATCACGCCTACCCGCTCGCCGCGCTCTCGCCCCTGGCCCTGTTCCCGCAAACCCGCGCCCGGGCCGAGCCAAGCGACGACAAGACAGCGCAAGCCGAATACGCCGCGCTGTGGCAGCAATTCCTGACCGCGCTGGATACCGTCCCGAAATCCCACCGCGCCAACTGGCCCCTGTGGCTCGACCATTTCGATTCCGCCTGGCTCGCCTTCACCCATGTCATTCCGTCGGCGACCAACCCGGGGGTCGTGCCCGACGTCTCGCTTTACGATCACTCCAAGGCCGTCGCCGCGCTCGCCACGGCGCTGTGGCGCTGGCACCACGAAAACGGAAAAGTCGGCGCTAGCGACACGGCCATTCTGGCCGACCGCGAGCGCCCCGACTGGAGCGAGCAAAAGCTGCTGCTGATCCAGGGCGACTTTTTCGGCATTCAGGACTTCATCTTCGCCAGCGGCGGGCAGACGCAGAAGCACGCCCACAAGCTGCTGCGCGGACGTTCCTTCCAAGTGGCGCTGCTGGCCGAACTGGCCGCGCTCAAACTGCTCGAAGCCCTGCAACTGCCCGCCACCAGCCAGATCATCAACGCCGCCGGCAAATTTCTCATCGTCGCCGCCAACACCGAAGCCGCCCGCGCCGCCGTCGCCGACTGCCGGCGCGTCTTTGATGCCTGGTGCATTGAACACGCCTTCGGCGAAATCGGCGTCGGGCTCGCCAGCACACCGGCGACGTGCAACGACTTGGTTGACAAGGACCGCGGCGGCAATTTCAAGACGCTGATCGACAATCTGTTCGCCGCACTCGACACGGCCAAGCATCGCCGCTTCGGCCTCTGCGGTGACGCGCCCGCCGTCATCGCCACCGACTTCCCTCACGGCCCCTGCGCCTACCAAGGTCGCTACCCCGCCGACACGCCCGGCAACGATGACCGACCCGCCTCCTGCGCCCTCTCGCGCGACCAGGTGAAGATCGGCGCCGAACTCACCAAGCGCGCCCGGCTGCTGGTGCTGCGTGACGCCACCAGCTTTGGCAACGCGCTCGAACTCGACTACTTCGGCTATTCGCTGGCACTCGTCGCCGACGAAGAAGCCAGCGGCAAATACGGCGAACTTGCGCGCGACGGCACACTGGTTCGCGCCTGGGACTTCGACCAGCCCGATGCCGACGGCACCGTTTTTCGCGGTTACGCCCGGCGCTACGTCAACAGCTACGTGCCACGCTGGAACGACCTCGATCTCGCCGAAAAGGCCCACGGCAAATACGAGCGATTCAACGACGACGATCTCGGCGACAGCAATGAAGGCGACATCAAGACCCTGCACGCCATCGCTGCCGCCGGCATCGGCGAGACCGCCCTGGTAACGCTCAAGGGCGACATCGACAACCTCGGCGCGCTCTTCCAGAGCGGCCTCGAAAAGCCCACCTTCGCCCGCTGGGCGGGGCTCTCGCGTCAAGTCAATGCCTTCTTCGCCTTGTGGCTGCCATGGTTCTGCGAACATGGTGCGAACGGAAAATTCCGCAACACCTACACCGTGTTTGCCGGCGGCGACGACTTCTTCCTGATCGGCCCGTGGCAATCCACCATCGAACTGGCCGGTGTCATGCGCAGTGCCTTCGCGGACTATGTCGCTCATCCCGACATCACGTTCTCGCTGGGGGCGACGATGACTCACCCCAAGGTCCCGGCTCGGCATCTCGCCGCTGCGGCCGAACGCGCCCTCACCGACGCCAAGCAGCACCCGAAAGGCAAGGAACCACCCGACAAGAACGCCGCCAGCCTCTGGGGCATCACCGTCGACTGGGCCGGCTGGCAGAAACTCGTCGGCGCCCGCCGCGCAGCCCTGGAAGAACTCGACGCCCGCGCCGGCGGTCTCTCCACCGGCTTCATCTACAACCTGCTGCAGCTTGCCGATCAGGCTGCGGGTGGCCGACCCGAAGATGCGCTGTGGCGCTCGCGCCTGGCCTACCGCTGCGCCCGGCTGGTGAAAGACAAGGCCACCGGCAATGCACTCGCGCGAGAAATCGGCGACGCCCTGACGCAACATCGCGGCGGCTATCGCCTGCCCGTCTCGCTGCTGCTCTACCGGCAGCGAAAATAACCCGCCAGCTATACTGAATCCACGTTTTTTTAGGAGATATCCCATGAGCGCCATCGCACTGGAACGACTTCAAGGCAAGAACCTCGGCGAGGTCTTTGCCGACGTCTACGACACCAAGGAACCCTGCATCGTTACGCGCGGCGACGGCCGAGATGTCGTCATTGTCCCGGCCGACGAATGGGCCGCGATTTCCGAAACCCTGCACCTGATGTCCTCGGCCGCGAATACCGAACGACTGCGCGAATCCATCGCCCAGGCCGATGCCGGCAAGCGGGTATCACGGCAGATCGACTGATGCTGGCCGTCGCCTTCACCGACCGCGCCGCCGAGGACTACGACTATTGGGAGAGTAGCGACCGGCGCATCCTCGACAAGATCAAGGTGCTGCTGCGCGAGGCGTGCGAGACGCCTTTTGCCGGTACCGGCCACCCGGAACCGCTCAAGCACGAATTCTCCGGCTGCTGGTCGCGACGCATCACAAAAGAACACCGACTGGTCTATCGCATTGACGGGAACACGCTGGTCGTTCTGCAATGTCGCTTTCATTACTGACGGCAAGCTTGCCACGCTGGAACACCGATACAGAACACCGTAGCATTCACGCACTGGAGAAAAAATATGCCGATGCCCAAACCCGACCTGAAGACATATCCACCGAAAGCCACGCTATTCGACAGGGATGCATCCGATGTCGCAACCGAATTGGACACAAGCGCCAAGGCTGAAAAAGGCGACAAAAACAAGTCCACCCAAATTCGCCGCTTCTACGACGAATTGGTCGGCTGGCAAGAGCGCATCGGCACTGACGAAGCCAAGTTCAAGGAGTACGAAGCCTTCGTCAAAATGCTCAACGCCAAAGCGGCCTACGCCCAGGGCAGAAACCTTGTTACCAAGGATTTCGTAGACTGGTTTCGCGGTTGTGTGCAACAGGTCGGCGACACGACCACCCTCAAGCACTTCCGCCTGCACTTCGAAGCCATGCTCGGCTTCCTCAAAGCGATTCCAGGACGATCATGAACCACACCGCCGTTGAACTCGATCCCCGCGCCATCAGCGCCTGGACCGCCGACCGCATGGTCTTCGTCGAACTCACCGACGGCAGGCAGATCGGTTTCCCCGCCGCCCGTTTCCGTCTGCTCGCCACTGCCAGCGACGACGCGCTGGCCGAGGTCGAACTCTGCCTGAACGGCGCCGCCCTACGCTGGGAGACGCTGGACGAAGACGTCACCGTGCGCGGCATCGTCGAAGGCCGTTTTCAACTACCGCTGCCCATGCCGCTTGCCGCCTGACCAAAGGAATCCCACCATGCAACTCACCCGCATCCAGAAAATCACCGGCAAGATCGTCCTCAAGTCCGGCCTGCACATTGGCGCCGGCGACACCGAAATGCGCATCGGCGGCACCGACAACCCGGTGGTGAAAGACCCGCTTTCCGGCCAGCCCTACATTCCCGGATCGTCGCTCAAGGGCAAGATCAGGAGCCTGCTCGAATGGCGGCATGGCCTGGTCGCCACCGCCAACGGCAGCCCGTATTCCTTCAAGCATCTGGCCAGGGAGGAAGGCAACACCGCCGGCCGCCAGCTCATCACCCTGTTCGGTGGCGCGCCGGACAAAGACACCGAAAAACTCGTCGGCGCCATCGGCCCCACCCGGCTGGCCTTCTGGGATTGCCCGCTCAACGCCGACTGGAAGACCACCGTCGCCGACGCCCGCAACCTGCTCACCACCGAGGCCAAGTCGGAAAACACCATCGACCGCATCTCCGGCGTCGCCGCCAATCCACGCTTCACCGAGCGCGTCATCGCCGGCGCCGAATTCGACTTCACCCTCACGCTCAAGGTCATCGACGCCGGCAGCGGAGAAGAGGATCTGCTGCCCATGGTGCTGGAAGGCATGAAACTGCTGGAACTCGACAGCCTCGGTGGTTCCGGCTCGCGCGGCTACGGCAAGATCGAGTTCCGCGAGCTCGCCATTGGCGATGCACCGCTCGCTCTGCCTGTCCACCCGTTCGAAGAGACCCCACATGACGCTCGCTGAAATCCTGAGCCGCAGTTCGGCCTTGCCGCCGGCACAGCTACAGGAAATCGCCGACTTTGCCGAATTCCTGCTGTCTCGCCATGGCCAAGAACAGAACGCGGCGCCTGAGAAGGATCAGGACGACATGGACTTTTCCCGCTGGGTGGCCGGCCAGCGTCCCGCGCGCCATGACAGGCCGCTTGACCAGGAACCTGCCTTCGGAATCTGGGCGGACCGTCCCGAAATGACCGACAGCATTGCCTATGTGCAGCAGTTGCGCGCCAACTGGAGAGGCGCCGGGAAATGATCCCGATCGATACCGATGTGCTCATAGACTTCTCGCGCGGCGATACACGGGCGCTCAACGCCATCGCCGCCATCGAAAAATCAGAACCGGCCGCGATAAGTACCATCACTGTCCTTGAATTCCTGCAAGGCACCCGCGACGCGCGAGAATGGACGGCATGCTCGCGGACGCTTCTGCGCTTCGAGCACGCCCCACTAACAATACCGGTGTCATCACTCGCACCGGCATTATTCAAGGCCTATCGGTTAAGCCATGGCCTTGCCCTCGCGGATTGCCTCATCGCGGCGACCGCGCTGGCCTCGAACATTCCCCTGCTGACCGGCAACCAGCGCGATTTCCGCTTTATTGACGGGCTGGAACTCATGGCCTGGCCGGAACCGGCGACACCATGAACCTCCACCGTGCCACCCTTGCCCTGCGCTCACCGCTCGGCACCCCGCTGGCCGGCGACACGCTGTTCGGCCAACTCTGCCATGCCCTGCGCGAAGCGGCGGGCGAGGCCGAACTCGTCCGCCTGCTCGACGGCTACACCGTCGGCCGGCCGTGGCTGGTCGTTTCCGACGGCTTCCCGCAGGGGTATTTGCCGCGCCCGACCGTGCCTCCTCTGGCACAGACGAAGCCCGAGGAACGCAAGGCCGCCAAGGGCCGCCGCTGGATTCCGCTGGCCGCCGCGGCAAAGCCCCTGCCCGAACTTCTCGCCGCCGCCGTGAATGACGAAACCGCCTATGGCGAGGGCAACGAACCGATCCACGCCAGCGCCCACCACAACACCCTCAACCGCCTCAGCGGCACCACCGGCAACGGCGAATTCGCCCCCTACGCCATGTCGCAAACGCATTACGCCGCCGGCCAGAAAATCGACCTCTGGTGCGTGATCGACGAAACCCGCTGCGATGCCGATCGACTTCAAGCACTCCTTGCCAACATCGGCGCCACCGGCTACGGCCGCGACGCCAGCATCGGACTGGGCAAATTCGATGTCGAAAGCATCGATGCCGCCGTTCCGCCAGCGCCGTCCCAAGGGATACCGCTTCGCATAACTTTTGCGGCCGCCCACTGGACACTCGCCCCCTGCGCCCCGCAAGGCCAAGGCTTCGACGACGAGAAGAGCCATTGGCGCGTGCTTACCCGCTTCGGCCGCCACGGCGGTGCGCTGGCGCTGTCCGCCCATCCGTTCAAAAACCCCGTGCTGCTCGCCGCCGCCGGCGCGGTGTTCGTCCCGCGGGGAGAGTTCGCCCCGCGCCTCTTCGTCGGTCAGGGACTCACCGGCGTTTCCAAGGCCGAACCCGCCACCGTGCATCAGGGCTACGCGCCGACGCTGCCGCTGCAACTGGATGCCACGCCATGAGCCATGTCGCCATCCGCCGCATCGGCATCACCACGCTTTCACCGGTTCACGTCGGCTGCGACGAAGTCTTCGAGCCGACCGGCTTCGTCATCGCCGACGGCCTGCTGCACCTGCTCGACCCCGCCGTCCTCGCCGGCGCGCTCGATGACCGCGAAAAAGCCCAGCTCATCAAACTCGCCTTCGAGCCCGATCCCATCGGCCCGATTCAGCAATTCTTCAAGGCCCGTCGCGACCGTCTGGCACCGCTGGCGGCGCAAACCTTCGACGTCGCCGCCGACATCGCCCGCGAATATGAAGACAAGGCCGGCCAACCGCAAGCGCGCGGCGGCGACGGCCGCCCCGTCTACAACCTGTTCCCGATGGCGCGCACCGCCTTCAATCCGCTGGACGGCGCTCCGTATCTACCGGGTTCGTCGCTCAAGGGCAGCATCCGCACCGCATGGCTGAGCCGCCTCAACCGAGGCCAGCCGCCACAGGAGGACGAAAAACGCAATCCCGCCAAGCTCCAGCAACGGCTACTCGGTTACGCCCCCGGCAAGTTCGAGAACGATCCCTTCCGCCACCTGCACGTCGCCGACGCCCATGCCGACCCCGAGCGCACCGCGCCGCCGACGCGCATCGCCTACGCCGTCAGCAAGAAAAAGCGGATCAGCGAACGCGGCTCCCCCGAACTCAAGGTCTATCTCGAAACCGTGCGCGAAACCCTGGCCGACGCCTTTCGGGGCGAACTGCGCTTCACCGGCGGCAGGATCGACTGGGCCGGTCTGTGCGACGCCTGCAATGCCTTCTACCGCCCGCAACTCGACGCCGAACTTGACCACCCGCAATTCGCACCGTTGCTGGCAACGGACTGGCGACAACTGATCTCCGGCCTGCTCGGCGATGAACTGAATGACCTCATGGCCGCGCACCAGGGTTTCCTGCTGCGCGTCGGCCGGCATTCCGGCGCCGAATCGGTCACCCTCGACGGCGTGCGCTCGATCAAGATCCTCGGCGCCAAGGGCGAGCCACCCAGCTATCGCGCCAACACCACCGAAAAGCGCTTCGCCAGCGCCACGCGCGCCGCGCAAAACGGCCTGTTGCCCTTTGGCTGGATTTGGGTTGACGGCAGCGACGACGCCCACCGCCACATCGCCATCGCCGTGGCCGACAAACTCGCCCGCCTCGGCCAACCGATCCGCGCCGCCCAAGCCGAGCGTCAGGCGACCGCCGAAGCCCGCCGCGAAGCTCAGGAAGCCGCCGCCGCCGAAGCCGCCCACCGCCAGGCCGAAGCCGCCGCCGCCGCGCAGGCGGAAGCCGATGCCCGAGCAGCGCGCTCCGCCGAACTCGCCGCCATGACCCCGAACCGCCGCCGGATCGAGGAATTCCGTGCCTTCTGCGAGGCCCGCGCCGCGCAGCTCGGCGACAACAAGGAAACTCTGAATGGCGACATCCACAATCGCGCCCGCAGTCTCGCCGCCGACGCCCTGCAAACCCCCGACTGGAGCGCGGAAGAAAAAACCGGGCTGGCCGACCTATTGGCCGGGTGGTTGCCGAAGCTGGTGAGCAAGATGGACAAGGATCAGATGAAGAAGCTCAAGCTCGCCGCCTTGCGCACCCCCTGATCCGCCACTACAATAAAAAATGTCATTTCATAGGAAAATGCCATGAATACCTCAACCATGTCACAAGGCGGTCGCGTGGTCGTCCCAAAGATATACCGCGAAAAACTCGGTGTCGGCGAAGGCGACGAAGTCATCTGGGCCGAAATCGACGGCCAGATCGTGCTGACCTCGCGTCTCAGGCAAATCCAGCGCGCGCAGGATCTGTGCGCGCAATTGTTTGCCGACCAGCCCGAACGCTCGCTGGTCGATGAACTGATCGCCGAACGACGCGCCGAAGCGGCGCGCGAGGATGCCGAGTCCGCCGAATTCATCGCCCGAGAAAGCCGCGCATGACGCGCGTTCTTGACGCGTCGGCGGTGCTCGCGTTGCTCAAGCGAGAACCCGGTCACGAGCGCGTCGCCGCGCTCATGGCCGGCGATGACTGCATCGTCTGCGCCGTCAATTGGGCCGAAACCGCGGCCAAACTGGCCGACTCCGGCCACCCCTCGCCCGCCATTGAATCCACGCTGGCGGCTTTGAATGCCACCATCATTCCCTTCGACGCCGCCCAGGCCGCAGCCTGCGGCCTGCTGCGCCCCGCTACCCGCCACCTGGGTCTTTCGCTCGGCGACCGCGCCTGCCTCGCCCTCGCCCGGCTGAACAAGGCCACCGCCGTCACCGCCGACCGCCCCTGGCTGCAACTTGCGCAGCCGCTCGGCATTGTGATCGAGTGCATTCGCCCGGCACCGTGACGGCAACCGCCGACATGCTTGCCCTTCCGATCACCCGCTACCGCTTCGACTGCGTCGCCCAAACGCCGATCCGCCTGCCCGACTTCGCCGGCAGCCTGCTGCGCGGCGCCTTCGGCCGGGCGCTGCGGCAGGTGGCCTGCATCACCCGCGAAAAAGACTGCGCCCCCTGCGCGCTCAAGGCCGGCTGCCCCTACACCGCCGTGTTCGCCCCCGGCAAGCCGGCCGAGCCGCAACTGCAAAGGCGGAACAGCGAGATTCCCGCCCCCTACGTCATCGAACCGCCTGCGTGGGGCGCCTGCGTGGTCGGCCCCGGCGAGGACTTCACTTTTCACATGGTGCTGATCGGCCGCGCCCGCGAGCACTTGCCCATCGTCATCCTGGCCTGGCGACGCGCGCTCGCACGCGGGCTCGGTCCCGGCGACGGCAGAGGCGACATCGCCGCCGTCGCCACCGAGACGGGCAAGATCATCTACACACCGGCGGACGGCCGCATCGCGGAGCACGCCGCCGCCGTCCCGCCGGCGCCGACTTTTGCGGGCGTAACGGCCGCCATCACCCTGCGCTTCGTCACGCCGCTGCGCCTGCAGCACAACGGCAACGCCTTGCCGCCGCATCGCCTGACGCCGCGCCCGCTGATTCTGGCCGCCGCCCGCCGTGCCAGTCTGCTCGGGGAATTTCACGGAACCGACAGCGCGCCGCCCGCCATCGACTGGAAAGCGCTCGCCGCCGAAGCCGACACCCTGACCGACGAGCGCCGCCTCGAATGGCGCGACTGGACGCGCTATTCCTCGCGGCAGAAGCAGCTCATGACGCTGGGCGGCGCCGTCGGCGAATGGACGCTCCGGGGCGAATTCGGCCACGCCTGGCCCTGGCTGTATCTCGGACAATGGCTGCACGTCGGCAAGGAAACGGTATTCGGACTGGGCGGCTATCGCCTCGAAACTGACTTGTCGGCACATAACTCGACGCCGGGCGGCAAAGATTGCGGACGCCCCGCGCAACCCACTGAAGGAAAGGAGGAAAAAGGATGACCGCAGTCAGCAAAAAGCCCTGAAAACAGAGGGATTGAGACATCTGGAACAGGTGTACAACCTGAGAGCGGAGGTCAGCAAAAAGCCCTGAAAACAGAGGGATTGAGACTGCGAAACGTCACGGAACCGGTAACGTTGTCGGTCAGCAAAAAGCCCTGAAAACAGAGGGATTGAGACTTATAGGAAACGTAGTCTTACGTGCTTTTTGATGTTGTCAGCAAAAAGCCCTGAAAACAGAGGGATTGAGACCGAGACCGGATTCGAAGCCGACGACGGCGGTTGTCAGCAAAAAGCCCTGAAAACAGAGGGATTGAGACGCAAAACCTCGCAACGGCCGCAGCCGTTTTTTCGTCAGCAAAAAGCCCTGAAAACAGAGGGATTGAGACGCTTCTCCGCTTTCGGCATCGGCGAGGTCTGCCTGTCAGCAAAAAGCCCTGAAAACAGAGGGATTGAGACTCGCGGGCAGCCTTGATGGTGGCGGCGTTGGTCACGTCAGCAAAAAGCCCTGAAAACAGAGGGATTGAGACCGCGCGCTTTCCATGCTGTGCAGATCGCATGTGGTCAGCAAAAAGCCCTGAAAACAGAGGGATTGAGACCGAGTGGTCATTACGTACTCCTCTGGTTGGTTGGTGTCAGCAAAAAGCCCTGAAAACAGAGGGATTGAGACCGCAGCGGTCGAGGGATTCCTGGTCGATGACTGGTCAGCAAAAAGCCCTGAAAACAGAGGGATTGAGACCGAGCGGGCCAGCAGATTCGGTGCCGATATAAGTCAGCAAAAAGCCCTGAAAACAGAGGGATTGAGACGGGCGAATTCTTCAACAAGCATAAGGAATCGCGTCAGCAAAAAGCCCTGAAAACAGAGGGATTGAGACTCACCGATGTTGAGGTCGGTGCCGGCGTATTGGTCAGCAAAAAGCCCTGAAAACAGAGGGATTGAGACACACGACCAGCAGAGAACCCAACGGCAGCTCCCTGTCAGCAAAAAGCCCTGAAAACAGAGGGATTGAGACTGTCATGGCTCCATTGCGCCGCGATTCAAATGGCCCATAGGGGCGCGAGATAACACGCGCCCGGCGCGCTGATTTATGAACCATTCAGCGGCAGCGGCACAACAATCATCGCCGCCGAGCAAACCGGCCGCCGCTGCTACGCCATGGAGCTATCACCGCGGTACGTCGATGTCGCCGTCCGCCGCTGGAAGCAATTCACCGGCAAGGTCGCCACGCTCGAAGCCACCGACGCACCCTTCCCTACGCTGGAGAGTGCGACTTGACCCATTCCGCCAGCGCGGCATTCATGCGCGATTGCCAACCCTTGCCGGTGGCTTTGAATGCCTCCAACGTGGCGTTATCGACGCGCAAGGCGATCTGTGTCCGGTCAGACCCGGCCGGCCGGCCACGCAGGCGCTTGACCTCGGCGCGCATGGCCTCGCTCATGTCGGGCGCGTCGTCATCGGTGGCGGGTTCGATTCCGGCCAAGGCGTTACGCCTGATCGAGTCGAAATCAGACTTTGATTCGCCGCGCTCGCGGCCTGCGCGCATTTCAGCGAGTGTCATGGAAGTCATTTTCAAGCCAGTCATGGTAAATCTCCCGTTCCGAGGGGTGCGCCGCGCGAAAGCTGATGATGCGATGGTCGGTTCCGGGCGCATGAACCACCAGCAGGACGTGCAACACGTCGAACACATAGGCGAAAGATGCGACGCGTATTTCACTGCCGCGCGGAGATGGCACGTCGAATCGGTACGGGCTGCACAGCACCAGATCGGCATCCGCAAAATCCAGTCCGCGCACGGCGATGTTCCGCTCCCGCTTCGCTTCGTCCCATATATAGCGCGTTTCCACATAAATAGTTGTATATGCTTTAATTAATTGAGTCAAGGATTATTTGCATATGCTTAAAAGTTCTGGCATGGCCACTCGTGGCTTCCCGACGAAGCGGCTTGTGCAAAATACCTTGAGCACCTGCGATGGCCGCACGGATTTATCTGCACGAAGTGCGGGAGTAGTGGCGAGCCCTACCGTTTTGCCAAGCGTGCATCGGTCGTCTTGAGATGCCGAGTCCGCCAAGCCAACGTGTCGCCCATGGCAGACACCGTCATGATGGTGCGCACATCAAGTGCTGTCGGCAAAAAGCCCTGAAAACAGAGGGATTGAGACCAATCCGAAGCCCGCTATCCGGTAGCCTGAAAAATACTAAACGAGCGTTAATTATTTATTGTTTCAGAAGGCAGATCGAGGCAGAATTCAACGGTCGTTTATTTTTTGGAAGCCGATCATGACCCGGGAAGTCAGTATCACCTCGATCCGCGAGCTGGGTGCCACCGTCCGGCGCGTCCGCAAGGAGTCCGGTCTGACGCAACGGGATGCGGCCGCCTTGTGCAATGTGAGCCTGCCTTTTCTGAACGGACTAGAGCAGGGGAAAGCAACCGCCCAGGTCGGAAAGGTTCTGACCGTCTGCCAACGTTTTGGTATCGAAGTCACGCTACGACTTCCCATGGCGCCGGGTGACGCATGAGCTCGCTGCGCGTTCTCGCCAGTGGCCAGTGGATGGGGTCGCTGGATGTCATTGAAGGCCGCTGGACGTTCGACTATGCCGCGGACTGGAGCGCCCATGCGCTGTCTCCCAGCTTCCCGCTGATAACCCGGCACTTTCAGGACACGACTGACCTGCGCCAGGTCGAATGGTTCTTCGAGAACCTGCTACCCGAGGGCCGGATCAGGGATCTGATCGCGTCCAGGGATCGAATCGATCCGAGGGATACCTGGGCTCTGCTGGTTCGACACGGCCAGGATACTGCCGGGGCGCTTTCGCTGATCCCCGATGAACTGCCTGAATCAAGTTTTCGGGAATCGTTCGTTCCGCTATCGCAGGAAGAATTGCAGGCAAAGATCGAGGACTCGCGCAAGCGCAACCTGCCCTTGATGGCGTCCTGGAACGAGATCCGCATGTCGCTGGCCGGCGCCCAGGAAAAACTCGGCCTGCGAATTGACGCTCAAGGCGCTATGTTCCTTCCCGAAGGCACGGCGGCCTCGACCCATATCGTCAAACCGGAAAACGCCAGCGCGGATTTCCCGTTCTGTCCGGCCAATGAATTCTTTTGCATGCGGCTGGCGGCCGAACTCAAGGTGCCTGTGCCCATCGTGGATCTTCTGCACTTGCCCGAGTCGCTCTATGTCATCGAGCGGTTTGATCGGGAAGTAACGACGAAAGGGAAGGTGGAGTCGGATAACAGTGTGCGGCGCCTGCATCAGGTCGATCTCTGCCAGACGCTGGGCGTATCGCCGTCGAAGAAGTACGAAAGCGAAGGCGGACTCGGTCTGCAGCATCTTTTTGAAGTGTTGCACGGAGCCTTCATCGACCGACCCGCCGTGGCCATCAACGCGGTCGTGCAATGGATTGCCTTCAACTATCTCGTCGGCAATCTCGACGCCCACGCCAAGAACATTGCCTTCCTGATGCGCGGCCAGAAAGCGGAGGTGGCGCCCTTTTACGACATGCTGTGCGTCGAGGCCTATTTGCCGCGAGCCACGATGTCGATGGCCATTGCCGGCGAGAACAAGCCGGGATGGGTGGAAGGCGTCCATTGGGATGCGATGGCCTTCGAGGCGCGAGTCGCACCCCGACTGGTGCGCGGCGTGCTGACGAAGATTGTCGAGCAGATACCCGAAGGAATCTCACGGGTCATTGGCGATGAGCGATTTACTTCCAACGAACGGGACTTCATGCGCGAACGCGTATTACCGGTGATTGAGGAGCGATGTTCCTTTGTGGCCGAGGCGATCAAAGGTCGGCAGGCTACGTTGCAAGAAGTTTTGGCCAGCGATCTGGATCCGGCAGTCATCGACCGATTGCGGGCAATTGAGGTCATCGAATGAAACCTGAATTCAACAGGAATAATCGGGTCGGCAAAAAGCCCTGAAAACAGAGGGATTGAGACCCCCGCCCGAGCGCGGCAAGCTTGCCGCGCTTGCCTCGAAATCGGCCCGCGCCAATACTGTCGTCATGGTCGACGCGAAACGCACTCTCTACCTGGTTTGTTATGACGTGAGCAGCCCGAAGCGGCTGTACCGGGTGCATCGCTATCTGCTGGGTTTCAAGGTGGGCGGGCAGAAGTCGTTTTTCGAATGCTGGTTCACGCCGGCGGAACTGCGCGAGGCGCAACGCGAACTGGCCGCGCTGATCGACGCCGCGGAAGACCGCGTGCATATCTTCCAGCTCGATCCGCGCATGAAGATGGAAGGCTTGGGTATCGCCGTGGCGCCGGCGCCGACTTCCGCGCCATTCATGGTGCTGTGAAAGGAAAACGAACATGACCAGCCTGTATGTCGATCGTCGCGGGGTGGAGCTGAAGGTCGATGGCGAGGCGCTGGTGTTCCACGAGAACGGCGCGCGCTGCGGCACGGTCCCGCTCGCTCCGTTGTCGCGCGTGTTTCTGCGCGGCGACGTGACGCTTTCGGCCTCGCTGCTGGGCAAGCTGGGCGAGCGCGGCATCGGCGTGGTGGTGCTCTCGGGCCGCAAGGGCGAGCCGACGCTGCTGATGGGCCGTCCGCACAACGACGCGGCGCGACGGGTGGCGCAGTATCGGCTGTCGCTCGACGCCGACTTCTGCCTGCGCTTCGCCCGCGCCATCGTCGAGGCCAAGCTGCGCGCCCAGCGCGCGCTGATCGCCGAGCGGCGCGACGAGGATTTACGCTGGCGCTACCCGCTGACGGTGTGCCTGGAGCGGCTGGACAACTGTCTGACCGAAGTGGATGCACAAGCCAGCATTACCTCCCTGCGCGGGCTGGAGGGCGCCGGCGCGGCGGCCTATTTCCAGGGCTACCAGGAGCTGTTCGCCGAGCGCCTGAATTTTTCCGGCCGCAACCGCCGTCCGCCGAAAGACCCGGTGAATGCGGTGCTGTCGCTGACCTACACGCTGCTCCACGCCGAAGCGGTCATTGCCTTGTACGGCGCGGGTCTGGACCCTTTCATCGGCTTTTACCACGCGCTGGATTTCGGCCGCGAATCGCTGGCGTGCGACGTGGTGGAAGCGCTGCGCCCAGAGGCCGACCGCTTCGTGCTGAAGCTGTTTCGCGGCGAGACCTTGCGCTCCGAGGATTTCAGCATGACCGATGGCGCCTGCCTGCTGGGCAAGGCCGGACGTGGCCGTTACTACGCGGAATGGGAAACGGCGGCCGAGAGCCTGCGCCGCGCGTTGACCGAGGCCGTCGCCGACGTGGCCACCGCCGTGGGCGACTATCACCCCACTCCGGCGGACATCGCCGAAGAAGAATTCGCGTGACCGACTGGGTGATCGGCTACGACATCGCCAACCCGCGCCGGCTGGCGAAGGTGTACCGCCGCCTGTGTGCCCATGCCACGCCACTGGAATACAGCGTGTTCCTGCTGGTGGGCACGGAGCGGGCGAAAGCGCATTGCCTGGAGGAAGTCGCCGGGATCATCGACGACAGGGAAGACGACGTGCGCTGCTACCCGCTACCGGGGCGCGGCTTTCAGGCACGCATCGGCCGCGCCAGCCTGCCCGGCGGCATCCACTGGACCGGCCTGCCGGCGGCGCTGACATGACGACGTATTTCGTCTCGCGCCATCCCGGCGCGGTGGAATGGGCGCGCCGGCAAGGTCTGGCGGTCGATGCCTGGGTCGCGCATCTCGACGTTGAAAAAGTCGGCGCCGGCGACACGGTGATCGGCAGCCTGCCGCTGCATCTGGCCGCCGCGGTCTGCGCGCGCGGTACGCGTTTCCTTCATCTGACGCTGGATATTCCGGCAGAATGGCGCGGCCGCGAATTGTCGGCGGACGAACTGGAGATGGCCGGGGCGCGGCTGGAGGAATTTTTTGTGGAGAAGCTGCCGACGTGAGCAAGACACTGATTACCTTTCTCGGCCGTGTGCCGCCAGAACGCGGTAACAGCTACCGCAAGACGACTTACGATTTCGGCGCCACCCGCCGTGATGCGCCTTTCTTCGGTTCGGCACTGGCCGAGGAAGCGCGCGTGGACCGGCTACGTATCCTCGGCACGGCGGGCAGCATGTGGGACGTGCTGGCTTTCGAACTGCACGAGCATATGAACGATGCGCTGAATACGGCGGTACGCGCCGACGCCGTGACGCAGGAAATGCTCAACGAACTGGAAATCGCGCTCAATGCCACCGGCAAGCGGCAATACCAGTTGCGGCTGGTGCCCTACGGCTACAACGAAGAAAAGCAGGTCGACATCCTCAAGACCATGTCGGCGGACTTTCGGCGCGGCGACGAGGTGCTGCTCGACATCACTCACGCCCTGCGCCACCTGCCAATGCTGGGCTTGCTCTCGGCCTTCTACCTGCAAGCCGTGGTGCAGGCGAAAGTCACCGACATCTATTACGCCGCCTTCGACCTCGCCGAGAACGGCATCACGCCGGTGGTGAAGCTCGACGGCCTGCTGCGCATCTACGACTGGCTGCGCGCCATGGAACAGTTCAACAAGGACGGTGACTACGGCGCCTTCGGCGCGCTGCTGACGCGCGAGGGTTTGCCGGGCAAGTTGCTGACCGACGCCGCCTATCTGGAACGCACCGCCAACGCGCCCGATGCCCGACGCAAGCTCGACTCCTTCGCGCAAAGCCCGCAACAGTCCGAAAGCGCGGCCGGCGCGCTGTTCCTGCCGCTGCTGAAAGAGCGCATTTCCTGGCGGCAGGGGCGGTCCCGTTCGGCCTGGGAAGCTTCGCTGGCGCGTGAATACCTCGCGCGGCGCGACTATGTGCGTGCGGCCGAGTTCGGCTACGAGTCGACGATCACCGCGCAAATCGAGGCGACCGGCGGCGACGATGACAGCTACGACGTTCGCAAGAGCGCCGACGAGCAACTGGCCGATGCCACGCGCAGCCAGCGTCAGCGTCCCGGCGAGACAGGCAATTTCATGACGCTGAAGAACCTGCGCAACAGTCTCGCCCACGGCACCCGCTCGGATTCGGGCACGGTGCGCGACCTGATCCGCGACGAGGGCCGGCTGGCCGAGTGGCTGGAAAAGTCCTTCGCCGAATTGCTGCCGAAATGAACCCCGCCGACTTCCCCCGCCGCATCCTGCTCGCCGTCACCGGCCTCACGCCGCAGGTGGTGACGGAAACGCTCTACGCGCTCGCCGTGTCGCCAACGCCGACGTTCGTCCCCACCGAAATCCATCTCGTCACCACCGCCGAAGGCGCCGAACGGGCACGCCTTGCCCTGCTCGATCCGGCGACCGGGCAGTTCCATGCGCTGTGCCGCGATTACGGCCTCCCCGCCATCGAATTCACGACGGCGAATATCCACACCATTCCCGATGCCGCCGGCAACCCGCTGGCCGACATCCGCACCCCGGAAGACAACACCCGTGCCGCCGATTGCCTGCTCGGCCATGTGCGCCGGCTGTGCGCCGACGACGAATGCTCGCTGCATGTCTCCATCGCCGGCGGACGCAAGACGATGGGTTTCTTTCTCGGCTATGCGCTGTCGCTATTCGGTCGCGCGCAGGACCGGCTGTCGCATGTGTTGGTGTCCGAGCCCTTCGAGTCGCTGACCGACTTCTATTTCCCGCCAAAAACGCCGCGCGTGCTGCACACCCGCGACGGCCGGCCGGTGCATACCGCCGATGCCCGCGTCATGCTGGCGGAGATTCCCTTCGTGCGCCTGCGCGATGGCTTGCCGCGCGAGGCGCTGAACCACGCCGCGCCCTTCGCGCAACTGGTGGCCGCCGCGCAAGCGGGCGTGGCCGGGGCCAGCCTGCGCTTCGACCCGGCCGCCGCGACGGTGCATTGCGGCAATGCCGCAGTGGCGCTGGCGCCGGCGCTGTTCGCCTTCTACTGGTGGCTGGCGGCGTTGCGCCGCGAGAGCGCCGGCGCGGCCGGATTCGTGCGTTATTCCGACGTGGCGCCGGACGACTACCTGGCCCGCTATGCCGCCGTGGTCGGACGCGGCCACCCCAGCTTGGCGGCGGAACAGCGCCTGCTTGCCTGCGGGTTCGACGCGCCGTTCTTCCAGCAGAAGCGCTCGAAGATCAACCGCGCTCTGCACGAGACGCTATCGCTGGCCGCCGAACCCTTTCTCGTCCGCACTGCCGGCAGGCGCCCGCTGACCCGCTACGGCCTCGCCCTGCCGCTGTCGGCAATCAGGCTTTGACCGGTAGAATCGGGGCATCGCACCATCGCCTCCGTTTCCATCATGGCCGAAGCCGAAAAAACCGTAGTCTCCAACTTCATCCGCAACATCATCGACGCCGACCTGGCCGCGGGGAAATACGCCGCGCGCACCTGGTCGGGCCAGCCCGGCCCGGCCGCCCGGCAAAAAGTCGGCGCTGGCGGGACGGCGATTTCGTTGGACGTCGCGAAAATCCGCACCCGCTTCCCGCCCGAGCCCAACGGCTATCTGCACTTCGGCCATGCCAAGTCGATCTGCCTCAACTTCGGCCTGGCGCGGGATTACGCCGGCGCCTGCCACCTGCGCTTCGACGACACCAACCCGAAAAAGGAAGAGCAGGAATATGTCGATGCCATCGTCGATTCCGTGCACTGGCTGGGCTTCGCGTGGGGCGACAATCAGTATTTCGCCTCCGACTATTTCGGCTGGATGTATGCGTTCGCCGAAAAGCTGATCGAGGCCGGCCACGCCTACGTCGATTCGCAGAGCGCCGAGGCGATGCGCGCCAATCGAGGCACCCTGACCGAGCCGGGCCAGGACTCGCCCCATCGCTACCGCACGCCGGACGAGAACCTCGCCCTGTTCCGCTCGATGCGCGCCGGCGAGTTTCCCGACGGCGCCCATGTGCTGCGGGCGAAGATCGACATGGCCGCCGGCAACATCAACCTGCGCGATCCGGCGATCTACCGCATCCGCCACGCCACGCACCACGCCACCGGCGACACCTGGTGCATCTACCCGATGTACACCTACGCCCATCCCATCGAGGACGCGCTGGAGAACATCACCCATTCGATCTGCACGCTGGAATTCGCCGACCAGCGGCCCTTCTACGACTGGCTGCTGGCGCGGCTGGCCGAGCTGGGCTGCGTGAACACGCCGCTGCCGCAACAGATCGAGTTCGCCCGCCTCAATCTCACCTACGTCGTGCTGTCCAAGCGCAAGCTGATCCAACTGGTCGACGAAGGCCATGTCGCCGGCTGGGACGACCCGCGCCTGCCGACCCTGGTCGGCGCGCGCCGCCGCGGCTACACCGCCGAGGGCTTCCGCCGCTTCGCCGAGATGATCGGCGTCTCCAAGTCCGACTCACTGATCGACATGAGCGTGCTCGAGGGCTGCATGCGCGACCACCTGGGCGAGACCGCGCCGCGCCGCGTCGCCGTGCTCGATCCGCTCAGGCTCGTCATCGACAACTACCCCGCGGGCCAGGAAGAAGAGTGCCTCGCCCCCAACCATCCGCAGAAGCCCGAGTGGGGCAAGCGCGCCGTGCCGTTCTCGGGCGAGCTGTGGATCGAGCGCGAGGATTTCATGGAGACGCCGAGCAAGGGCTACTTCCGCCTCTTCCCCGGCAACAGCGTGCGCCTGCGCCATGGCTATGTCGTCAAGTGCATCGGTGCTGACCGCGATGCGGCCGGCAATGTCGTCGCCGTGCATTGCGAGGTCATGGCGGACTCGAAGAGCGGCACGCCCGGCGCCGACAACTACAAGGTCAAGGGCAACATCCACTGGGTCTCGGCGAAACATGCCCATGCCGCCGAAGTGCGCCTTTACGACCGCCTCTTCGCCGTGCCGGCGCCGGGAGCGGGCGAGCGCGACTTCCTCGCCGACATCAACCCGCGGTCGATGACGGTCATCACCGCGCAGATCGAACCGGCGCTGAAGGAAGCGAAGGCGGAAGACCGCTTCCAGTTCGAGCGCCACGGCTACTTCGTCGCCGACCGCGTCGATTCGCGGCCCGACGCGCCGGTTTTCAATCGCACCGTGACGCTCAAGGATTCGTGGACCGCAAGAAAGGACTGAAATGGCCGATATCACCGCCCTGCTGAATCCGCGCATCGCCGATCGCGAAAGCCTCGAGGAGTTCATCGACGACCTGACCGACAAGGTCCCCGGGATCGAGCGCAACATCGCCCTGCTCAAGCGCGCCCCGCGCGACCGCGAGCTGATCGCCAATCTCTTCCGCGCCCTGCACAACATCAAGGGCGATTCGGCCCTGTGCAAGGTCGATGTCGGCGTGCTGATCGCGCACCCGATCGAGACCCTGCTGGCGCGGGTGCGCAACGACGAAATCGTCTTCACCGACCTGCTCGCCGAAGTCACCCTGCTGGCGCTGGACCGCCTCGAACTCGCCGTCGAGGCGCTGTCCGGAAACCGGCCGCTCGGCCACCTCAAGCTGGTCGAACTGGTTGGCGGCCTCGATGGCATGGCGACATTGGCCGCCGACGAAATCGATGCGCGCGCCTTCACGGTGATCGAATCGGTCACGGGTTTCCGGCCGGCGCCGGCGGCCAGGCCGCCGAAGCAGAAGGCGACCCGCGGCCGCGAAGCGGCCAGCGAGGACCTCAAGTTTTTCCGCACCCTGGCACTGCAGTTCGAGGCCAGATCGAAACTGTACAAGGGCCGCGCCGCCCGCCTGCTGCGCCTCGCGCTCGACACCAATATCGCCGCCGGCTCGCCCGTCGACGCGACCCAGCTCGAGGCCGCCGTCCATCTTCACGACATCGGCATGATGATGCTGCCGGAGGCGGTCTGGCTCAAGCCGGGAAAGCTGAGCGACGACGACAAGAAATCGCTGCATGCCCATCCGGGCTACTCCGCGGGATTGCTCGAACGCATGCCCGGCTGGGCCGACGCGGCGGCGATGGTGGCGCAGCACCACGAGATGCCCGATGGCGGCGGCTATCCGCTGGGGATCAAGGAGGCGGCCATTCACCCCGGCGCCAAGATCATCGCCATCGTCGACGCCTTCGAGGCGGTGATGCAAAAACATAGCGACCGCGGCCACAGCCGCTCGCTGCTGCGCGCCATCGCCGAAGTCAATGCCTGCGACAACCAGTTCGCGCCGGAGTGGATCGAGCACTTCAACGCGGTGGTGCGCAAGAGGGTCGAAGCGTAGTCGGCAATGACCATCGACCTGCGCGAGCTGCGCGGACTGCTGATCGACGACGTGGCGGAAATGCGCACCACCGTGCGCATCCAGTTGGCCGACGCCGGCCTCGAGCGCTGCGACACGGCGCGTAACGTCAAGGAAGCCGTCGAGCGGCTCGGCGCCAACCGCTACGACCTCGTCATCTGCGACTACAACCTCGGCCAGGGCGCCGACGGCCAGCAGTTGCTCGAACTCGTGCGGCGACGCCAGTTGCTGCCCCCGACCACCGCCTTCCTGATGATTACCGGCGAGACCAGCTACGAGCAGGTCTCCACCGCCGCCGAGTACGCCCCCGACGACTATCTGATCAAGCCCTTCACCTCGGGCACGCTGCACACGCGGCTGGAGCGCATCCTCGAAAAAAAGGAGGCCTTGCGCCCCGTGTATCAGCACATGGGGGAACGCGGCGACAGGGCCAAGGCACTGGCCACCTGCGACGCGCTGCTCGCGCAGCCGAGCCGCTACAGCCTTGATGTGCTCCGGCTCAAGGGTGATCTGCTGCTGCAAACCCGGCGGCAGGATGAAGCGCTCGCCCTCTACGAAGGCGTCCTCCGGCAACGGGCAACGCCCTGGGCCGAGGTGGGCAGGGCGCGGGCACTGGCTGCCGCGGGCCGGGAAGACCGGGCCAGGGAACACCTGAATGCGGCGCTGGCCGCCTATCCCAACTATCTCGCCGCTTACGACTCGCTGGCCGGCCTGCTGAAGAAGACCGACGCTGCCGCCGCCCAGCAGGTGGTCGAGCAGGCCCTGAAGGTCGCGCCCTCGACGCGGCGCCAGCGCAGCCTCGGCGCACTGGCGCTCGACAACCGTGATTTCTCCCGTGCCGAAGAGGCCTTTCGCCGCGCGGTGGAGAAGGACCGGACGGGCTTCTTCAAGAGCCACGACGACTACGCCGGACTGGCCAAGAGCTGCGTCGAGCAGGGCAAGACGCAAGAGGCGTTGTCGGTCGTCAAGGAGATGGGCGACCATTTCTCGCGCACGCCGGAACTGGCGGCCCGTCAGGCGGCCGTCGAGAGCCTGGTGCACAGCCGGGCCGGCGATTCGGCGGCGGCCAAGGCGGCGCTCGACCGGGCGCTGGCGGTACAGCAGGAGGCCGGCCTCGATCCGACCACCGCGCTGGAAATCGCCCAGGCCTGCTTCGCCGACGGCCGCAATGACGAGGCGCGCCGCATCATCCAGGCCGTCGCCGAGGAGCATTACGAGGACGACACGGTCTTCGCCCAGGCCCAGTCGGTATTCGCCGCGGCGGGACTGAAGGAAGAAGGCGCGATTTTCCTCGAGGTCACGAAGAAGCGCATGATCAAGCTCAACAACGATGCCGTGGCGCTGGCGAAGGCGGGACAGCTCGAGCAGGCAATCACCATGCTGCAGGAAGCGGCCGACCGCCTCACCAGCAACTGCCAGGTGTCGCTCAACGCCGCCATCGCCCTGCTGATGCACATCCACAAGCGGGGCCCCGACGCCGACCGCCTGGCCCAGGCGCACCGCTACATCAGCCAGGCCATCGTCGCCAATCGCGACCACGCCAAGCTGCCGGAAGCCGTCGCGCTCTACCGCAAGGTCGCGCCGGAGGGCGCGCCCGTGCTCGACATCTGAACGGGAGCCGCCCCACATGGACGCCTTCGTCGCCGCCGCGATTCACGACGCCAAGAACTCGCTCAATGCGCTCGGCGCCTGGCTCGACGAGGCCGGCCGCGAATGCCCCTCGCCGGCACTGCATCAGGCGCAAACATTGGCGGCGCGCCTGTCGGCGCAACTGGTGGAATTGCTGGTGCTCTATCGCGCCGGTGAAGGTACGCTACGGCTGGCCATCGACGACCACGACGTCGCCGATTTTCTTGCCGACACCATGGCGGAACTGGAATTGACCGATCACCGCGACATCGCCTTCACCTGCGACCCCGGCACGGGAACGGCTATCGGCCACTGGGCCTTCGATGCCTACCTGGTCAGGTTCGCGCTGCTCGATGCCTTGCGCAACGCGCTGCGCCACGCCCGGTCACGGGTTGCGCTGACCGTCGCCCTGGAGCCCGGTGGCGGCATGCGCTTCACCGTCACCGACGACGGCACGGGTTTCCCGGGGGATGTGCTGGACGGCGGCGTCGGCGAAATGGCGCCCGGATCGAGCGGTCTGGGCATCGCCTTCGCGCGGCTGATCGCGGCGCGCCACGCCACGCCCGGCGGCCGCCACGGCCATGTCGAACTGGCCAACGCCAACGGCGCCAGCTTCAGCCTCGTGCTGCCCTGAAAAGTCGGCGCACCCCAAGGGTACTTCCTGCGGGGCGCTGGCGGGACGGCGCATCGGGGCGGAGTACCGCGGAGATGTGCCGCTACAGTGTCACCGGCAACAATCGAGCGCAGCGAGCAGGGCAGTCACCCCTCCCGCGAGGGAGGGGCGGGGGGTGGGTGGGCCAGATTTGCCCAACGGGCATACCTTCGCGTCTTTCAGACGCGAAGGTATGCCCAGCCTTGGTTCATCCGCCGCACTATCTCGTCGAGTGCCGAATCGGCCGTCACCACGCCGGGAACCAGGCGGATGTCGTCGCCCTGCCCCTGCAAGCGGTTGAGGCCCTGGCCACAGGCGACCAGCGACAGCTCGGGGAATTCGGCCTGCAGCCGCGCCAGCTTGTCGGCGACCGGCGAAGTCTTGACGCGCAGCAGGTTGAGCCCGCTGCCGTTGGCGAGAATCTCGAGCTCCATCCGCTGGCCGCGACCATGGGCGGCCTTGAGCATGTCGCGCACTTCTTCCAGCGTATTTTCGAAGCGCCCGCGATCGGGGTCGCCGACATGCAGCACCAGGCGGCGCGCATCGCCGTGCGGCCTGACCTGGGCGATGCGCTGCCAGACACCCTGCTCGTCCGGACGCTGCAGGGCATGGCCCTGCCAGCCGACGGCGGCGCCGACCGCAAGCAGTAGCCCCGCCGCCAGCGCCTGCGGCCAGCGCCCGCTGGCGAAGCGATGACGCCCCTGACCGCCGCCGCCGAGCCGGGCGGGCTCGTAGGCATGGCGAACCTGGTCGCGCAGGGCGCGCAGTTCGCAGGCCTCGCGCTTCAACTGGTCATTGCCGTCGATCGCGGCGAGCACACGGGCCGAGGCGCCGGCATCGAGCTCGCCGTCGATGAAGGCATTGAGTTCCTCGAAGGAAACCTTTTGATCTTCGCTCATTTGACGCTCCTCAACACCGGCGCCATCGCATGCTCGCGCGCCGCCTGCAGGCGGCCCTTGAGTGCCTGCCGTGCCCGGCACAGCCGGCTCATTACCGTGCCCACGGGGATGTCGAGGGCTTCGGCCACCTCGGCGTAGGAGAACTCCTCGAGATCGACCAGCGTCAACACCTGGCGCTGGCCGACCGGCAGCATCGCGATCTCGTCGCGCACGCGCTTGACCAGCTGGTTGCACTCGGCACTGCTCTCGGGTGAACGATTTTCGTCGTCGAACAGGCTCTCCTCCAGTTCGGCGATATCGTCGGTGGGCTTGAGCCGCCGCAGGTGGTCGCGCCAGCAATTGACGAGGATGGCCGCCAGCCAGGCCGGCAGCCGCTCCGGGTCGCGCAGCTGACCGGCGCGTTCCAGCGCCCGGATCAGGGTTTCCTGGACGAGATCCTCGGCCAGGTTGCCGTCGTGGCACCAGGAATAGGCAATGCGGTAGAGGCGGCGGCGCTGCTGCTCAAGCTGGCCGCGCTCGCGGTGCCTGGAGAATGGGTTCAGGAGTTCCATGAGCAGTAAGACGCCAGGGGAGCGCGGATTATTCCGTAAATTTCAGGAATAAAGCCTATGCGCGACGACTGGGCCTACATCAAGCCCTGATCCGGCGGCCAGGAAACGCTGCCGCTGTCGCCACCGAATATGCGCTCGGCCGCGGCGCCGGCCTCGCGCAGCTTCAGGTGCAGTTCCTTGGCCGGCAGGCTGGCCAGCGGCGGCTGGTCGGGCCGCACGCGGCGGCTGCGCACGAGGGTCTCGCCCTTCACTTCCCCGATCGCGCAGCGCACCGCAGCCAGGGAATCGCTGCGTTCCCGCCGCAGCGTCTCGATGCGCTGGCCGGATTCCGCGACGGTCGCCTGCAGGCCCTGCATCTCGCCATGGAGGCGGGAGTGCTCGCGCAGCGCGGGTCCCAGCCGGCCCAGCAGCTTCTGCCAGTTGGCCTCCTGCGCCGGCGTCATGGCCAGCGTCCCGGCCTTGATCTTGGGCTGCAAGGCCAGGTAGGTCTTCAAGTCGGGCTGCTCCGCCAGGGCGGCGAGCGCCATGTGCCGCGCCGCCAGCGCGGCTTCGGCGGCCGTTCGCGCCGCGGCGGCCTTCTCGATCTCCTTGTCGTAGCCTTCGACATCCGGCAGCAGCAGCGTGAGAATGGTGCCATCATGCTTGCGCGCCGCCGCCACGCCGATGGTCGCGCTCCGCGCCGCGATGGCGCAGCCTTCTGCCTGCTCGATGACCACCTCGTCGGCGACGATTTCGCAGTCCACGGCACGACCGACGCGCACCACCTGGGCGATCAGCAGCGAACCCTCTGCCCGCGCCGCCTCGATCAGGCCGCGCTTCGCCTCCAGCGTGGCGCGCGAGGCCGAGCCCTCGACGACGATGCTGCCGCCCTGGCTCTTGGCCGCGCCGCCGAAAATGGCCTGCTTGATGACGATGCGGCCGCCATTCGACACGATGCTGCCGAACACCGGCGCGAAGAAGGTCATGTGGTGCCCCTCGACGACGCGCTTCTCCTGCACCTCGCCGTGCTCCTCGTACTCGTCCCCGGCGAGCGCCAGATCGCCGGTGGTGCGAATGCTGACGCCTTCCTTGTTGATGATCTTGTCGGTAATCGACACCTGGCCCGACTGGGTGTCGATGTTGAGGAAGCCGTCCATCGCCGCGATCACGAATTCCTGGCCGCCCTCGGTGCGCTCGACGCGGGTGCCGGGGCCCGCCAGGGTGCCGATGTCGAAATCCTTGACCGCTGGGGGGGGCAGCTCGCTGCCCGCCACGTTCCAGCCCACCACGCCCGGAACGCGCGGCACCTTCTTGAAGAGCGGCATGCCGGCGACCACCTGCGGGAAGCGGTTGCGGAAATGGCGCAGGTCGATGCGCCCGTCGGAACGAATGCGCGGCGAGTCGTCGCGGTGCAACGCATCGGTCTTCTCCTCGATGCTGGCATCGCGGCCCGGCAGCGGCGGCTTCTGCCGGGCAATGATCAGGCGCTCCGCCTTGTCGCGGGTGATCGTCTCGCGCACCGCCGCGGCGTCGATGCCGTAGCGCAGTCCCTTGTTCCAGGCGGCGGCGATGAACTCGTCGAAATCGAGATAGGCGCGCTCCGACACCGTCTGTTTGTCGTAACCGAGAAGCGATTGCTCGCCATTCTCGTCGGCATCGCCATGGCGCGGCACCTGGATTTCCGTATCGACGGTCACCTGCTCGAAGAAATACTCGGCGGCCTGACCGCCGCCGAGCAGCTTGACGCCGCGGTAGAGCGCCTGGCGCTCCGCCGGAAAGGCAACGATGTCGCCGGCGAGGCGCAGTTCGGGCGGGCGCTCCTCGGCCTCGAAGCGGGCAAGCAGCGCGGCAATGTCGGTCGGGGTGGTGTCGAACAGCAGCTTGACGAAGAGATCGTGATCGAGACCGGAAAAGCGCGTGCCGCCGACAAAGACGCGCTCGACGAAACGCAGGAACAGCTCCGGCGAATCCATGGCCGAGATATCGACATACAGACCGTCGCCACGGCGGGCGACGAAGCTCGGCAACAGCACCTGGCCCGTATCGAGGTCTGCCAGATTGCCGACGGAGCTCATGGCGTCATCCGTGGCCATTCAAATCCATTTCCGCCACCACGATGCGATTGCGGCCCTCGTGCTTGGCCTGGTAGAGGGCCTGGTCGGCCGCCGCCACCAGCATTTCGACCCTGAAATCGTCTGACACCGGGCAGGTGACGATGCCGGTGCTCACGGTCATGTGCGCGGCGGTCGGCGAAGCGGCATGCGGCAAGCGCAGGCGGGCCAGGTCGTTCAGGATGATTTCGGCAACGAGGCGCGCGCCCTCGGGCGAAGTGTCCGGCAGCAGAATCACGAACTCCTCGCCGCCGTAGCGCGCCACCACGTCGGTTGGGCGCCGTACCGCGCAGGCGAGCACGCGGCCCACCGCCCGCAGGCAGTCGTCGCCGGCCATGTGGCCGTAATGATCGTTGTAGAGCTTGAAGTGATCGACGTCGACCATGATCAGCGACAGCGGTTTTCCGCTGCGGCGCGCCCGCGACCATTCCAGGGCCAGCACAATGTCGAAATGGTGGCGATTGGACAGCGCCGTGAGACCGTCGATGCATGACAGCCGCCGCAACTCCTCGATCCGGCCCGCCAACTGCGCCGCCATCCGGTTAAAGGCATCGGCCACGGCGCGGAATTCACGCACCATGCGGCGGTTGACGGTCGCCGAGAGATCGCCGCCGGCGCAGCGCTCCATGTCGGTCTGCATTCCGCGCAGCGGCACGAAGAGGAACCGATTGAGGAAGACCAGGGCGGCCATCGCCGCAAGGCCGCCAAGAAGACCGATGCCCACCAGCAGCATGACCGAGGTGCGCCGAACGTCGTCGCGCAACTGGGTCACATCGTCGAGGCAGACCAGGCGGAAAGCTGGCTGGCCATCGGCCGCGCGCAGCAGATAGGCGACGGACAGGGTTTCGCCGCTCGCATTGGCGGCGCCGGCCGACTGCAGCAACAGACGACCATCCATGGCAAAGATGGACGTGGGCATGCGGGTCATCTGCGCCACGGCGCCGAAATTGAAGACGGGATCGACCACCACCTCAAGGTAGCCGAGGACGCGGAGGCCACCGATCGGCAGCAGCACCGAATACAGCGGCCCGCGTGGCGAGAGCCAGAGGGCGCCGACCGCCTTGAGCCGGTCGGCGCCGGTGCGGCCGGCCGCGAGTCGATGGAGCGCCGGCGGCAGGCCCGGCGGCAGGGCGACGGCGGAGGCGTTTTCGCCCAGCGGCGCCAGCGCGGGGTCGAAGACGCGCAACTTGACCAGATCCAGCTGGCCGGCGCCGACGAAGCCATTGACGAAGGGGTCACCCAGCGCCGCCAGCAGCACCGTATCCTCCCCCGCCGCCAGCTTGCGCTCCAGCGCCGCGCGGAATTCGGGGCGTTCCTGCAAGCCGGTGCCGAAAGAGAAGACACCCTTGTCGAGATGATGGATGACTTCGAGGGTCGCCACCTCGACCATTCGGGTAAGGCTCTTCTGCTGCGCATCGAAGGCCGCGGACTTGAAGGTGTAGACGGCGAAGCCGAGCAGGGCGGCCGCCAGCAGCCCCGACACCAGCACGATGCCGACCGTCGCGGCGCGCAGCGAAAGACGCTCGACCGGAATCATCGCGGCACCGCTCCTGCCTCCCTCAACGCGCGACCGGCAGGTGCTTGTCGGTCCATTCCTGCCAGCCGCCGCGGAACCAGTACACCCTGCGATAGCCCCAGGCCAGCGCCTGCACGGCAGAGTTCGAGCTGCGCAGGCAGTGCTCGCCGTTGCAGTAGAACAGCAGGGGACGGTCGGGCGCGGGCGCCAGCCTGGCGAGGCCGGCACGCGTCAGCTCGGTATCGAGCAGGCTGACCGCGCCCTCGATATGGCCCTTCTCGAATTCCTCGCGACGGCGGCTGTCGATGATGACAATATCCGGCAGGGCACCGATCAGTTCCACCACCCGTTCGGCGGAAACCAGTTGCGTGCCTGGCACGCTGGCGGGGGCCAGCGGCTTGTCGGCGACGGCTGGCGGCGCCAGCAACAACGCGGGTAACACAAGCAATGCGCGCAACATCATCGGCCCCATCCTTCCGTCGTTTCGCTTTTCTCTCAGTGTATAGCAAGCCCGGACGGCGCGCAGCCGATGCCCATGACATCAGTTCACGCCCAGCAACTCCACCTCGAAGACCAGCGTCGCATTGGGGGGGATGACGCCGCTGGCGCCGCGCGCGCCGTAGCCGAGTTCCGGCGGAATCGTCAGCTTGCGCGTGCCGCCGATTTTCATGCCCTGAACGCCTTCGTCCCAGCCGGCGATGACATGGCGCGCACCGAGCGGAAAATCGAAGGGGTCGTCGCGGTCCTTGCTCGAATCGAACTGGGTGCCGTCGGTGAGCCAGCCGGTGTAATGCACGGTGACGTGCTGGCCGGCGGCGGCTTCGGTGCCGTTGCCTTCGACGATGTCCTCGATGACGAGCCCGCTGGTGGTGGTGATGGCAGACATGGGATTTCCTTTCAGATGGTGTGATCAGGCTCGGTGGCTATGCAGCCGAGCATGGAGGGGTTGAACAATTGCCCCACCTGGTCCGGCGGCAAGGGCCGCGAGAACAGGTAGCCCTGGTATTGACGGCAGCCAAGCTTGTCGAGCGCCGCGAGTTGGTCGCGGGTCTCGACGCCCTCGGCCAGCACATGGAGATCCATGGCGCTACCCAGCCCAATGATGGCGTTGACGATGGCCGCGTCGTCGCGGTCGTGGCAGAGATCGCGGACGAAGGACTGGTCGATCTTGAGCTTGTGCACCGGCAGGCGCTTCAGGTGGTTAAGGCTGGAATAGCCGGTGCCGAAATCGTCGATGGCCAGGCGAACGCCCATGGCGTCGAGTTCGCGCAGCGTTTCCAGCGCCGCGTCGAGATCGTGCAGCAGTGTCGATTCGGTGATCTCGAGCTCGAGCAGCCGCGCCGGCTGGCCGGTCTCGGCGAGCAGAGCGCGGATGCCGCCGACGAGATCCTTCTGGCGGAACTGGCGCGGCGAAAGGTTCACCGCCACCGGAAGCAGCGGCATGCCCGCTTCCTGCCAGCGCCGGTTCTGCCGCAGCGCCTCGGCGATCACCCACTGGCCAATGGGCACGATCAGCCCGGTTTCCTCGGCCAGCGGGATGAACTCGCCGGGCAGGATGATGCCGTGCTCGGGGTCGTTCCAGCGCAGCAGCGCCTCCAGGCTCGCGACCTTGCGCGTCTCCATGTCCACCAGCGGCTGGTAGTGCAGCACCAGGTGGCCGGCCTCGATGGCCAGGCGCAGGCGCTGCTCCAGCGTGAAGGCGCGCTCGGTTTCGGCGTTGAGCCGCTGGGTGAAAAACTCGTAGGTGTTCCGCCCCCGCGCCTTGGCTTGATACATCGCCGTGTCGGCGTTTTTCATCAGATGCAGCGGCGCCGTGCCATCGTCGGGAAACAGCGCGATGCCGAGCGAGGGCGTGGCCCGCAAGCTATGGCCCTCGATGGTCACCGCGGCTGCCAGCGCGTCGATGACCTTCTGCGCCGCCACGGCGGCATCCTCGGGGCCGGCGATACCGGCCATGACGATGACGAACTCGTCGCCGCCGAGCCGCGACACGGTATCCACGGCCCGTACCACCGCCGACAGGCGCCTGGCGACGTGCTTCAGCAGTTCATCGCCGACGCCGTGGCCCAGCGTGTCGTTGATGGCCTTGAAACGGTCGAGATCGAGGAAGATCACCGCGACGCGGCTGCCGGCGCGCTCGGCCTGGGCAAGCGTCTGCTCGAGGCGGTCATGCAGCAGCGTCCGGTTGGGCAGGCCCGTCAGGCCGTCGTGGTGGGCGATGTGCCAGATGCGCTGCTCGGCCTGCAGCCGTACGAATATCTCGGCCTGCAGCTGCTGGTTGGCGCCGGATAGCTCGGTGGTGCGCTCGAGCACCCGCTGCTCGAGTTCGTCGTGGGCGCAACGCAGCGCCTGCTCGGCCGAGTGGCGCTCGGTGACATCCTCGAAGATCCACACCACGTCGACACTATCGGCCACTCCCGTGGCTTGGCGGCCGGTGGCGCGCACCCAGATGCTGGCGCCGTCCTTGCGCTGGCCGCGCATTTCGGTCACCACCATTTCGCCGACGGCGATGCGTTGGCAGGCCCAGTCGCCGAAACGATTGAAGTCGGTTTCAGACGGATGCAGTTCGCGCATCGTGCTGCCGATCAGTTCGCCCGAAGCGTAAGGCGTCGCGCAAAAATAACATGACTAAGTATTCTTCCGTGTTGGCAAGACCGCATAGTTCCAGTCGCCGTGAAACTTATCCAATTTGAGATTGAGGGAGGCCAACTCTGCATCGGTGATCTTGATGCCGGTCGGGTA